>CAZFVO010000007.1:1764-9263 GCA_964522325.1 uncultured archaeon | reverse complement strand
TGCATAATAGCTAACGGTACTTCTTGCATCGAAAGGCTGATAGACGGCCCACACTACGAAATGGTTATTAAGGACGGAAAACTCTATGCTGGGAACTTAGATGGAGGAATAGACGTCCTAGACTTAAATACTCTTCAAATTTCGAAGTTATACGTAAATGGTGATGAACCAGTTCCTTTTGTTAGAGTTTTTGATGGAAAGTTATTCGTTGAGACTTACAATGGCAAATATGTTGGCGATTTTTAGATGTGAAAGGTAGGTCTGATAAAGTTTACGTCCTTGAAGATGACGGTTTTAAAGAAGTATACGATAGGTACGTCATAACGTTCTTCGTCAAGGATGGAAAATTCCTAGCTCTAAGTGATTCCTTAATTTGCAAGCCAACTCTCGATTCAAAAGGTATAGAGATAAGGCTACCTAACAAGGAATACACAGATTTAGCAGTCGATTGGGATGATGGTGTAGTTTTTGTATCTACGTTTGGTGATGGTTACATAACAATCGATGAACTGATAAAGGGTGAGTGTACTCTTAAGTCATTCAATGACGGTTTTTTGATGACTCTAAAGATTAGAAACTTAGTTTACTGAGATGACTATCTCTTCGCCAGAACTGAAGGAAATTCAGTTTATAGAATTAAAATAATAATTTATTATAAAGATTAAAAATTATTTTAAAATTTCATTAACGACTTTAATTCCAAACTTAATGAGCTCTTGAGCCTTCTTCTTAGACTTAGCCTCTGCAAATATCCTCACTATCGGTTCAGTACCAGAGGGTCTTATCAGAATCCAGCTGTCCTCGTAATCTATCCTTGCTCCATCCGTAAAGTTCGCCTCCGGGAACTTTTCCCTTAAACCTTTCAGAAGTTTAATCTTATCCTTGCAAGGAACCTTGGTCTTTATCATATGGTACTTGGGGATTTCCTTAACAAGTTCTGAGATGGGTTTACCTTCTAAAGCCATGAGCTCTAAAACCTTTGCAAAGCTCATTGCCCCATCTCTTGCAAGTAAATGCTCAGGGAATATCAGTCCACCGTTTCCTTCGCCACCAAAAACAGCTTTGACCTTTAGCATTGTTTCAGCGACAACGGGTGATCCCACTGGCGTATATATCACTTCTCCTCCAGCCTCCGTAACAACATCTTCAACACACTTCGATGAGCTTACTGGGGTAACTACCTTTCCACCACCGTGCTTCTCAACGTAGTACTTGGCCATCAAAGCAAGCATAACATCTTCAGGTATGAACCTACCCTTCTCATCAACGAAAGTAGCCCTATCTGCATCTCCATCGTGTGCAACCCCCAGATCAGCTTTAACATCCTTAACGACCTTCTTCAATAGTCCAACGTTCTCCTCAACGGGTTCAGGATTTCTCTGGGGAAATCTGCCATCTGGGTGCGCATTTATGCTTACAACATTACAACCAAGCTCCTTTAAGATGTATGGAGATGTAACGCAACCAGCTCCGTTTCCACAGTCGATCACAACTTTAAACTCTTTCTCAGCTATGGCATCGACATCCACCTTACTCAAAATTCCGTCTATGTAAAGTCTCTTGTAATCATCATAGTAAACCTGCCCTATCTTGTCCCAGCTTGCAAATTTGAAGGTTTTGCTTTTGTACATCCTTTCACATTCCCGATCCATATCCCTAGTAAACTCCCTACCATCCTCCTGAATGAACTTTATACCTCCGTACTCTCTTGGATTGTGGCTTGCAGTGATTACGACACCTCCCTCAACTTCATCCTTGCACTTGACATAGTACTGCAGAGCTGGAGTTGGAGCAATTCCCAAATCGATAACATCACTACCACAAGATGTCAAACCTGCTATAACAGCACTTTTAAGCATTGGACTTGATAAGCGAGTGTCCATCGCAACCGCTACCCTCTTTTTAAGCGTTCCCATCACTCTGCCAAGATTTAAAGCCATTTCAGGCGTTAACTCCTCATTAGCAATACCCCTAACTCCATCAGTCCCAAATAGTTCACCAACCGCACCTATTCTCGCCATAACTCTACTTCGAGAGCATTCGATTTAACGGTTATGCTAACCTATTCAAAATTATGAACATGACATCACCAAGGGTAACTGCAACGACAAAACCGAAGGTCATGAAGATTATGAACGGCAAAGCTGGAGTTACCCAAACCTCTCTGATACCTATCTCTTTCAACTTCCTAACTACATCATCATCGAACTCCTTACCCTTCAAAGATCTAATAACCTTACCGTCATCTCCAACCCATTCGAGGAGGTTGTGAAACTTTGGAATATCATCTATCTTAACCTTATATCCTATGAACATAGTTTTGGCAAAATCTCCCTTAACTGCATTTCTTACAAAGAAGTAGATGACTATAAGGGGTGCGACTATCACAGAATTTGTCAAGACGGCTAAGGCGAATATCATTCCTCTCGTGGTGAATTCAAAGATCTGTGGATACGTAGGGAACATCAGAGAGAGACATATGAGGGCTTTACAATCCGCTCCACCGAATCCTAACAAGTAGTACATTAATGTTGCCAGAACGAATATGAGAACGAACTGTAAAAGGGCAAATGTTAAATCGAATGGCTGTTGAACGTATTGAGCGATGTTTAAGGGAATTGACAGAGATAGCATTAGAAGCCAGAGTTTATCCTGAATTTCCCTCGTTTTTAAATCTTCCAAGCTTGCCTTAATGAGTACTCCAAGGGTTACGATAACCTTGATGATCTCGATAAGCATATGAGATCTGAAATTATGGCTGAAGCAGTTTCTCTACTCCCAGCACCTCTACCTATCACAAACACTTCACCAGCCAAGTCAGTCTCTATAAGTAGTGCGTTCAAAGTGCCACCAATTGCAAGCGGATGGTTTATTGGCACTAACCTTGGAGAAACTTTTAGATAATCCCTTGTAGCTTCAGCAATGAGTCTTATAGTGTATCCATTCTCCAAGGCAACCTTGAAAGCTTCTGGAGTAAGATCTGTTATACCAACCCTCTCCACATCCTCAAATCTTGCATTTAATCCCATCAAAGCGTTTGCGATTATCACGAGCTTTGCACTGGCATCTATACCTTCCACATCGTAGGTAGGATCGGTTTCAGCTATGCCAAGTTCTTTCGCTTCTTCAAGAATTATCTCGTAAGGTAAAAGCTCTTTCTCCATCCTCGAAAGTATGTAGTTACATGTGCCATTGAGAATACCTTTAACTGAAATTATCTCATTCCCAGCCAGATCGATCTTCGCAAGCTTTATAACAGGCACTGCACCACCAACCGTAGCTTCAAACATTAGCTTTGCGTTGTTCTTTTCAGCCAAATCCATCAGTTCCTTAAAGGCTACGACGAGAGGCCCTTTGTTAGATGTTACGACACTAATCCCTCTTTTAAGACACTCTCTTATGTGTGTCAATCCAGGCTCACCGTTCTCTATGTTTGTAGGAGTAACTTCGATGCAGATGTCAAAATCCAAGTCCCTCACGACATCCATTGATGTTACTTGCCTGGGTAAGCTACCCCTTTTTCTCTTTATGTTTAGAATCTCTTTCAGATCAAGCCCCTTCTCATCATAAACACCACCTCTTGAATCTGTCACTGCAACAACCTTGTAATTACCAATGAACTTCCTTAAAATTTCTCTCTTTTCAAGTAGAACTTCTGCAACACCTCTTCCAACTGAACCGAAACCGATAATCGCTATCTTCATAACGGCTCAATCACCATTATATCCTTCCTTCTACAAACATCCTTCAAAATCTTTAGTGATTCCTTAAGCCTCTCCTCATCAACAGCTGAAAGCTTTATGAATGCCGTTGACGGCTTGTTAAGTTCTGGCATAACAATTCTCATTTCAACGACCTCTGCAAATCCGGTTTGATCGATCTTATCGACAGTGTCCCTCAAATCCGTGTGTATTATGTGACCTATGAGCAGGAGAGATGTGGTTACGGTGTGTTTAATTCTGTTGTAACTCCTTATGACAATCCCCTTCCTTTCTATCTCTTCTATCAACTGATCAATCTTAGACTCATCAATCTGGATTGCTATTCTAACTGGGATCCTTCCGAGTGGTGTTATCTCATCCCTCTTATGAGTTATGCTAATCACGTTACCTCCAAGTCTTGAAATTGGCTCTAAAACCCTTATAAGTTGTCCAGGTTTATCTTCAAGCTCAACGACCATCGTGAGCATGTTACTCATATATCGGCACACCTTCCCTCTCAGTTACCTTCCTAAACTCCTCCATTAACATTCTTGTTATTTTCCCTGGCTTGCCGTCTCCAATAACTCTACCGTCTATCCAAACTATTGGACACACTTCAGCAGCAGTTCCAGTTACAAAAACCTCATCGGCTGTGTAGAGATCGTACAGACTTATGTTTGTCTCTTTGAAAGGAATGCCAAGCTTGTGTATTATTTCTATAACTACTTCTCTCGTGATACCTTTGAGGTTGTTTATCGTTGGTGGAGTCATAATGACACCGTTCTTTACTACGAATATGTTGTCTCCACTACCCTCACTCACGTAGCCGTTGTGATCCAAGAATATTGCCTCATCACCTCCCTTCGCATTTGCCTCTATCTTTGCCAGAACATTGTTCAGATAGTTTAACGACTTTATGTTTGGTGGTAAGGAGTCTATAGCATTCCTCCTAACTGTAACCGTTATAGCCTTGATACCCTTTTCATAAAGATCGCCATAGAGCTTCTCCCAAGGTTGAGCAATAACTATTATCGACGGTTTTCCACACTTCCTTGGATCCAAACCCAAGTCACCAATCCCCCTTGTAACTATCGGTCTTATGTACGCATCTCTCAACTTGTTAACCCTTAAGGTTTCAAGGATTATCTCCATGAACTCCTCCTTAGATATCGGGATTTCAAGGGCTATGGCCTTTGCAGAATCGTAAAGTCTGTCTATGTGCTCTTTAAGCTTGAAGACTTTACCGTTATATGCTCTTATACCTTCAAAAACCCCGTCGCCATAGAGAAATCCGTGATCAAATACACTTATCTTAGCCTCACTCCTTGGAACAAACTTGCCATCGATGTACACGAGTAGCTCCTGCATGATGCTCAGGAAGATTCAAGCAATAATAAAATTTCGTTTTTAAGAAAAGTCGAAGAGTGTTCTCTGTGTCGTTGCCTTTAAGCTTGCTTCCGTGTATCCAAACCTTTCGAGTATTCTCATTACAGATGGGATCACCTGATGGTTTATGTAATAGTCCTTATCTACCTTTTTAGATATGACACCAGATGGTGTTCTTATCTTTAAATTCTCTCCATCAAAATTTTCAATTAGATCTATTGGATAGGCTCTATCACTCACACTTCCAGCGCCTTTGACTATGACAAAACCGACCTTCGTTCCAATTGGGTAGTATATTCCCATCTCCATAGCTCTTAAAGCTGCCTTCACATGAGCCTGTTTACTTTCATACTTATCGGGCCTCTTTGTAAGACCCTTGTAGATTACGTACTCTTCAAGTGGAATCTTACCAACTTTGATCTCATTAATAACCTCCTTGATAAACTTCAAAGCCTTCTCGGGATTCTTCTCTTTCAATATAATCTCTATGATTCCCCTCTGTATCTTCTTAGCTAATTCACACCAGTCTCCTCTCCTAACTTCCAATCCCTTTACAATTATCCTACCATCCTGAGTAAGCCCTGCATACCTCTTCTTTTCAACGAAGAATATGGTCTTGTAAAATTCATCAATTTCAAGTTGAATAGGTAACTCTTTTGAAATGACTTCTATCAGCTTGTAACACTTCTTTTCAAGCTCTTCCAATTTTAATTTATCTTTTTTAATAAAAAGTGAGTCTGTATCTCCGTATAGGACTTCAAATCCCATGCTCTCAGCTATTTTCACGGCTCTCTTGATAAAGTAACGACCCCATGCTGTCGTGGCTTCAGCGCATTCCCTACAGTACCATCTTGCCAAATTCCAGCCCGTATAACCGTAGAAAGAATTTGTTAAAACCTTTAAAGTCTGCTGTTTTATATCTAGCAATTTATAATCTTCTGAGTTAGGATCTAATTCCTTCATCAGCTTCTTCATTTCTCTCCTCTTCTCAATCAACATCTTCAGTATTCTCTTAAAGAAGCCGTCTGGGCTTTTCCTGAACTTATGTCTAACCTCGGGAGCGACATGACAATCGTTACACTTACCTTTAACGAGCGTATCGGGACTTATGTTGAAGTTTATCATTATTGAGGGATACATCGACATGAAGTCTAAGCAAGCTACATTTTCATGCAAACCCTTTGCGGGCTCTAAAACAAAAGCTCCCTCGTAGCTCTCCTCAATTTCAGGCGGATTTGGAGCAATTTCATTTATCTTCTTGGCCTCACTCAGAAGGAAGTAGTCTACCTGCTTACCCCTTCCTATTCTGGTCACATCATCGAGAGGTAGTTTGATCATCCTGCTGAGTTCGTAGTGCATGGGTAAAAGCTCCAAAGCCAACTTGTACGTTGTTAGGACATCGTTCCTGGCATGCCTAAGTATCTTATCGATCTCACCCCTTGTCCAACACATGTAAACATCTCTACCCTCTATGTCCTCCTCTTCAACCTTAGCACCCAGAAACTCAGCAACATTCTTTAGAGTCTTGATCTTGATATCTGGTATTTTCATCGCTATGTCGTACAGGTCTATGTCAAGCCTACCAGCAATTTTTGGCCTACCTCCCCTAAAGCTTATTTCACTTTTATCTCTACCTATATCAAGCCTTATACCGTACCTCTCTGCTCTCTTTTTGATGTAAGGCCAGTCGAAGTTATCTTGGTTGTAACCTACTATGACATCGGGATCAAGTTCCTTTATTATGCTCACAAACTTCTTTAGTATCTCCTTTTCATCCCCATGCAAAACCTCCTCAAACTCACCACACTTGACAGCTATCGCAATGATAGGATCTTTTTCGGGATCTGGCATGAACTGCGCAAGCATTTCACAGTCAAAAGCTAAGATTTTTAGGTCTGGAAAACCTTTCTTCTCAACCCTCCTAACACTTTTAACTTCGTAAGCTCTTAAAATCCCCTCCCTAACTGCAATCGGTTCAATCTCTATTCCATCCATACATGCTAAGTCCTTATCGATGAGGTATCTGTAAGCAAAAGGAATGTCAGCTTCTCTAACCTCTGCAAACTTCTTTATCTCCTCTCTAAGCTTTGGAACATGCTGAGGATGTTTCACATAAACCTTTAAAGCCTTTATAGGCTTTCCTAAGCTTCTAACTTCAACCTCCTCAACCTTCAACGGAGCTATAATTCCTTCACTCGTCCTAACTTTAACCTTCATCACATCTTCAGCACTACAACCAACTACGTAGAAATAAGGTAAGAAGTTTCTATCGTAGGCTACAAAAACTCCTTTATCATCTTTGCACCACAATCTTATGATTGCCTTCTCACCTTCAGTCACGTAATCAACATCAAGTAACCAAGCTTGAATCATCAAAGTAATGTATATAGGTCATATAAATAACCTCTTACC
>CAZFVO010000007.1:0-1664 GCA_964522325.1 uncultured archaeon | reverse complement strand
CCTACTTTTTTCTTAGCTGATCTTAGCAACTTTTCGAAGCACAAATTAATTAAAATGGTGCCTTGACATAAGATAATATTTCACGACATTACTTAACCAATTTTGTCTATTGCTACAATTTTCCTTGGCTTTTTCTCCGCTACTATCAGTAACTTCTCTTCAAACTTCTTAATCCACCAGCAACAATTTCGAAACTAGATATATCTCCAATAGTATCTTCGCAATCCTCCTCATCGATGATGAAGGTAAGATTTGGTGTTTATATTAAACACCTGAGGCTTAACTTTTTGGTCTTTTCCTCCTTCCATATAGCTCTATAGCTACCCAAATTGGCAAAAAGATTGCACCTATGAAAATGTAGATTTTTGCAGCATCTAAAACAAATTTCTCTACTTTATCGGTTATTATATACCATGCAAGCATGAAAGCAAGAGCAACATATATGGATGCTATTAAAATGATGTGTTGCGTGAGATTGATGCTTTTCCACTCTTTTGCATCCTTAGGTAGCATCCACCAAGGCTTTTCGACATTTGCCATGTTTTGGAAAAAGATTTTGTGAATACGCCTTATATCACTCCATTTGTACCCATGCACTCGTAAGACTATAGCAAAAACTGGTATGGATGATAAGGCAAGCAGAAACTCCCCAGCTATTATTAGCAAAATTTTATCCTCATCGATGCTGTATCCACTAGCAGATTTAATTATAGCCCAGTACATGACGAGAGAGTAGATAAGGAAGAAATACAGGATGTACACATAGCCCATTCTCTTTCTCGCCTCACGAATCTTCCTTATTTCCTTCCAGCCATATCCATAGCTGTAAGCAACTATTAGAACAACTAAAAGCGGTACTAATAAGTATAGGGTCACTACTGAGAGGAGGGTAAAAAGTCCTGCGAGCACCTCAGCGTCTAGTTTTTCTTTTGGAGCCTTGGGCTTTGCAGATTCGAGAATCTGGTCAAACGTGAAGTAAAAGCTTATACCGATAATGATAACAAGCACTGTTGCCGTTCGAAACATTGCTTTAATTATTTCCTTGTTCATTGTAGGGGGTTGCTCGCTCTTAACATCTCTAAGCCTTCTTCGAATGAGAATTGACAGGCTACCGAGGAAGGATATTGATATAGCTAAGAGAAAACTCTCCCAAACAGAAAGAGTGGAAAATTGCCGAATCAACGCTATAAGAAATAACATTCCGATTACAAAACTGGAAATAGACATTACCAAATCTTTTTGGGTTAAATTGCGAGTCATAGGGGGATCCTCCGCATGCATTAAGCCTTCAGCCAATTATGGGCAGCAAGTGCGGTTATACTTTACGGGGGTTAAAGTAGCTGAAATTGTTAAAGTTAGTAAATTATTAAAACTATAGAAACTAATTGTCTCATCTCCCTTTTGTATAGGGAACCTCTATGGTCATGTTTATGGGGTTAACAACATGAGAGTTTAATCTGCGGAAAGGCGCAGTTAGTTGTTTAGGTATATTGCTCACGCCGAAACAGTAGTTCCGAAAGTTGGCAATTACGGGTGCTATTATTAGATAACCAAAAACTTTGAAAATTATTAGAAATAGCTTATTTCATTTATTCGATCAACATAAAATTATATTTAATTAATAATATGTAAATTTAGTAATCTTAACTTGATTGCCAAAATCC
>CAZFVO010000006.1:0-39752 GCA_964522325.1 uncultured archaeon | reverse complement strand
GTTGCGTTTGCAGCCTTCGTTACGAGAGGTGGAATTTCTCCTTTACATGGATTTGCCGTAAATCCATCAGGACTTGTGATAATTCTTTTAGGTATTCCGTTTTTGGTAAAAGCCCTTAAAGAGCTTAAATTTGAGCTAAAATTGACACCCATGAACGTTGCAACGTATTCCCTGTTAGGCAGTTATTTCGTTTGTTTTGCAGGCCTGATCTATCAGCTTCTGTTCGCGGTGAGTGGTAGCAGAGTTGACATTAACGTAGACTACTACAACTTTGCAAATATGCCTTTTTTAGTAGCTTTCTTATCTGTTTTACCGATTTGTAATAATAAGAATTACAAAAATTACCTAAAGATTTTGACAGTCGTGTATGTAATTTCAGCTGTGTTAACAGTTTTAACCTTTCTGGGTTATGTAAATTGGTGTGATAGTGCTCCAACTCACGTAAATTTGGCAATCTCATTTGTCTTACCGATTGCGTTGTTTAGTTTTGTTTCAATTTTAAAGCTACAAAGACTTGAGCTTAAGCTCATACACCTTTCAATTCCACTTTTGGTGATAGCGACAAGTATTAGCTGGCCTTACGCATACTATGCCGATTATAAATCCGTTGTAGTTGATAGGAATGGCGTGTATGTGGATGGTTTAAACGTTCAGCTCGTTTCAGCTGAATTTTACGAACCTATAGGTTCAGTAAGCATCGGTGGCATGGTGGAGATTCCAGAAGAAAGTTATGAGGTCATAAAGCTGAAGGTTAACGGTGCTTACGTTGAAAGCAAGGTTAGACTCAACTTGGCATGGCTTTTAAGCGGTAGGGAGTTTATATTTCCGGAACCTACGGTAGTAAACATCGGGCTGGATAACTACTATTTAGTGATACCAAACGTTTACGCATTCGACCTCTTCATGTTCACCTCCAAATATCTATACGAGCACAACAAAACACATATGCTGAAGTTCGTAGCGGAGTTAATGGGCTTCAATTACGACAAACTTATAGAAAAGATCAAAAAGTGGAAACCGAAAGGAGAGGTGTTGATACTTTACAAGAGAATTCCACTGGTAAATCTACTATGGGTTTCGTGTGCCTTAATGGTGATTGGTGAGATGATAGCTTTAACGAGGTGGAGAAGATGATTGTTTTAGCAGTCCTCATAGCTTTGGATATAGCCACTGCAATTTATTCGGCTTTGTTTGGATATTATCCAAAAATAACCCTCTTCGATGCCACATGTTACAGGATTCTCTACATCCACGTTCCACTCGCTTGGAATATGTACGTTGCATTTACTCTAACGTTTGCTTTCAGCTTAGCTTATCTAATAAGGGAATACGTCAAGTTTGATACGGTAGCCTTCTGTTCAGCTGTTTTGGGTATTTTGTACGGTATAGGTGCAATTGTGAGCGGTATGCTCTGGGCTAATGAGGTTTGGGGTTCTTACTGGAGTTGGGATCCAAGACAAACCACAACACTAACAGCTTTACTTGCTTACATAGGCTATTTAGCCTTAAGGTCGTCTATTCACGAAGTTGAAAGGGCTAGGACTGTGTCAGCTGTATTTGGAGTTTCAGCATACATAACAATCCCACTTAGCTTTGTTTCTGCTGTGATGTTTAGGAGTCTACACACCCAACTACCACAACAGCCTTTAAGCTTTGAATCATACGTACTGCTGGCTTTAAGGGTAGTAGTGTCTTTCGCACTCTTCGTAGTGTTGTTAAGGTACTATTATAAAAACATCACCAAAAAGCTTGAGGAATTAGAATTGCGAGATTAGGGAAAACGTAATTAAATGAAGTGTAAATGCCAAAACATGTACTGGGGCGTATACGTTTCACTCGTACTCTATATCGCTGTAATCATAGCGGTTGTTTTAATTGCAAAGAGGAGGTTCGTGATACATGAATAAATTTGTCCCAGCAATCGCCCTTACAATAGCATTTGGAATAATCGGCTTTTTGACATTGAGTTCAACGAGCTATTTGAGTGTATCAGACCTTAAGGAGATAGAGAAGACGAGTAAAGTTGTCGTCATGGGCAACGTTACCAAAGGTAGCGTTCACGTTGGTAAGTACTTGGAGTTTAGGATCAACGACGGCGCTTATGAAGTTAAGGTAATTTACCCTGGCTACGTAATGCTTGACAACGTAAGTGGTTACGGAACTGTGGTCGTTGAAGGGATATATTATCCCGAAAACAACACAATTTTCGCCAAAAGGGTTGAGACTAAATGTCCCTCAAAAGAGGTAATCGAAGCCTATAACGAAAGCATGGGTGTAAAGTGATGATTGAGCTAGTAGACGTCTGGAAGAGATTTAAAAAAAACTGGGTACTTAGAGGTGTGAATTTGACTATTGACAACTGTGGACTATTCGCAATTGTCGGAGACAATGGGAGCGGTAAGACAACACTACTCAAAATCATGTGTGGGTTGATAAAACCGAGTAAAGGTTTTGTCAAAATTTCTGGCAAAGACGTAAGAAAAGACAAGGGCTATAAGAGTAACGTAGGTGTTCTACTCCATGAAAATGTGCTTTACGAAGAACTTACCGTAGAGGAGAATTTGAGGTTTTACGCAAACGCTTATGGTTGCTACAGTGAATTGGCAAAAGATGCGTTTAAAACACTCGGATTGGATAGTTTTAGAGATACAAGAGTAAGAGATTTGTCGTTTGGCTGGAAAAAGAGGGCTAATTTGGTTAGGGCTTTACTCAACGATCCCAAGATAATACTGTTGGATGAACCTCTTGCAGGATTGGATGAAAAAGCTCGGCAAGATGTCAAAAATTTACTCATCAACCTTTCTAAGGACAGAATAGTGGTATTCACAAGTCCAACTAAACCAGATGTTGAATGTGTTGTGTTTAAGCTTGAAAACGGTGTTCTACATGTGGGCTCTTCTGATTAAGGATTTAAAAGTTGAGCTTAGGAGGAGGTTTGAAATTTTGGCATCTCTCTCTTTTGTATTGGTTTCATCTCTGTTAATTGCACAGGCATCTTTTTTAACGACAAGGGATTTGTTAATTCCAGCTTTTTTCGTGGTCGTTGTATTTATAGCGGTTTTTACCTCTACGACATCTTTTGTAAGAGAGATGGACGCTAAGACCATATATGGTTTGAAGTTGTTGCCAATTCCACCTTATGCTGTGTTTTTGGCAAAATCTGCCTTTGCATTCATTTTAATAGTTTTTCAGGGTTTTTTAGAATTGGTACTCTTGGCGGTGTTTTCAAATGACTTCGGTCTATTTGCACTAACTCCTGTTTTCATCTTATTTTCATTTTACATAGCGGTGATTTCTGCATTCGCATCTGCATTAGTGATGTATTCAGAAGGTAGGAGCTTTTTGATACCAATGATCGTATTCGTATTCACCGTTCCGATAATCACAACACTGCTAAGGCTCGATGTAGTTGTGCTTTTCCTTGAAACATTAGCAATAACTTTGGCGATAACGACTTTGTCTCCTTACGTATTGGAGGAATGAGCAATAATAAATACCGTAAGTTTCTTAGCGATACGATATAGAAATAAGCTCTATGAGGCTTGATAAGCTGTTAATACTGAAAGGTTATTTTTCAACAAGGCAGAAGGCTAAAGAGGCTATAAAAAGGGGATTTGTCATCGTAAATGGCAAGGTTGTTAAAAAACCATCTTTTGATGTTAATTTAGATGCTGAAATCGTTGTTCTGCAAGAGGAAAAGCCGAGAGGCTATTGGAAGTTAAAGGAGCTTGACGAGGAGTGGAATATCATTAAAGAAGGTGATGTCGTATTGGATTTGGGTAGTAGTGCTGGTGGATTTTTACTTTACGCAAGTGAGAAAGCCAAAAGGGTTTACGGAATTGAATACAGTAGAGAATTTGAAGAGGAGCTTAGGAGTATTGAAAGCTTAAGGGATAATGTAAAGGTATTCATCGACGATGCGTTCAAATTCGACTTGAGTAAGCTTGAACCTCTCGACGTGATATTAAGCGATCTGACGTTAGAGCCAATTTCAGCGTTAAAAGCAACTCTGAGATTTACACCTCTTCTAAAGCCAAAGGGAAAGGTTCTATTTGTCATGAAGACTGGATTAAGCGAAGAAGAATTGGACTTTTCGGGTTTAAAAATTTTGAAGGTTAAGGATTCAAAAGATAGAAAAGAGAGGTACTATCTTCTCGAAAAACCTTAACGCTTTTCCCTTGGCATGCATATTATTTCCTTGATCTGCATGTCGAAGAAGTTGTTCATGTGTGCTGGTCTTATCACCACAGCCGTGTCAGCACCTCTACTCCTTCCACCTACTGCAACAACTTCTTCAATCGGAATTGCTCCGCTGTCAGCAGCCATGATCGTGATCTCAACACACACTTTTAAACCATGTCCAAACAAAGCCCTTAAAGCTTCGGCAACAGCCTCTGTCCTTGACAAACCGCCGAATTTCCTCGTAAAACTTCTTTCCAGTCCGGATAACACATGACTTTGCCTTACGATCTTTACTCCGTTCTTTCTCAAAAACTCTTCAATTTCCGGCTTCATCGAATCTACGCCCTCCTCATAGAATCCCCTGTGATAAGTAACGATTACAAGCTCTATGTTTTTGCCCTTAAGCATCTCAAAAGCCTTCATTGCAGTTTCTCCACTCGAAGATGCAACCACTAAATACTTAAGACCCAATTCTTCGCACCTTTCTATTGCCAGTCTTAGTGTTTGTTCTGTATTTTTGTATCCAGGCTTATCGAAATAGACAATCTTCTTCTCCATCATATCGCATTGTCGAACGTTTGCTTTTATATCATTTTACAAGCTTAATAAAAGTATAATCGACATGATCATTAAGATCACTGTCAATATTAAAGCGTAAATAGCATACTTCGAATCGCCGAAAACGATTGGTATAGGGCCTATTAAAACAACACCTCCCGCTTTAACTTCTCTCTTTTTCTTCATACCTCTTTCTTCAAAATCTTCTTCCAATCTATCAAGTCTCTCGATCCCTTCAGATCCTTTCTCAACTCTTGGAAAGGTCAGACCTAGAAAGATTAGGAAAAATCCTACAATTATTAGTATCGTAGCGAGTAGCCATAGCATCCTACCACCTCGTTAACACCACTGTGAATATCATTAATATCAAGGCAAGTACTATGCCAATAACGATCATATCGAGCGACGAGCCAAATACTATTGGTATAGGTCCCACTATTATAACTCCACCGTAGCTAACATGCGAAGCTGATAGCATGAGTAGTGCGAACCCAATGAATACCAAGGCAATTCCCATGAACACGAGATCGATTCGCATAGGTTAACATTTGACAACTGTTTTTATAACTTGAGTGTATTCATCATGTGGTCAGGTTGAAGGGTTTTAAGGAGAGGATGGAAGTTAATAGGGCTTTGGAACTCATAAGGAATGTTGAGCTTAGAAGGGTTGATAATGAAAATGTACTAATCGAAGAGGCATGTGGAAGAATTTTGGCTGAAGATATAGTTGCAAATTACGACATTCCCCATTTTGATAGATCGGCAGTCGATGGATATGCTGTTTTTGCTGAAGATACGTTTGGTGCAAGCCTTAACAGTCCCGTGACTCTCAAGATAATTGGAGAAGTTGAAATAGGAGAAAAGCCGATTGAAATGGGTAGAGGTGAAGCTGTAAAGGTTTCAACAGGCTCAGCTCTGCCAAGGGGTGCAAACGCTGTAGTTATGCTTGAGTACACTAAGGAACTTGACGGATTTGTTGAAATCTATAAACCAGTTGTACCGTTTGAGAACGTCTCGAAGAAAGGTGAAGATGTAAAGGCTGGAGAAGTCGTTTTAAAGGCTGGAGAAATTCTACAACCGCAAGATATTGGTGTGCTTGCTTCTTTGGGGTACAAGGTTGTTAAGGTTTTGAGAAAACCCAAGGTTGTAATTATCTCAACTGGAAATGAGCTAATAGAAGTGGGAGAAAGCTTGGAGATTGGAAAGGTTATAAACTCGAATGCCTACATGCTTAGCTGTGCCTTAAGGATGTACAACTGTGAACCCATAAACTACGGGATAGTTGAGGATGATCTTAACGAGCTAAAATCCGCTTTGGAATTTGGTGTGAGTGTTGGAGATTGTGTTATAACTACTGGTGGGACATCCGTAGGAAAAAGAGATTTGGTTCCAGAGGCTGTTAAGGAACTTGGAGAAATAATCTTTCATGGGATATCGATAAAGCCCGGAATGCCAACAGGATTCGGTGTAATAGACAAAAAACCCGTTTTAATCTTGTCGGGATTCCCCGTTGCCTGTCTAATCGGTTTTGAACTACTATTTCCCCACGTCTTATCAAAGTTAACGGGTGTAAGGGTTGTAAGACGCAGAGGTGAGATCGTTAAGGCTAAGCTCACAAGAAGGATTCCATCAAAGGCAGGTATGAGAACATTTGCAAGGGTAATTTACAGAGATGGCTTTGCTGAACCGTTTATGACCTCCGGTTCTGGAATTCTCACATCTATGGTTAAAGCGAACGGAATTGTTGTCGTTCCAGAGGAGAAGGAAGGATTCGAGGAAGGAGAAGAGGTAAATGTCGTTCTTGTGAGGGATTTAACTGAAAAAGTTTGTTAAAAAATATAAGGCAAAAAGTGTCATTTACCCGCTGATAACTACCTGAATATGTGCCTCTTAACACCCTTCATCCTTATCAACGGCTTGGAGAGGTGTCTTCTTGCACAAGGCGGAACTTCATAAAAGCCCGTATCCAAATATCTTTCAATCTTCCTCCTGATCTTCTCAAGTGCTCTTGTCTTACATTTTTTACATCTGAAACCTTTATTCCTACCAGCAGACTCCATTCTCTTACCACATACTGGACAGATTGGATTCTCTTCAATCCACACATCCGCAACTTTGATGACGTTTATCTTCTCAAGGTTTATAGTGTCTCTCTTCATCGATCCGTAAACTTCAACCACATCTCCTACTCTTAACTGTCTAATTATATCCCTAAACTGTTTTGTTGGCTCAAAAGCTGCACACTTCACCTCTCCAAACTTCGTCTCTATATGGAAAAAGACGTGTCCACCAGTTATCTCATAAGGTTCGACACATACTGTGCCCTTTAAAATATACGATCTATAGTTTTCAAGCTTTTCAATTTCGCTTTCGTGAATCAGATGCATGTCAGTACCTTGATTCGTTATGAAAACCATATATCTATCTATAGGTTCTGTTTTAACAATCTCAAAGGCTTTCATGACAGCGTTGAAGTCGTCACCTCTTATGCCAAACAGAACTGGGTCTGGTGAATTTGGTACTGCAACTACTGTTTCATTCATCCAATCGACGGTATCCCAAGTTAGAGGATATGTTTCGTAATCTGCTTCAAAAAACGATTCCTCATCATACTCCCTCTTAGTCCCAAATCTTTCAGGTTTTCTGTACGCTAAAACCTCTATTGTTCTATCCTGAAGCTCCAAGCCAACGGAAGCTAAAGCACCTATCAGACCTCTTCCCTTCTTGAATCTCAGATGGGGAATCATGTACTTTCCGATTATGAAGAGAGCTGTATCCAAAGACACCACATCCCTAACAACTTTAAGAGCATACCTTGAAAGAAAATCCATCGCTTCGCTCTTTTCATCTACAAAAACGACACCTGGATGTGTATTTTCATCTTCAAGCTCTGCATAATCCTCAACGACCTCTCTTGCAATATCTATAACCTCATCTCTTTTATCATCCTCAACTTCTAAGAGGAATGAAACTGCCCCATTTCCCCTCGTTTTATACGGTATCGTTGGATTTAACCTTATAAGTCTTGGGAAACCAACAAGTTTACCCACTTCTTCAAGTCTCTCAATCATCAGAGTTGCCAAATATGTCGTACACATCCCTTTTCTTGAGTCCGTGTCATCCACACCTACCCAAATCCTCATACCTTCCTTGGATCGGTTATTTCACCATAAATCGCTGATGATGCGGCTATAGCTGGAGAACATAGATATATAAATCCTTTAGGACTTCCCTGCCTTCCGACGAAGTTCCTGTTCGAAGTCGAAAGACTAACTTCGCCACTTGCAATTAAGCCAAAACTACCACCCATGCAGGGACCACAGCACGGAAATTCCACAATTGCTCCAGCGTCTACAAGTTTCTCAATTATGCCATCCTTAAGCGCTTGAACGTAAACTCTCCTACTTGCTGGAACCACTATCAGCCTAACACCTTTTGCAACGCTTTCACCATCCAATATTTCAGATGCTATCTTAAGATCCTCGTACCTCCCGTTTGTGCAAGATCCTATGAATATCTGATCTACCTTAGTTCCCTCAACCTCCTCAACATCCACAACGTTGTCTACTCTGTGAGGTTTTGCAACCTGTGGTGACATTCCAGTGACGTCGAGCTCAACTATCCTTTCATAATTCGCATCTTCATCACTTCTAAGTTCATCCACATCGCCTTCAAAATCGATTCCCATCTCCTTAAGGTACTCTAACGTTACCCTATCAGGTTCAACTATACCAGCCTTTCCACCCATCTCAACTGCCATATTGCACATAGTCAATCTTTCACTCATGTTGAGCCTTCTAATAACCTCTCCACCGAACTCACAAGCCTTGTAGTTTGCACCCTTTGCAGAAACCATTCCTATGAGTTTTAATATTATATCCTTACCGTAAACGTGTTTACCCAACTTCCCCTTCACTTCGAACCTTATCGTCTCTGGAACTTTAAACCAGAGCTTACCAGTTGCAAAGACACAGCCCATGTCTGTTGAACCAACTCCGGTTGCAAATGCTCCCAAAGCTCCGTACGTACATGTATGTGAATCCGCACCAACGACGAGCATACCGGGTTTAACATGCCTTTCTACCATTATTTGATGAGCTATTCCTTCGCCAACATCGTAAAGAATTACGCCTTCCTCCTTAGCAAACTCTCTAAGCATCTTATGATTTTCAGCTGCAGTAACACTATCAGCTGGAGCTTGATGGTCAAAAACTATTACTATCTTTTTTGGATTAAATACACCCTTCCCTTTTATCTCCCTAAAGGCTTTCACAGCAAGTGGTGCCGTTATATCGTTTGCCATAGCCATATCGATTGGAGCAAATACGAACTCCCCAGCCCTAACAGTTTTTCCACAAGCTCTTGAAAATATCTTCTCCGTTATTGTCTGACCCATGCCGAATTGAAATTAGCTATTTATTTAAATGTTTAAGTTTCCATCAGTTTGTCCAGCTTTTCGATAATTTCTTTCAGTTTTCCAATTCTTTCGCCAATTTCATCTTTTAAAGTGGGATAATCTTCCTGCATTTTCTCAAACTCTTCCATACCTCTTTCTGCCATAGCTTTTAGAATTTTGAACAAAATCTTTCTATGTCCATTCTTGTAAATACGCTCTATAATCTTACCCATATATAAGAAGATAAATACATTCCCGTTGAAGCGTGATAAAGCTTTTCGAGTTCTTCTCTGAAGAAAAATATGTGCTGAGGCAAATCTAAATCTTTATCGAGTATATATTGTCTCTTTTGATCAGTTCATCTAATGCAGAGCAATATTCAGAAAGATCGCAACTTATAATTCTTCTAATTCCAGTATGGCTTTACTTTTTTTTATTAGTTCGATGATCTTATTTTTTTGAACTCATCGAACCATTTATTAGTTACAACCATTTATAAAAATTTCTAAAAAACTTAAATCAGACCCTCCAAAGCCTTCTCAACAGCCTCCTCAGGTGTTTCAGCGATTTCCAAACCCGGTAAAACTACTTCTGGCTCTATTGCAACAACCCTTTTACCCAATTTAAGCGCTATAGCCATCTCGGAAATCGTTCCGTATCCACCCCCAATCGCTATCATGGCATCACAGCTGTGAGCTATTATTATGTTCCTCGCATGACCCATGTTGGTAACAACTACAATGTCAATGTACGGATTTGCATAATCCTTTTTGTCACTCGGTATTATACCAACCGTTAACCCATCCCTAATCTTAGCACCCTTAGCTGAAGCTTCCATAACTCCTCCTAAGCCCCCATTTATCACAACACAACCCCTCTCAGCCAAAAGCTCTCCAACCTTCAAAGCGATCTGATAGAGCCTTTCATCGCACCTTTCACTTCCAACAACTGCAACCTGTATCATGATAGAATCTCTTTAAGAGCGTTTAAAAGGGCATTGTTCTCTTCCAGCTTTCCAACAGTAATTCTGACATGCTCGCCAACAAGACCCATAAGTCCAGTAACATCCCTCACAAGAATCTTTCTTTCCTCAAGTTTGTCTGCCAATCCCAAGTTACCCTTAACCTTAACGAGCAAGAAGTTTGCCTTTGATGGAAAAACTTCGATCCCTTCAAACTTTGAAAGTTCTCTGTAAAGCCTCTCTCTTTCATCAACAATTTTATTTCTAACTTTCTTATAATAATCTAAGCATCTTATCGCCTCAACTCCAGCAACGACTGCAATATGATTTATACAAAATGGTAGTCTGACCTTTTCCAAAGCTGAAACTACTTTAGTGTCCTTGCAGATTCCATAGCCAATTCTTAAGCCCGCTAAGCCAAAGAACTTTGAAAAAGTTCTCATAATAATGAGATTTTCGTAGCTGTCAGTTAGCTTGATTGCTGAACTGTCAGAAAACTCAACATAAGCCTCATCTAGCACAATGTAACCCCTAACACTTTCAACAACCTCTTTAATACCTTTAAAGGGTATAACGTTTCCAGTTGGATTATTTGGAGAGCATAGAAATATCAGTCTCGAATCGCTTGCATTTGCAATAAAATCATCAAAATCTATTTTATAATATGGATAAATTCTATAGTCTATGCTTGCTTCTCTCAGCATGGAATACATCGCGTACATAGTATAGCTTGGCATAGGTATCGTAACCTTATCGAGTGTATCGAGTAAGGTGTTGCAAATGTTATATATACAATCGCTGATCCCATTTCCCAAAAATATCTCATTAACATCCACTTTAAGATATTCAGCTATAGCGTTCTTCAGTTCAGGATATTCGGGATTGGGATATCGATTTATAGTTTTAGTAGATCTCTCAATAGCCTTTAAAACTTCTTCTGCAGGAGGATATGGATTTTCGTTTGAGGAAAGATTTATGTAATCACCCTTACCTGGAAATTTACCCGCTTTGTACTTATTTATTAGCTCAACTACATATCTAACCATGTTGAAATGTCCTGCAAATCGATTTAATCGTTTCGAAAGCGTTTAATACAATAAGTCAAATGTTGAACGATGAGAGACCTAGCGATAGCACTGATCTTCATATTGATAACTTCAGTACAAGTTTACTACGATAAGGATGTCAAAGTTATTGTAGAATACAACTTGGATGGGGCTGAGAAGATTGGAAGTGTACTATTCGGTGTGGAAGAGATAAAAGATGAGGTTTTAGCAATTTTCAAATCCAAAGATTACACTCTGGAGAAGATGGACTTTGAAAAGGCTATAGTCAGATTTAAAACGGATAATTACGGAAGTTATCGCTTCTTTGAAGGTGTCAAGCTTTCTCATCCAGTTAACATGACAATATTTCTGCCTTGCGGATACTCATTTAACGTAACATCTGATGAGATACCGCAAGCGTTCATATTTGAATAAGGTTTAAAATTCTTTTCAACAACTCCTTTTGATGTTGAATACACTCATCGAATTAGCTAAGAAGCTTGCAAAGGATGCAAAAACTGATAAGATAGTTGTTATAACCAAGGAGGATGTGGAATTTGAAGATGATGAGTTTTCTTTTATCGTGGCACCAAAAAGGTTCGTTACCATGCTTGAGAGTATGTTTTACACTATTGCTGAAGAGGAGTTGAGTGGGAAGGATATATTTGAGAGGGCTTTGACATTTCTTCAGGTTAGTGAGATAGCTCCATTGCAGATGTACCTAAGGGGTGTTGATCTGAAAGGTGGTGCAGTTGGTGTTTTAGATTTGGATATTCTTAAAGGAGTGATGCTGATAGACCTTGAAAAGAGTAAGTTGCAAAGAGCTTTGGAAGAGTGTTCTGAAAGGGTTAATCCAAACGTCCTTAAAGCCGTTTTGAACGTTGCAATAAACATAGCACACAAGGGAAGAGAAGGCAAAAAAGTGGGAACTGGTTTTGTGATAGGAGATGTTGAAGAGGTTTTGAAGAGGTCAAGACAGCTTGTGGTCAATCCTTACGAATGTCACAACGTTGAGGAGAAGGATATAAAGAATCCATCGAACTGGGAGAGTGTGATGGAATTTGCTCAGCTTGACGGAGTTTTTGTTTTAGATGAGGATGGCATAATAGTTGCAGCTGGCAGGTATTTAGAAGTATCTGTTAAAGATTTAAAGATTGCAAAGGGTTTCGGTGCAAGACATCTAGCGTGTGCTGCCATAACGAGAGAGACTGAGGCTATAGCTGTTGTGGTCTCTGAGAGTGGTGATATAAGGGTCTATAAGGATGGAGAAGAAATTTTAGTTATAGATTCGACCATTCTCTAAACTATCAGATCAAGATTTCTAAAAACCTCCGCCCTTTCTCTAACCTTTCTCCACTCCTCAACTACATCTATATCCCCACCACCATAATAGCCATCGGGATACTTCTTGATCTTCACAGCTACTGGCAGTTTAACAGCTGAACCCACAATTACAGCTTCTCCCCTTCCCAAAGATGATATATCGTTCAGTAGATCCTCACTTATCTGCTCACTTGCTTGCTGAACATACCTCTGATCATTCGGCTCGACTATCTTAAGGATTATCTTCGTGTTACATTGACTCAGAATGTCATCATTCAACTTTTTAGGTCTCTGAGATATTATTCCTATTCCAACGCCAAACTTTCTTCCTTCTCTTGCAATCCTTGAAAGCCACTTCACAACCTCACTGTCATCGTTTTTTGGAGCAAATATGTGTCCCTCCTCTATTACTATCAGAACTGGAGCCTCAACAATCGGACAAATCCTCTTTGAATTAACATCTCCCCTCTTAAATCTGATCCTACCCTTAAGTATGTTTCTGAGTATGTAAGCAACTATTATCCTCATCTGATTCTCATCGAAACCGCTCAGGTTGACTACATTTAGAAATCCAGTCCTCATGTTTGCAAGTACATCGTTTTCGGTCAAAAGATCTGAGTAGTTGCTCAAAAACCTGATGATATAATCTCTCACCCTCAAAAGAGAATCCAAATCTCTCTGCCTCGAAACCCTCGCAAACTTCTTCAACCCCTTGTAATCGTAAAATTCGATTTCACCGTTATCCTCAGCAATCTCTATCCAGCTCTCAGTAATCTCGAGTATCCTATCGACGAAGGATTTTCCCGAATAACCTTCATACTTAGCTGTAGTGAACATCCTTTCCAAATGTAGCCTCTGAACATTTGCCTCTCTGCTTATACCCAGAAGAGAAGCAAATTCCCACGGCTCGAGTGTTTCTGGTCTAATTCCAACTGGTAGAACGTTCCTTCTTTTGCAACTTCCATCTGAGAACGTAAAGTTTACGTATTCACCATGTGGATCGATAAGCACAACTGTTCCATTGAACTTCCTGACTATCTGATCCATTATGACGCATGCCGTGTTTGACTTTCCACCTCCAGTAACAGAAAGGATTGCAAAATGCCTCAGAACCAATTCCTTGACATCTAATCCTACCTCAACGTTCTCCCTTGCAAGTAGATTTCCAACAACTATTGAGTTTTCATCTCCTCTAAACAGGTTTTGTAATAAACTATCGTCTGCAAGTCTCACTTCAGAACTCGGCTTTATTGGAACCCTGTTGGGTTTTATGTCGTTTCCATCGACGATGCCTAAAACCTTTGCAGTTGCTACGACTATGTCGTTCATCTCGATCAAACTCTTTGAAAATCCAACGTGTCTTAGTAGATATTCAAAGGAAAAATCTTCACTTTCAATGAGTTTGTTAAGGTTTGCCACTTCCTTAACCACACCCAAAACAGTTTCACCATCCCT
Source organism: uncultured archaeon (assembly GCA_964522325.1). Lineage (GTDB taxonomy): Archaea > Halobacteriota > Archaeoglobi > Archaeoglobales > Archaeoglobaceae > Archaeoglobus_B. The sequence goes on along the minus strand of CAZFVO010000006.1, from coordinate 25,831 downwards.
ATTTTCGGTTACAACAAACTCACCAAATTTCGGTATGTTGTTTGGATTTACCGTGAAGCTGAAAGATGTATTGGTAGCTTTACCGAACACCAAACCGATCATCAAGTCTGCGTAGATAAAAAAAAGTATTAAGATTTTGCTCTGAACTTCTCAAGTAACTTTGCCTTCTTTTCACAATCGATCAAAGCATGTTCCAGTACCTCCTCTATCCTTGAGACTGAGATAATTTCAATCCTTCCCCGATGCTTTGCATCCAGAAGTACATCGCCCAAGTTGTCTTTTGGAATGATAATCTTTTTTAAGCCCGCTTGAATTGCAGCTTCAATCTTCTGGGTTACACCCCCCACTGGCAATACGTCACCTCTAACGCTTAAACTGCCAGTCATTGCAACACTCTGATCGACAGGGATCCCCTCTAATGCTGAAATTACGGCTGTAGCTACACTTATGCTTGCTGAATCTCCTTCAACACCCTCGTATGTTCCAACGAACTGTATGTGTATGTCATAATTTGAAATGTCTCTTCCCGTGTACTTCTTGACAATGGCAGAAACATTCATAACAGCTTCTCTCGCAATTTCTTGTAGTCTACCAGTTGCTATGACCTTTCCCTCCTCCTTGCTCATAGCTGGCGTTACTTCAGCTATTATGGGTAAAACTATCCCAGCTGAAGTTCCAATTACAGCCAAGCCATTTACTCTTCCAACCTCAGCTCCTTCAGTCTTGAAGAGCTTGTAATCCCTCCTCCTTTCAATGTATTTATCAGCATATTGCTCCTCAATGGTTTTAGCAATTTCCTTAGCCCTTAAGACGTGTTCAAGCGTTACAATATCACTACCTTCGCTCTTAGCTATGTCCCCCGCCGTCCTAACCAAACCACCCAATTCCCTAAGTCTTAACGTTAAGTGGCCTCTCCTTCCAGCCCTCCTTCTAGCCTCTCTTATTATTTCTGCAACGGCCTCTCTTGTAAAGTGTGGAATTTTTCCATCCCTCATAACCTCCTGTGCAACAAATCTCACAAGTTTTCTCCTGTTTTCAGGTGTGTCTGGCATGGTATCGTTCATAAATATCTCATACCCATAACCCTCAATTCTACTTCTTAGAGCCGGATGCATACCCATTAGAGCATCTAAGTTACCAGCTGCCACAAGAATAAAATCACATGGAACTGGCTCAGTCCTAACCATAGCACCACTTGATCTTTCAGATTGACCAGTTATAGGAAACTTCTTCTCCTGCATTGCAGTCAAAAGTTTCTGCTGAGATTCTATTGTTAAAGTGTTTATTTCGTCAATGTATAAAACGCCCTTATGTGCTCTGTGTATGGCCCCAGCTTCAACCCTTTCGTGTGCTGGTGTTTCAAGTCCACCTGAGTTCTTAACTAAAAGTCCGTTAGCCAATAAATTGCCAGTTTCGGTTGTTACGTTGTATGTTGTGTCAACATATTCTTCGGTAACTATGAACTTAGGTGTTTCAAGTTTAACTTTGCCCGTGCACGATCTTAACTCATTTAAGAACTTGGATCGCTTGTAATCTGAAAGGCTGATGGGTATCAAACTCAGAAATCTCATAGCGTTGTCCAGTGATTTCTCAAACATTAGCCTTATCTTCCACCTGCCGTTTTTCTTTTCAACTCTAACTCTGCTTCTTACACCGAACTTGTTAATGAACTTTGAAATAGTCTCGAAGAATTCAAGTTTGTTCTCCAAATTGTTGGTGATTTGAATTATCTCAAACGATCCATTAAACCTCTTTGCATGAGACCACCTTGGAATACAACCGTCCGAACTAAACAGTCCATCTACAAAGGCTAAGAATACACTCGGTTTTATTAGAATCCATTCAGGAACTCTGAATTTTACCTCTGTTTTATTTCCAACTGGAGCACCTAAGGCGACGAAGAACCTTATGACACTTCTATCCCAAGTTCTGAATAGGTAACTCTTACCTTCAGCATCGGTGTTCTCTTTGATCTCGTAGGGAACATCGCCGAATATACGCTTAATGATCTCGGCAAACCTTTCAACCATCTCCTTTTCACTCGATATAAAACTAAGTGTATTAAGGTTTCTGTCGATGCATCCGTCTCCAAACAGCGCACCCAAGATAAGTGCAATATCTTTGAGCCTTCTGTCGTCACTTCTTAAAGGTATTAGACCTTTTACCTTCAACTTCTCGACTAGCTGGAAACTCTTAGGTTTCATTCCAGCGAACCACCATCTCATAGTGCTTTGCTTGATACCCAGAATTCTTGAAGCTCTTTTGTAGCCTACATTGAGCTTTGCATCTTTCCACATGTTGTAGTTTAAGAACTTCTCAAACTCCTTTAAGCCGTAGGTTTTTGCAATATCTTCTCCGTCGATTATCGTAATAGGTCTGCGCACAACTTCATCCTCTTCCGATATCTCATCTGCTCTCTTTAAGCCTTTAGTGGTATAAACCTTATGTTCTGACGTTAAAGTTAGCCAGAAGTCCTTTTTCAGATTGATGATATTTTTAATCTTCTGCTTTCCAATTCTTCTGTTTGCGAATAGCAACCTGACAAAACCGTCGCTCGTTAGAATTCTGAGGTTTTCGTTCGATACATCTCTGTATTCAACCCTAACTCCATCTTTTTCAGCAATATTATAATTTTTACTTAATATTATCTCTACGAGATCCTTTAGCTTCATTTTCCTTATATCTCTGTCCTTCTTAATAACAACCCACTCTTCTCCTTCAAAACACTGGAACGGATCATGTCTAACATCGCCGAACAAAGCGCCAGCATGTGCTCCAGTAGCATCTTCAAACGGAGCGGTCTCTTTATCCGCATTGTCCACAAGTAGCTTTGGTACATTTCTTTCTTCTCTTGGTATTACGTACCTTGCAAACATAAGTAGCAGTATTGCGGCTATTATTCCCCAGATGAAGTCTTGAGGTCTTACAAGTATAACGTAACCTATGAGCATAAAGATTAGCATGAACAGTAGAATGTTTCTTGCTTGTGCCTTTTTCATAGCTTCTTCCTTATACCTTTCAACTATTTTTTTACCTTCTCCAGCAGGAACTGTCTTTATTATAGGCTGATTTGGGTCTTTTGGATTTGGAAAGACAAGGATATCTTCAAGCTCCTCCTTTGGTAAAAGTTCAGCCATAGCCTTTGCGAGCATTGATTTACCAGTTCCAGGAGAACCTATGAGCAAAACATGCCTCCTTTGAACTGCTGCCTTCTTTATTGCCTCTACAGCATGATCCTGTCCGATGACCTGATCTATCAATCTCTTTGGTACTTCAATTTCTGCAGTCGTTTTGAACTTTAATCCACCTACAAGCTCATCAATTTCTTTCTCGTCCATCTTTTTTATCTCTTCGACCATTCTAAACTACGAAATCCATCGATACTTAAATACGTTGTGTCAAGCAAGATATTTAAATAAAAATAATTGAATCATAAACCAAAAGGTTTAAGGTTGGTTTTTACATGAAATATAGGTTGGGGATATCTTATGATAACCCTCATAAACCCCCATTCGAATACGGAGGCTATATCAAAAGTTGATTTTAAAACGCCACCCATAGGTTTGGCTTATCTTGCATCTGTTCTGAGAGAAAATGGCTTTAAGGTTAGGATAATTGATAACATCGTTGAAGGACTTAATTTGGGTGAAATTGTTAAAAGAATCAAGGATAGTGTTATAGTAGGTATAACAACAACAACTCCAACATTTAATACAGCCTTAAAATATGCTAAGAAGATAAAGTCAGCTCTTGAGAATGTCTTTGTAATTTTTGGAGGAATACACGCAACTTTCATGCCTTATTCAGCATTAAGACACGATTATGTTGATGCAGTCTGCATCGGTGAGGGTGAATACACACTACTTGAAGTTGCGGAAAGAATTGAGAGGGGTAAAAGCTTAGAAGGTGTTAGAGGACTAATCTTTAAGAAGGATGGAAAGATAGTTGACAACGGTAAGAGAGACTTCATAAGAGATTTGGACGAAATTCCCTTTCCAGCCTACGATCTCTTACCCCTTGAAAAATACTCCATTTTGGGTCAGAAACTTGAACATTTTCCAATGATGACATCGAGAGGTTGTCCATTTGGTTGCAGGTACTGTGCATCGTCAAGATTCATGGGCAGGATGTTTAGGGCAAGAAGTGCTGAAAATGTTGTTGATGAGATGGAGTGGCTTCAGGATAAGTTTGGAGCAAAGTACATCGGCTTTGGTGATGATACGTTCACATTAAACAGAAGGAGAGTTTTCGAGATATGTAAGGAGATCAAGGAGAGAAAATTAGATATTGAGTGGAGTTGTTCCTCAAGAGTTGATACTATAAACGGCGAGATGATTAAGGAAATGAAAAGATCTGGTTGCAACTGTATATATTATGGTGTTGAGTCGGCAAATCCTAAGATATTAAACGAATTTTACAGAAAAAGGATAAGTTTGGATCAGGTAGTTGATGCAGTCAAAAAAACTAAGGAAAATGGCATTCTAACCGTTTGTTCATTCATAATAGGTGCTCCAATGGAGACTAGAGATGACATGATGAGGACACTGAAGTTCTCGATAAAGCTCAACCCTGATTACGCTCAGTACTCAATTTTGACACCTTATCCAGGAACTGAGATATACGAAGAGGCGAAGAGGAAGGGATGGCTTCTAACAGAAAACTTCGACGAATACACCTGCGCTAAGCCAGTCCTAAAGAACTTCTATCTAACTCCAAAGGAAATTTCAAGACTGTTTAGATACTGCTACATGAGGTTTTACTTGAGGCCTCGTTTTATATTTAAAGAAATTAGGAATAAGAATATAAAGGTTGTATTTGAAATAGTTAAAAGGTTGATCTTTAGGGGGAGGGATAAACATGCCCGAAATAGTTTTAACGGCTCCAGCTACGGAGATGAGTAACCATCATGGTAAGGAATTTTTAGGATTTGGAACTTGTTCACCCCCAACCGTAGCCCCATCATGGTTCATTAGGAAGTTCTTTTACCCAAAGATAAGGTGCAAGAATGGAGAAGTAACTCAGGCACCCTATGGGCTAAGAAAGATTGAAGCCCTACTGATAGACGCAGGATTTGACGTTGTAACGGTTCACCCTTACGATATTGAAAAATACTTAGATGAGGCTAAAGTTGTTGGAATCTCTGTCATGGATCCTCTTGGCTTTGGACCAGTGAGTGTAACGTTCTCAGCCATCTTGGGCGGAGACCCATCAACACGCATAGAATTTATAAATTTAATGAAAAAAATTGAGTCCTATGACGTTAAGGTAATTGTAGGAGGTCCTGGAGCTTGGCAGTTCGAGTGGGATGAGTATTGGAAGAGTAAGATAGATTGTATAGTTATTGGTGAAGGTGAGTATGTCGTTGTAGAACTCTTTAGAAAAGCTCTAAATGGAGAAAAATTACCGAAGATCGTTAGAGGTAAATCCACGAGAGTTGAAGATATCCCCACAATAAAGAAGCCCTCAATAAACGGTTTGATAGAGATTTCGAGAGGGTGTGGTAGGGGGTGTAAGTTCTGTAGTGAAACACTCAAAGTTAGAAGAGATATACCTATCGATAAAATTGTTGAAGAGGCTAAGGTGTGTGTAAGTGAAACAAAAAATATAATCTTACATGCTGAAGATGTTTTGCTTTATGGATGTAAAGATCCTAAGTTCATTCCAAATGAAGAGAAGGTTCTAAAGCTCTTTAAGGCTGTAAGAGACGTTTCTGAACATATTGGGGTTAGTCACTGCTCTTTGGCCGCTGTGGTGGCAAAGCCATCTGTAGTTGAGGGTATAAACGAGATAGTTGGTGTAGGTGATAGGGTAAACATGTTTGGCGTCCAGACTGGCTTGGAAACTGGGAGTGAGAGATTGATGGAGATGCACATGCATGGCAAATGTCTTCCTTTCCATCCGAGAGAGTGGCCGGAAGTTGCTGAATCTGCATTTGCAATAATGCACGATAACAGGTGGATACCTGCTGCAACTCTCATAGTAGGTCTGCCAGGAGAAACTGAGGATGATGTAATAAAGACGATTGAGCTTGTTGAAAGATTGAGAGATTACTGTTCTCTCATAGTTCCACTAATATTCATTCCAATGGAAGTCTGTGCTTTGAGAAGGGAGAAGAAATTTACAAGGGAAAATCTAAAGGATTACCACTACGAACTGATGTCAGTTTGCATGGATCACAACGTTTACTGGGTAGATAGGTTGTTTAGAGAGTACTTCAAGGGTTACAAGAATTTACCAATTAAAATAGGCTATTGGGCTTTTTCAAGGTGGATTAAGAAGAATTGGGAGAAGAAAAGAAAGGATCTTAAGCTTATTATTAAAAGTTCAATTAAGAGGTGATGAGGATGATTGAGAGGGTTGGATACTTTTTGGGAAAGCTCGTAAAGGTTGAGGGTGGCTTGGAGGGGTTGAAGAAAGGGTTTGAGAAATTCTTCAATGAGCTTAAGGAATTCAGAGACTTTGAATTTTCAGCTGAATTGAGAGATATTAAACTCGTTACGAAAAGTAAATGTCCAATTCACAACTATTTCAAGATTTGGTGTGATAAATATTGTTTGAGCTTTGCTGAAGGTTTTGCAAAGGCTTACGGTGTTTCAAAAGTTAAGATAATTGAAAGACAACCTAATCATGAGTACTGCGTCTTCGAGTTCGAGATATAAGGTAGGCAAAAACACCTGCACCGAAACCGTTGTCGATGTTAACCACAGCTACGCCAGAAGAACAGTTGAGTAACATCGAGAAGAGTGTCGTAATTCCACCCAAGTTTACGCCATAGCCAATTGAAGTAGGTACAGCTATGATTGGTACATCTACAAGTCCAGCTAAAATAGATGGTAAAGCCCCTTCCATACCAGCGACAGCTATTATTGAATCGACATCCTCCTCTTTAACTCTTCTTAGCGGTTCTACAAGTCTGTATATGCATGCGATACCAACATCATAAAATTTTAGAACTTCCAAACCTAAAAACATCGCTGTAGTTGAAGCCTCTTCAGCTACGGGAATGTCAGAAGTCCCACCTGTAAATATTGCTGTCTTTCCAATACCCTCTGTTTTACCTTCCTTTAGATCTACAGCCTTCTTTCCTACAACTGCAATTCTACCAACTTCATTGACGTAAATTTCATCGAAATTATCTTTCAAGGCATCGATCTGATAATCACTCAGCCTAGTAACCAAGACAGATTCCTTATGTTCTAAGTAAGTCTTAACTATCTTTATCAACTGATCTACACTCTTTCCCTGAGCGAAGATTGCCTCAGGCTTTCCAGATCTAAATTCCCTAAATATGTCGAGTCTTGCAATGTCGTCAACCTTCCTTATCATAGGCTACAAAATTTTATTTATATATTTATTAATAACAATTATTTACTTCTCCTTACAATAAGTTCCTCCACCTCGCTGTGATATTCTTGAATACTCTTTATCGTCATCTTCTTCTTTTTAACGGCTTCAATTCCCTTAACCGCAGCTATCGCTCCTGCAAGGGTTGTTATGTAAGGTATGTTGTAATCTACAGCTGTTCTTCTTATCAAATAACCTTCATCTCTTCCTCTCTTGCCCGATGGAGTATTTATTATTAAATCGACCTTTCCGTTTATTATTTCATCGAGTATGTTGGGTCTACCTTCACTTACCTTGTTTACAACCTCTACATCGATACCGTGAGACTTCAAGAATTTGGCTGTACCTTTTGTAGCCAAGATCCTAAACCCCAACTCCTTTAACTTCTTAGCAACCCAAACGATCTTCTCGTTCTTATCCTTATCCTTGACGCTTATGAATGCTGTACCCTCCAACGGTAACATCATACCAGCGGCCAACTGAGCCTTGTAGTAGGCCAATCCGAAGTCGTAGTCTATCCCCATAACCTCACCAGTAGACTTCATCTCAGGACCTAAAACGGGATCAACTCCCGGTAACTTCTGGAAGGGAAACACTGCCTCCTTAACTGCAACGTGCTTAAGATTCAAGCGTTCTTTGATACCAAGCTCTCTAAGCTTCTTACCCATCATAAGCTTAGCTGCAATCTTTGCCAACGGTAATCCAGTTGCTTTACTTATGAATGGAACAGTTCTACTTGCTCTTGGATTAGCTTCAAGCACGTAAACTACGTCATCCTTTATTGCGAACTGTATATTTATCAATCCTACAACCTTCAAAGCCAGAGCAATCTTGCGCGTGTAATCTATTATTGTGTCGATGATATGTTTTGGCAACGAAATAGGTGGGATTACACAAGCTGAATCACCGCTATGCACACCTGCTTCTTCTATGTGTTCTAAAATTCCACCAATCACTACCTCCTCTCCATCGCAGAGTGCATCAACCTCAACTTCAATAGCATCCTCAAGGAACTTATCAATCAATATCGGCTTGTCTGGACTAACTTCAACAGCCTCTCTAACATACCTCTCAAGTTCTTCCTCATCGTAGACTATCTCCATCGCCCTTCCACCTAAGACATAGGAAGGTCTGACCAAAACTGGATAACCTATCTTCCTTGCAACTTCCTTAGCCTCCTCAATACTGTGCGCTATACCGTGCTCAGGTTGTGGAATTCCAAGCTCCTCTAACAGCTTCGAAAATCTTTCTCTGTCTTCAGCAAGATCTATGGAATCTACAGAAGTTCCCAAGATCTTTGCACCACTCTCTTCCAAATCTTTCGCTATGTTCAAGGGGGTTTGTCCACCGAACTGAACTATCACACCTATTGGCCTCTCATTCTCGTAGATGTTCATCACGTCTTCATGCGTTATAGGTTCAAAGTAAAGTCTGTCTGATGTGTCGTAATCGGTTGAAACCGTTTCCGGATTACAGTTCACCATTATTGTTTCATAACCTTCTTCTTTTAAGCTAAAAACTGCATGACAGCAGCAGTAATCAAACTCTATACCTTGCCCAATCCTGTTTGGACCACTACCAAGTATCATGACCTTCTTTCTCGGAGTTGGTGGTGCATCGTTCTCATCCTCATACGTTGAATAGTAGTAGGGTGTTTTAGCCTCAAATTCAGCAGCACACGTGTCTACCATCTTGTAAACAGCTACTATACCAGCCTTTTTCCTCCTTCTCCTAACCTCCCTTTCCGTAGTCTTGAATATGTGGGCAATTTGGTGGTCTGAGAATCCTAAACGCTTAGCTTCTCTCAAAACTTCATAAGGAACTTTATCTATATCGTAATTAGTTTTCTTAGCCCACTCCTTTAATTTCTCCTCCATATCCACTATGTTCTTGATCTTCCTTATGAACCACCTATCTATTTTGGTAAGTTCATAGATCTCGTCAACGCTGAAACCCTTCTTCAGTGCGTAGCGTATGTAAAATACTCTGTCAGCGTTTGGTGTTCTTAGCTTTTGTATTATCTCCTCTCTACTTGGATCCTTATCTTTGCCATCACATCCTAATCCATACCTTCCAATCTCCAAGCTTCTCAAAGCCTTCTGTAAAGCTTCTTCAAAAGTTCTACCTATGGCCATCACTTCTCCAACACTCTTCATCTGTGTTCCCAAAGTCTGATCGGCTGTAGGGAACTTGTCGAAGGCGAAACGTGGTACCTTTACAACTACGTAATCTATAGTTGGCTCGAAGCTTGCTGGAGTTTCTTTCGTTATATCATTTGGAATCTCATCCAGCGTATACCCAACTGCAAGCTTTGCTGCAATCTTTGCTATTGGGAATCCAGTGGCTTTAGATGCTAAAGCTGAAGACCTGCTCACCCTTGGATTCATCTCTATTGCAACGATCCTACCGTTCTCTGGATGGACAGCGAATTGGATGTTACTTCCACCAGTTTCAACTCCAATAGCTCTAATGATCTTGATTGCGGCATCTCTCAACTGCTGATATTCCCAATCTGTAAGTGTTTGAGCTGGGGCAACAGTTATACTGTCTCCAGTATGAATACCCATTGGATCGAAGTTCTCTATCGGACAGATTATCACGACGTTATCAGCTAGATCTCTCATAACCTCAAGCTCGTACTCCTTCCAACCAATAACACCCTCCTCAATCAGTACTTGATGAATTAAAGATAGCTTTAATCCTTTCTCAACTATCCTCTTCAACTCCTCCTTGTTGTATGCAATTCCTCCTCCAGTTCCACCCAAGGTGAAGGCAGGTCTTACAACGACTGGATAACCTATCTCCTCCGCAATAGCCAAAGCCTCACTGACATCGTTTGCTACATCACTTCTCGGCACATCCAAACCAATCTTACGCATGCACTCCTTAAAAAGCTCCCTATTCTCAGCCTTTTTTATTGCATCAAGCTTTGCACCGATCAGCTCAACTCCATACTCATCAAGAACACCCATCTCTCCAAGTTCAACCGCTATGTTCAATGCAGTCTGACCACCTAGGGTGGGTAGTAAAGCATCTGGAGTTTCCCTCTCAATTATCTTAGCTACTACATCAGCCGTTAAAGGCTCTATGTATATCTTATCGGCCATATCCGGATCTGTCATTATCGTAGCCGGGTTTGAGTTAACCAGAACTACTTCATACCCCTCTTCCTTCAGAGCTTTGCAAGCCTGACTTCCAGAGTAGTCGAACTCTGCTGCCTGTCCAATTACAATTGGCCCAGATCCTATAACCATTATCTTCTTTAAATCTTCTCTCTTCGGCATATCACTCCCTCATCATATCAACAAACCTATCAAAGAAGAAATACGTGTCATGAGGTCCAGGTCCTGCTTCGGGATGGTACTGAACTGTCATTATTGGCAGCTCCTCATGCTTTAAACCTTCAACGGTATAATCGTTGAGGTTTATTTGCGTAACCTTCATTCCTTTTGGCAATGTCTTTTCATCAACGGCGAAGTTGTGATTCTGACTTGAGATAAACACTCTGCCAGTTTCAAAATCCTTAACAGGCTGGTTGCTTCCATGGTGCCCAAACTTAAGCTTAAATGTCTTGGCACCCATGGCCAAAGCTACGAGCTGATGCCCTAAACATATACCAGCTAGAGGTACCTTACCGATCAGTTTCCTAATTGTTTCAATCGTTTCTTTAACCCTCACTGGATCTCCAGGACCATTCGATATAAACACTCCATCTGGATCCATTTCAAGAATCTTTTCAGCTGGATAGTTGTAAGGTACTAGTGTAACGTTTACATTCCTCTTTAAAAGCTGTCTGACTATACTCATCTTCACACCACAGTCCACTAAGATAACCTCAAACTTGCCCTTCTCAGCCTCAAACCTCTTAGGCTCCTTCACACAAACCTTATCAACCAAATCAAGTTCACTTATCGATGGCTGAGTTCTCGCCCTTTCAATCAACTCCTCCTTATCTATGTCGTCTCCAACTGCTAAAGCCGCCTTCATAGTACCATATATCCTTATTTTCTTTGTAAGCATCCTAGTATCAACACCTTCGATCCCAGGTACATCGTACTCCTTCAAAAGCTCATCTACCGTCATCTCACTCCTCCAATTACTTGGTTCCTTACACAACTCTCTGACAACGAAACCTTCAACCTTAACACCATCACTCTCAAAATCTTCCCTACAGACACCGTAATTTCCTATGAGTGGATAGGTCATCATGAGAATCTGACCCTTATAGCTAGGATCTGTCAAAGCTTCGACATAACCAGTCATGCTTGTACAGAAGATTATCTCACCCAAAGCATCCCTCTCAGCACCAAAGGCCTTACCCTCAACGTATGTACCGTCCTCTAAGGCCAAGGCAGCTTTCATTTCATCACCTCTCTAATTTCCTTAACTAACTCCTTAAGCTTAGGAACATCAAAGAACTTCCTACCTGTAACCTCGTTACAGAATGACATGTAAAGTTGAGAGGCTAGTTTTCTTATCTCATCACTCAGCTTTGGTGGTGTTCCAACAATATCTCTCCAGTTTGGCTTACCCTTAACAGCCTTTATCTTCTCGTACCACTCAGTTCTCTTGTAATAACTTCTAAGTATCTCTTTACTAACGTCAAAATCATCGTAGCTAAATCTACACTCATCTGGAGTTCCAACAGCATCTACAACAATAATCTCCCTGTTTTCGTCTAAAGCAAACTCGAACTTTCCATCCTCATTTTCAATCCCAACCTTTGAGACTTCAGTAGTGATTATTTCATCGATACTTAGAGCAATCACCTTTAGCTTATCAAACTCATCATCATTAAGCCCAGAAATCTCCTTAGCCTCTTCAGCACTAAGATATCTGTCGACATCCTCAAGCTTCGTACTGAAGTCGATTATAGGCTTTTCAAGCTTCATTCCCGGTTTTATCTCCTTCAATCCAAAATCTTCTGGCTTTACACTACCCTCTTCAATTCTTCTTAGAAGAGATGATCCTGGTGGTATACTGTTTCTGTAAATGACTTCAAGGGGGATAAAGTAATTTGCTTTGAGGTTCTTGAATATTGTATAATTATAACCGTTCCTCCTCTCAGGCTTTACAACCCTCACAACTTTTATCCTCATAACGTTCGTTGGCTTTTCAATCTCATCAAACCTCTTAACTTTTCCATCCTCAACGAGTCCAATGTAATGGCTTTTTATACCTTTCTCTTCTATCCTCTCAAAGAAGTATGCACTTACCAAACAAAGTGCTTTACCTTTGTTATCTATGGTGTCTGGCATTACACCGTAATCAAACACCGAGTAACGATCCGAAAATACAAAATCGCCCAAACCCATTCTATCCTCTCTTGGACTTTCTATAACGATTAAATCTTTAACCGTTCCCACTTCTTACCACCTCATCAGCTTCTTCAACTTCCCTCCTTTTCCTCCCCTGATAGGATTTAATAGCATCTCTCAGTTCCTCATACCTTAAAGCCAAAATCTTTGCAGCTGCTAAGGCGACGTTCTCAGCTTCCATGACGAGCATTGGAGCTACACCAGAAGGCATCCTTATACTTGAAAAGATGTCCGCTCCAGCGAACTTATCGCTGTAGGGTGGGGCCGCTATGACTGGTTTTGTCGTATTTGCATCTACAAAACCGCTCAAAGCGTTACTCCTACCAGCTACAGTTATGAAAACCACATCCTCCTCTTCATACTCTTTCAAAATCTCAAGAACCTTTAAAGGCGTTTTATGTGCTGAAGCCACTCTCATGATAGCCCTTACACCAAATTCACTTAACTTTTTAGCGATCTTCTTTGCATAATCCAAATCTGACCTTGAACCCATTATTATAACCGCCTTCAAGCACCTCACCTCGGATAAGGTATCTTCAACTTGTTCGCAAGCCTTCTAGCAACAACGTCGTAAGTTTTCAGTAGATCTCCAAATTCGGGAATGGAGATGTAATATACCTTCTTCGGAGGTTCGTATTTACAATCGACTATTCCAAGATCGTTAAGAAGTTTTAGATGTTTTGAAGCTGTATACTCGGCAATTCCAACTCTCTTAGCTATTTCGCTTACACAGAGTGGGCCAGATCTTACAAGCTCCTCAAGAATTTTTCTTCTAACCCTCGCCCTTAAAGCTCTAGCCAGTCTTTCATCAGGCATTTGCCAATTTGTGCAACTTCGCAATTTATAAGTCTTTTTAATGAACTCTAAAGTTCAGTTTGCTGAAGTATTTTAATTAAAAAAGTGGGCTCGCCCGGATTCGAACCGGGGACCTTCGCCTCGTAAGGGCGACGTCATAACCCCTAGACCACGAGCCCCTTATTAACTTAACTGTGGTTTGATTATAAGGCTTGCGGTAATGTTATTAGCAGTCATTGCAAGTTAAATAGTGTCACGCCCAAGTTGGGATGAGTACTTTATGGAACTAGCTCTAGTTGTTGCAAAGAGGTCCACATGCCTAAGACAGAAGGTTGGGGCTGTAATTGTTAAAGATAAGAGAATTCTTGCAACCGGTTACAACGGAGCTCCATCTGGCATGGCTCACTGCTTAGATATAGGTTGTTTAAGGGAAAAACTAGGAGTTCCAAGTGGTGAGAGGCAAGAGCTCTGTATAACACCAGACGTTGAAGTTTTAACTGAAAACGGATTTGTAAAGATTCGTGAAATTAAGGCTGGATATAAAGTTTTAACACACTTAGGTAACTACGCTGAAGTTACGAAGGTCTTTTGTAGAGATTATGAAGGCTTAGTTTGTGTGGTGAAGCCTAGGGATTTGCTACCCATAACACTAACACCAGAGCATGAGGTTCTGGCAATAAAGACAGTAAAATGCAAAGATGGAAAAACGATCTGTAAAGAGTCGTGTCAGAGCGTAATGAAAGAACGTTGTGATAGACCATATGAAAATTACGAAGAGAATTGGATTCCGGCAATACTACTCAGTCGTGGGGATTTGCTAATATTTGGCTTTGATACGAGAATTAACAATTTAAAGTCGATAGATCTATCGAAATATGTTGAAAAACCACCTAAGATTTATTACGATGTTTTAAATGCAAGAAAGGCTGGTAAAAGCTATGATTATATTGAAAAAATATATGGAGTCAGTAGAAGTGTTGCTTGGAACTGGGTAAACGGTAGTTCACCTAGAGGATGTGTCGTCGTCCGAAATGGAATGTTACATCTTGGAGAATCTCCAAGTAAGGATATTCCAGCCGAGATTGAAGTGAGCAAAGATCTGATGTGGCTTTTTGGAATATACCTTGCTGAAGGTTGTTCGTCGAGCAATCAAATCGCATTTAGCTTGAACAAAGATGAATCGGATATAGTTGAAAAGATTGTAAGTACAATGAAAGAATACTTCAATCTAAAGCCCTATGTATACTTAAGAGGATCTTCGATTATTGTCAAGTTTTCCTCGAGAATTTTAGCGACGATCTTCACAAACATGCTTGGTAGAAATGCATACACAATGAAGCTTTCTCCAGAACTGATGACTTTGAAACCAAGTCTTCAGAAATACATCCTTCACGGTTGGCTTGAATGTGACGGCTATGACAATTCCAAAGATACAAGAGGCGTTACAGCGTCGAAAGCTTTAGCTCTTCAGATGTTCCAAATTTGTTTGAGACTAGGAATTCTTCCAACACTCGACTTCTCACCGCCACGTAGGAAAGTAAAATCTTACATGTATAGACTAAGAATAAACAAGGATACTAAACTTAAGACGAGATACTTGAAGAACGGGAGACTTTACACACCAGTTGTCAGTGTAAAAACGGAATTTTACAAAGGTAAGGTCTATAATTTAGAAGTAAAATATGCTCATTCCTTCGCTACTGAGTCCTTTATCGTTCATAACTGCCGTGGGCTTCATGCTGAGCAAAATGCGATCATACAAGCGGCAAAGTTCGGAATAAGTATTGATGGAGCTACTATGTACACAACACATTGCCCATGTATAACGTGTGCAAAGATGATAATAAACGCCGGTATAAAGAAGGTTGTTTACGGAAAGGATTATGCAGATAAAAGGGGTTTAGAACTATTAAGGGAAGCTGGAATCGAAGTCGTATACCTTCCAATAGAAAAGCTAAGACTTACAAAACCTTAATCTACCTACCTCACCGTTGTAGTAAACTGCCACGTTGCACGGCATTGGATTTAGATTCATCTTCCTCTGGAATTCGGTTTGAGATTGCCAAGTACTAGAATTAACAACCAAAACACCTCTGTAAAATCCCACTCCGTAGGTGTGCACGTGACCACTGTGGAAGACATCGGGAACTTCATCTATGACGAGCCAGTCCTCCCTTTCTGGAGCAATGGGAGTTTTTTCTCCGTATATAGGGCAGAGATGCCTTCTCCTTAGTAATTCAATCATAGCTTCATGTGGTTTCTCATAGCTTAAGCGTGGGATTCTTGTTATCACATCATCCAAACTCCTTCCATGGTAGATTAAAACTTTCAAACCATCCAAGTTCACGTAAGCTGGATTTCCAACGTGTATGACGTTGTTAGAGAATAGATCTCTAATTTCTTTGGGAAGAGCTGGTTGAGGTTCGGCCTGTCTTATTGCATCGTGATTACCCACAGACAGAATTATCTTAACATCCTTAGGTATCTTATCGAGCTGCTCTGCTGCAAATTCATATTGACCATATATATCTGTAATAGCTAAATCGTTCTCCTGTTCTGGGTAAATACCTACGCCATCGACGATATCCCCAGCTATTATCACGTACTTTATCTTACTTGCCAGATCAACGACCTTCTCGCTTCCAACTTCACCACTCAGCCACTTGGTAAACGCATTCCATTCTCTTTCCAAAAACTCCCTACTTCCAAAGTGAGTATCGGATATGAAAACCACCCCAAAGTCCTTTTTAGCTCTTTCCCTCATGGGAATGTCTGGAAAGACTATTCTGTCAGCATATATTCTTCCATTTCTGTAAACTCCAATGACTCCTATCACCTCATCTCCCAGAAATTCCAAAGCCTGTTCTCTAAGCTTTTCAGAGGCAAAAACGCTGACAACACCACTTTTATCTTCCAAATCAAACACAGCAAATTCTCCATAATCTCTAACATCTTTAACCATTCCAACAACTTCAACTTGCTCGTTTTTAAACTTCTCAAGCGCTGAAATCTTTACACCTCCAATCCTCCTTCTAACGAGTGCACTCAACTTTTCAAAACGAGAGTTGAAGTATGCTATGAAGTCTTCTATACTCCCTTCACACATTGACCTTCCTGTGACATCTCTAATGTCAACATCTTTTTTCGGTTGAACTTTCACTTCAACCTTAGCGCTATTCTCCCTGCTCTTAACTTCGTAACTCTTTAAAGCTGACAAAACATCTTCTGGTGAAATCACGAAGCTATTAACTGTTTTGCATATGTGAGCTATTACTCTATCCAAATTTTGAGAGTTGACATTCCTTATAAGCACATCTATTGCAGAGGGCTGGATGTTTCTTCCATAAACTGCAAACTTCTTTACAATTGTCTTTTTGTCCATCACTCTTCTTACACACTCATACAATTAATTGATTTCGCTTTAACGGTAAATATTATTATCTTGCTTCTAAAGATTTATGAAGATGAGACTTCTAACGATAGGCGTTGGAACGAAGGGGGGAGAAATTTCAAGTTTTCTGTACAGAAAGGGAGTTAAGGTGAACAAAATCCCTCTATTTAGATGTTACGCTATTCTGAGTAGTGTTGACGATATAAGTAGGATAAAACTCGATGAAAAGAACAAGTTCTATCTGCCAAAGAGCTTGGATGTTACGGGTGTTATGAATGAAATTCTGAGTAGATACGAGATCTATGAGGGGGCTATGCTTATAACATCTCTTGACAACGAATACGATGTTAATCTTACTTTTGAACTTGGTAAAAGGTTAAGAGATGTTTTTGAAGATCCCATCATTATTTTGGGTGTTGTTGGAGGTATAAAAGATTCTGGAGAGTTTAGAAGTAGAGTTAGGACATTAAAAAGGGTTTCGAATGTCTTAATGCTGACTAGGGGGGATAAGATCGAGGATACACTTGAAGCTTTAAACGTAATAGCGAGGGTTGGTGAGGTTGATCTTAAAAAGAGAGTTGCTGGAGAAGTCGTTGTTGACACATCAGACTTCTTCAACGCTGTAGTCAGTGATGGTTTTACGGTTTTGGGTCATGCAAGGAAGAACTTACCTTTCTTCAGGTTCTTCATGAAGAGGAGTCAACTCTTGGCAATAAGAACTCAGAGGATGTTGGAAATGGTTAGAGAAGCTGTGAGAAATCTGAGCTTTGAAGGTGATGTTGAATCCGCAAACAGTGCATTAATAGTCTTTGCTGGTAATCCCGATGAGATAACTATGGATGGATTATTCTCATGTATAAACTTTATTGAAAGTTTGAACAGGGATATGGTTGTAAGGTACGGAGACTATCCAATTCCGAATGCGAGATTTGTTAGCTCAGTCGTTTTGTTTTCTGGTTTAAGAAGGTTCAAGCTTGACTGATTATTGGAGTTATATATGTTTCGACGAATGCTGCTATGAGAAGTAGTGGTACAACGTACTTAATATAGACACCCAAAGCCCTTTTCAATTCACCTGTTAGATTAACTCTTATTCCTCTTAGCTTTTTGATTATCGCCAAACCCAATCTCAGTCCGTAAGAGCATGCTATCAAAACCGCTGGAATCTCAAGGACTCCGTGTGGGATCAACATAAGTGCAACTCTCCAAATTCCGACATCCTTTGAGGCTACACCAGAAACCATGCCTAAGATAAAACCGTTAAAGACTACAAATGTTATAGGAACTATTCCAAGGAATAAGCCTAACAGCATACTTATCAAACTCTTCACAGCGTTGTTTACAAATATCACCAAGAAAATTACAACTGATGGAAGATCCTTTATAAAGACAAAACTCTTAAATATGTTCTTTATGAGCCTTTCAGAAGGTCCAGGGTTGTTTACAGCCCAAACGTAGCCCAAATAGACTGACAGCATGAATAAGGCTAGGAGTGTTATGAACTCTCTCATACTCTCAAGCTTACGAAAGATTAATATAACCTTATCCCATGCTCGGGGGAGGTGATGAGAATGGCAGAGAATGCGGTGTTTGTTGGGAACAAGCCTGTAATGAACTACGTGTTAGCTGTGTTGACACAGTTCAACAACGGAGCTAAGGAAGTAGCAATAAAGGCAAGAGGAAAAGCGATAAGTAGAGCTGTAGATGTGGCAGAGATCGTCAGAAAGCGCTTCTTGACAGATGTGGATGTTAGGGACATAAAGATTGATACAGAGCAGATTGAAAGTGAGCAGGGAACTGCAAACGTCTCATCAATTGAGATAGTCTTGGCTAAGAAGGAGTAATAATAACTTTTTTAATATTTCTTTTTATGAAACTTGAGGAATTTTTGGATTTTATAAGGTCAAAGCTTGAAGAAAAGGAAGTTGCAAGGGAGGAATTACTCAAGCTCGTTAGAGAGATGAGAATAAATTCAACAAAAGCTATAGCATCAATCCATGCTGGAGATTTTGAGAAGGCTGAAAGTTACTTAAAAAACGCTATTGAAATCTTAAAAAAGGTCGTCGAGTATAAGATTTATCCTGACATTTATTATCCTGTTACGTTTGATGCTATGCAAGAACTTGTGGAAGCCTACGTCTTCATGCACATAGTTAAAGAAAGTAATTTAGATATAGATTTGACCAAACTTGATGTGGAGTTTGCACCGATATTAACAGGTTTGGCTGATGCTGTAGGTGAAATCAGAAGACATGTTTTGGATTTGCTCAGGAAAAATGAGTTTGAAAGAGCTGAGAAACTTATAGGCATTATGGAAAGAATATACAACAACCTGATAACGTTCAGTTTCCCAGACAGGATAACTCCAAATCTGAGACCCAAAGTAGATTACGTTAGAAATGCCATAGAGAGGACTAAATCTGATTTCATATCCGCAAAGACATCGGCTTTGAGTGAAGAGCTTAGAAGATTTGAAGAGACTGTAAAAAAGCTTTCAACTAACCTCAACAACTTTGAGTAGTTTAGCTCCACCCGCTTCACTAAGCTCTGCCCTCATGTAACAGTCGCTTATAGCCTTCAAAGTATCGTTATCCCCCTGAATCATAACCGAAATTAGATTTGCATTAGCTTTCTTCAAATCCTTTGATATGTCCTCAACAACATCCTCTCCATCGGTTATAATTACAATGGTGTTTGTCAGGTCTGACAAACCTCTCTCAACCAAATCCTTTATAGCTGTTTTCAGTGCATGAGTTATGTCCGTTCCACCGTTAGATTGAACTTTCAAGATGGCATCAACAACCTCATGTGGATCGCTAAGCAGTTGATGAGTCTTTTTATCAAAAAATCTTAGAAAGTACTTTCTCCTCTTAACGCTCGCAATTCTGTAAATTGCCAAAGCAACACTTCTTGCCCAAACCGTCTTTTCTCCTACCATAGACCCCGATTTGTCAACGAGGATGTAATAAGCTCCCTCAGCTATACTGAGCTTTTCTTTGGTTAAGAAACCTTCTCCACTAAGTTTTTTCAAAAATAACTCTTCTGGTAATGCTAATTCTCTTACAAGTGCCCTGTCAGCCCTCTTTGTCAAGCTGTAACCAGAAAGCTCATCTCCATATCTACCCCTTTTTTTGAAGATGTATGTAGCTTTGGGTATGTGGCTAAAGAGCCTTTTGGAGAATGAGACTATCTCCTTCATGAATTTCACGTAGAGCATATGCTCAGCTAAGTCTAAGACCTTCTTAAACGTGCCCTCTTCCTTTCCAGCCTTCTTTCCACCTATGAGCTCTCTAACATCGTTAGCGTTCTTAACCATCTCCTCCGCATATTCGGTTGCATAATCCAATATCGCTGGTATTTCTCCACCTTCAACGATCGAAGTTAAAGCGTAGCTAACGTAAGTCTTGATATTTTTGAAGGGGTCTTCGTGCTCAAGCCTTATTATACCCAGGACCTTTCCAATTATTGCCTTAGCTAGGGCTATGCTGTAAGCCAAGCTCATCTCATCGTCAAGTGTAGTCAGCATCTTAATCCTCTGAAACCTATCGCTAGACATGTAATCTTGTAAGAATTTTCTAGCTTCTTCAAGAACATTATCCTCGTTCTTAGATCTCAAAAAGGGGTAGAGTGAGTAATGTAGGAAGTAGCAGTCTGTAGCAATTAGCTGGATTTGCTCACAAACCCTGTAAACTTGTTGCAAATCTTTTGGTAGATATCCTTCAATCCTCTGAGATATCAGCTGATAAACGAAGTCGTCATTTGTTATGTTTATTAAGTTATTCTTCATATTCCAAACAGTTCAGCCTTTTTCCTCTCCAAAACATCCTCAGCCCTACTGTAAACCTGTTTAAATTGCTTTATGTAAGGAATTAACCTTGGATTCTTGGGTATTTCATTTAGGACGGCTGAAGCTTTCTTGTATATTGTTGAAAGCATCTTAAGCTCCTCCATTCCACCATTTAAGCTTGCATTTACGGCATTCTGAAGTTCTGCAGTTACGACCTGTATTTTCTGCACATGCTGGTAGAAACTGCTCAATCCAAGCTCGAGTATTATCTGCTCAACCTTCTTCAAATCTTCTTCATCATGCACAGCTGTGAGCTTCAACGCTTCAGCCAACGAGTCTAAGCTAACATCACTCTCCCCATAAACCATAGAAATTGCAGATGCTACCTTTAAAACCTTTATCTTCCTCCTATCCGAGATCTTAACACCCCTCTGCTTCAACCTTATCAGCGCTTCTATATACCTTCTCATGAGATCCTTATTGTTCGTTATGTTTCTGAACTTTTCAGCTACAGCTCTCTGTAAAGCCTTGACATCGTTCACATCCATTACAACTTTACTTTCAACTCCCAAATCTAACTCAACGCCCTTCTCTATCAGCTCCTCCCAAGAATCCTCAGAAACCCCCTTTACGAAGCATCTGATCGTTAACCTATCGTAGAATGGTACATCTTCTATATCACCACTTATCTCGTTACTTGCAGTATACAATGCAAGCATTGGAAGCTTTATGTAAATACCATCACTGAATATCCTCTTGTTCAGTATTATGTCAAGCAGTATGTTTCTTATTGCCGAAGATGCTTTGAATATCTCATCTAAGAAGACTATTTCTGCTTGTGGGAGCTTCCCCTCAGTCCTTCTAATGTACTTTCCCTCTCTTAATGCATTTATATCTAAAACACCTAAAATCTCGTCTGGCTCAGTAAAACGTGTTAGGAGGTAGTAGAAGTACTTCGCATCGATCATGCTTGCCAAGTTTTCGATCAGAGCAGTCTTAGCTGTTCCAACCTCCCCAATGAGTATTGTCGGTTCTCCAGAGAGTAGACCGGCTAGCACAGCTGTTATCTCAGCTTCCCTTTGCACGAACCTATCCGCAAGCCTATACTTAAGTTCAGTAAGTTTCTCCGTCAGCATTCAAATATACTTTGATAGTCAGGTATTAACGTTTTTGTCGATTTAAGATGTCGTGGAAGAAGAACCAAGTTGTGAAAACACCCATAGATATACCAATTCCTATACTCAAACCCCAAGCCAAAGCTGATTTTATCTCTGGAGTCAGATTAGTCACGTCTATTAGCAGAACCATGACTATAAATAGTGTTATAAGTGTCATGAATCCCTTCATCTTTCCTTCAACTGCAATCTTCTCAGAAATTCTACTGATTGCGACAAAAACTATTGCAATCAGAAACACTACACTCAAAACCCTTCCGAAGTAGTCTAAAACCATGTTGATGTGTTTAACTCCCTCTGGAAATGCAACACTTGAGATAGTGTATAAAGCGGTTAGGGCAACTCCAACGTTCAAGATTGCCAAAATTATAGAAGTAAAGGATATTCCAATGTGCCTTTCAATAGGCTTGAAGAGTTCATCAACTCTAACAACTTCAAATACCTTTTGCAACATCCTATTTAAGACATAACCCATAACGAAGAAAATGCAAATTAGAACTATGGAGATGAGTACCTTCGGTATCGATGCCTCAACATCCTTCAAAGCTAGCCATATAGCTTCTTGCAAATTCATAAGCTTAAGTAGTAGATTACACGATATATAAATGTGATTAACATAATAGCGAACGCAAGTGCCGTTAACCTTAAAGCAAGTAATGTAGTCTCCTTTGCAAGAGTTGTTGAGAAAGAATATCCAGATATCGTCACATCGTAAACTATCCTCGAATAAACCCTCGCTCTTTCAACATCTATCGAGATTTCTGGAATTGTAAGGAGTGAAAGTGTCAATGCTAAAAGTAGTAGGGCGGTTGCGCTGATCATCATAAGCGTGAAGCTTCCAGTTAAAATCGCCAAAATCATTCCAAGAAGCTGTGAGAAGGATGTAGATGCTGTTAGCAGGAATGGTACATCCTTTCCTCTAATCTCAGCGCACATGAAGCTTGAAAGCATGTTAACACCGTTGAACGAGAAGGCATAGAAGACAGCTAGAGCTAGATGTGGAATTGGATTTTTGATGATGTATATTGCGGGTGGTATAATGCTTGAAAGGATTATGGCAATCCTGTAAGTTCTGTAGTTTCTTCCAGACCAGAAGAGGGGTGCAAAGATGGATGTTGCAGTTTGTAGAAAGCTTACAGCCATAGCAAAGTAATCCTTAGCTCCTAAGTCCCTCACAAGGTGTGGTGTCCAAGTTGAACCTATCAAAGCTGATGAAGCAGTTACAAGTATGAAGAAGAGCAAGACGTTTACGTACTTAATCTTAGCTTCCTCCTCGACATCTCCAAGTCCAATTCTGCCGATGTTTGCGAATGCAAGTACTACTGTCGATATGAATCCTACAGCTGAGGAGAGGGCATAGAGAAGTATGTACTTCTCAAATCCTATCAATATATATAGGACTATAAAAGAGATTATAGATCCAAGTATGTTTGAGAAAGAGCCTAAGGATGCCCTCAAAGCTAAAGTTTTCTTTGCAGTCCTCTTATCGAGTGAGAATATTGCAACGTTTATTAGAGCCGATGTAGGAACTGTGAAGCATATTGCAAGCGTATAGACTATTGGAAGAACGTTGAAGTAGTAAGATATAGGTATTAATCCCCAGAATAGCCTTTCTAGTGCATGAAAGGTTAAGAGAAACTTCTTGATATTTCTTATGAATTTCTCTCTGTACGTGTAAACTACGTACGATAGAACCGTTGCAAAGAGGTATGCTGTAGCGTTCAATTTGACAATATCCACGATTGTGTACCCAATTACCGCTAAGAATATAGGAGCTAGGCTCCTTGTTATGTTCACATAAAATCCAGCTGTTAAAGCTTCAAGCACTAGAGATCGCACAAAAACACTTTATTCTCTGCGTAAAATGTTTTTCATGGAAATTGTAGGCTTGAAGTTGCCAATAGTTAGAGAAGGAGATGATGTGGCGAAGTTGATAGCTGAAAGATTTGAGCTTAAAGATGACGACATCATAGCGATATGTTCAACTGTGGTGTCGAAGGCTGAGGGTAGAATTGCAAAGCTTGACAATTACGTGCCAAGTAAAAGAGCGATTGAGATTGCTAGAAGGCTTGGTGAAGATCCAAGATTTGTTCAGGCTGTCCTCGAGGAGAGTGAGGAAATTTTAATCGATCATCCCTTTCTACTAGTCAAGGCTAAGTTTGGCAACATCTGTGTCAACGCTGGAATAGACAGAAGTAACGTCGAGAGGGGCTACATAATTCTACCACCGAAAGATCCAGATGCAAGTGCTGAGAGGATTAGAAGGAGGTTAAAGGAGATAACTGGAAAGGATGTAGGAGTAATAATAACCGATACTAATGGTAGGTGTTTTAGAAGGGGTGTTGTTGGAGTAGCGATAGGAGTTTCTGGTGTGTTGGCTTTGAGAGATTGGATTGGAAAGAGTGATCTTTACGGAAATCTTTTGAGTAAAACGGTTGAATGTGTGGCTGATGAAATTGCGGGCTTTGCAAACTTGATAATGGGTGAGGGTGATTGGGGTATACCAGTTGTCATCTTTAGGGGTTTGAACTTAAGGGGTGATGGAAAGGCTAGGGATATTTACAGGAGTGAGGAAGAAGATGTTATAAGAAAGTTTATCATAAGGTCTTATATATAGTTATAATTATTATATTTTTTATTACATCATTTATAATTAATATAATTAATCAAGAGGTTCTAAAGGTATTATATATGTTGATTTATTAAGTTCAATAACCTTAACCTTTACACCGTAAACATTTTCCACATTGGTTGAAGTTAAAACTTCGTTGGGATATCCTACAGCAAATACTTTACCGTCTTTCATCATAATAATCCTATCCGCATACCTTGAAGCTAAATTAAGGTCATGTATTGCTACAATTGCAGTAATTCCCTTTTCTCTAACAATTGTTCTTATGATTTCCATGACTTCAAGTTGATGCTTGATATCCAAGTTCGCCGTAGGTTCGTCGAGTAACAAAATCTCTGGCTCCTGAGCCAACACCCTTGCAATCAGAACCTTCTGCTGTTGCCCACCGCTTAACTCGTTGAAGTCCCTCATGGCAATGTTCTCGATGTCCAGAATCCTGAGAACTTCAAATACTTTCTCTATATCCCTCCTACTGCACCTCCAACCTAAATATGGTCTTCTACCCATCAAAACTACTTCAAAAACTGTAGCTGGAAAGAACTGTTTAACGCTTTGAGGAACATAGCCTACAGTCCTAGCAATCTCAATCTGACTGAAATCTTTGACATCTTTTCCGTTGATTAGTATAACACCTTTCTGAGGTTTCAGAATTCTGTCTATACACTTCAATAACGTAGACTTTCCAGATCCGTTTGGGCCTACAATTGCAACAATCTCAGACTCGTGAATGTCTATCGTCACATTCTTAAGAGCCTGGATGCTGTCGTAGCTGAACTCTAAACCCTTTATTCTTATCTTCATGTTACCAGTACTCCTTCTTTCTCCTTATAAGCATATATAAAAACATTGGGCCTCCTAAGCAGTTTGTAACGACTCCGACTGGAAGGATCACTGGTGCTAATATTGTCCTCGCAATAGTATCGCATGTAAGCAGTAAAGCTCCTCCGAAAAGGGCTGAAGCTGGGAGTAGATATCTGCAGTCACCACCTATGACCATTCTGCATATATGTGGCGCTACCAAGCATATGAAACCGATCGTTCCTGTGAAACTTATGATCGATGCTGTTAAAAATGCGGAGACGAGCATAACAAAAATCCTTTCTCTTTCTGGATTAACTCCCAAGCTCTTTGCAACTTCGTCTCCGGCTGTCATCATTACATTGACATCCCAAGTCTTCCACATTAGGAGGATAAAGCAGATCAAGAGGGATACTAATACTGTTGGGATCATCTCCCACGAAGCCTTTCCCAAGTCACCGACCATCCAGAAGTATGCTGACTTTACCGCTTCAGGCTCGGCGAAGTACATTAGTATTGTCGTTACTGCACTGAAGATGTACATCATAGCAATTCCCGCCAATATCATCGTCTCAGGTGTGGCACCTTTAA
>CAZFVO010000005.1:0-43881 GCA_964522325.1 uncultured archaeon | reverse complement strand
TGGAGGGCGGATGATCGACTTCGATGAGGTAGAACCGAGGGGAAACAGACTAACCTCAGACTGAACCGAGCTAAGGGTATAGAGATGGGATAAGCTCCGCCCTTTCAGGGTGGAGTAGGTGACTTTCGATCGAAGAACGGATTTTTTCCTGTACACGCCAAAGGAATCCCCAAAACAACTGTTGAATTTACAATTCCTAGCATCTTAGCTACAACACCGATCCTGTACATTATTCTGTTGTCGACATTAATCATGCTTGCAAGCTTCACAGCCGAACCCAACGCAATTCCCAAATCTAAGATTTTGAATACACAGTTCGGTCCATCGTAATCGCCTCTAACCTTTACAGCATTTTCAAACTCTTTACAGTCTCTGAAGCCACAGGCAGAACAGTTAAGTCCTAAGGGTTTATCACCTTTAATACCAATTATCAGTATTCCTTCAGCTTTCTTAACGCTCTCTCCATCCCTCTTCCATCCTTCACCCTTCTCCTTAGCAAGTTCTATCATCTTCTCAGCAATCCTATCCTTATCATCTCCACTGACATAAATTATCTCTAAATCGTCAATGCCCTTCGATTTTGGTGCCGTTCTTGCTGATACAGCCATTAAAAGTGCTGCAGTTCTTACGGCCTCACTTCTAAAGTTTTCCTCCCTCTCGATCATGATCCCCGATTGCGCCCACTGCTAAATAACATTACTCATATCTCAAGGCCTGAATAGGTTCTAAGCGTGATGCCTTCCAAGCTGGGTAAAGTGCACTGATCAGAGCTGTTATTATACCGAAGGACACACCCATGATAACATAAAGGATTGAAGGAGGTTGAAACACGTACTTAGCAGTCTTCAAAATGAGCATGTCTATGGCATATCCACCAACAAAGCTGAGAACTCCTCCAATTGAGCTACCGATAAGACCTAATATTATAGCCTCCATAAGAAAAAGTTTGAGAATAGTTTCCCTATAAGCACCTATCGCCCTCATAATTCCAATCTCCCTTGTCCTCTCAATTGTGGACATCAACATAATGTTCAAGATGCTTACACCAGCAACCAAAAGTGAAACACTCGCTATGGCCATTAAAAAGAGTGTAACCTGCCAAAACGCTTTATTTATCATTTCGATAATTGTCCTCATCTCGAAGACAGAAACTTTACTATCTCTCTTATTGATAGTCTTCTCAACAGCCTCCTTAAACCTTTCAATATCTTCTATACTCTCTACCTTGACTATCACTATCTTGTAGTCACTCTCAAATATTTTGTCAAAATCTCTGAGTGGTAAAATTACGGCGAAACTCGGATTTATATCGTACCTAGCTTCGGCCTTTATTATACCTCCAACTCTGAACTCTTTTTCCTCAATTGTTATCTTTCCTCCAACTCTAAGTTCAAAAAAACTTGCTACCTTTTCTCCGACCAGACAGTTCCTGTAACTTCCAGATTCGAGTTTAAAAATTTCCTTAGCATCTTTTAAATCCATCCCATAGACCGTTAAATATGTCCTCTTGTCTTTGTAGCTAACAAGAGCGGATTCACTTTTAACTGGAATTACAATTTCAGCATAGGGTATACTTTTAATCTTCTTAACATCCTTCTGATCTATTGATGTGTATCCATGCGTGTAATCTGGTGTAACTATAACCTCGTTAGCAACATCCTTAAAGTTTTCAAGAATTGTAGCTTTTAAGCTCTCTCCAAAGATACCTATTGAGCTTATGGCCATAACACCTATAACGATTCCAACTATGGCTAAAATACTTCTTACCTTAGTCCTTTTCAAGTTTCTCAGAGCGAGTTCTACTAACATTTCTACGCCTCCAAGCGAGTACGATCAGAGCTACTACAGCGATCAAAACTGCAAGAGGAACATATATATTTCCTTCTCTTCCCTCCTTGACAATTAGGGGTGGTGACTTTATGATCTTCTCTATTTCAAAGATCTCTCCGAGTTCATTGTTCCATCTAGCCTTAAGCTTAACAATACTTGCATTTTCAAGTGTAAACTCGAAAGAATCAAAGTCGGAAGGCTCCAAACTGTCTATGTAATAAGTTTTAACCACTCCGTTCGCTTCCGCAATTATGTAGATGTTGTAAGCCTTAGTTCTTCCGTTGTTACATATGTCTCCTCCAACCTCAATTCCTAAGTTACGCTTAATATCAACACCACTGAACTGTAAAGCGTACTCATCCAGAATCTTTATAAATGTCTTGGCTGTTAGCCTATAGGGGTTGTTAAACTCGTCCTTATACTCAATATAAAAAACTACTTCCTTTAGGCCACTTTCATTTGAAGAGAACTTGAAATCTAACCTTTTCGACTCACCAGATTTGAGATGTGGGATTGTTAAAACGTACGGTTCTGCATTAGATTTTACAACAATGTTGTAAACATCGTCTCCTCTTAAGTTTGAAAGTTCGACTGAGATCGTTACAACATCACCAATTAAGGACATCGAGTACGATGGAGTTACGTTGACAACAACACCCCTACTTTCCTTATAACTCACATCGATGCTCTGAGTTACGACATGATGATTTCTACCGTTGTAAAATGAGATCTCAAATTTCAGTGGTTTTTTATCTGGTATGAACTTGAAAAATCCTTCATCACCATAAACAACCTGGGGATTTGATTGGAAGAGAGGTTTTACGACCACATTTGAAATTGAGAAAGGTGAGACAACCTTGAATCCAACCATGTTGACCTCGTTGAGGTACAGTGTAGTTTTATTAAGTATCAACTTTGGTGTATCCTCAACAACTACAATGTTGAAGAATTGCTTTATCGTTCCATTTATTGTGTTTATATAAGCTGTCAAAGTGTATATCCCACTACTCTTAGCCTTAACGTTGAAGGGTAACTCGTAACTCGTAACCCATCCCACACCAGAAACTGACGATGGAATGACTTCCAGTCCCAAAGGAGAAAGAATACTAATTCCACTGATGTAAGTTTTCTTTGAGTGTGTGAAGGTCAGCTTACAATCCGCCACATCTCCTGGGAATAATACGCTCGGAGAACATTCTATTTTAACAACTTGAGCGGAAACACAGTTAACTAACAGGATTAGTAGGATAAGTAAGAGTGCAAATCTCATCCATTCCGCTGATGAATAAGTAGAATATCAAACTTTCGATAGGTTATTGAAGACCAATCTTTAAGAAGTACTCGTGAATTCTCGTATCATTGGTCAATTCAGGATGGAAAGCTAAGCCTAAGATGTTATCCTGCTGAACTGCAACGATATAGTCTTCAAATGTCGCTAATACTTCAACATCATCACCAACCTTCACTATCGCAGGAGCTCTTATAAAAACAGCTTCAAATTCACCTATATGCTTTACGTTAAGCTTGACTTGAAAGCTCTCCCTCTGCCTACCAAATGCATTCCTCTTTATCCAAACATCGAGTAAACCCAAGAGTTTTGTTCTAGTCTTTTCAACTTGTTCATCACCATGCTTAGAGAGTAAAATTAACCCGGCACAAGTTCCCATTACGGGTTTACCCTGTTCAGCTAATTCAATGATCTCGCTTGCAATTGAATCTCTGAAGATTAGTCTACTTATGGTCGTGCTTTCACCACCAGGAATAATTACACCGTCACTTTTCGAAACGACACCTTTACGACGAGTTGCAACTACTTCACCGTCTATCCCAAGTTTCTTCATAGCATTTTTCGTTGCAATCACATGCTCCTCGACATCACCTTGAACACCGACAACTGCAATCCTCATGCAGTCACCTCAAGACTTAAAATCAGTCGACTGTAAAAATTTGATTGATGATGATGCCTGGCCCTTCTGAATCGTGATGAAATGCTTTAGGTCTGATTACACTCCTCTTTCCTGCATTCTAACATTCAGCTGTGAAACTTCTAATCCTTTCATAGCTTCTCCTAAGCCCTTACTGACTTCAGCGATCACTTCAGGCTCATCCCAGTGCTGAACAGCCTCAACTATAGCCCTTGCATACCCTTCTGGATTCGATGACTTGAAGATACCACTGCCAACAAATACACCATCAGCACCCAATTGCATCATTAAAGCGGCATCTGCTGGGGTTGCAACTCCTCCAGCTGCAAAGTTTACAACAGGTAATCTACCAAGTTTCTTCACTTCGAGCAGAACTTCGTATATTCCTTCGATTATTTCTTCGAATGTATACTCCTCATAGATTACATCATCCAGCTTTATCTCTGTTGCCAAACCCATCTCAGCCCTAACAATCCTCGCCAATTCAGCGTATCTCTCAGCGTACTTCTTTGCGACATCGTATATCCTGTCATCGTCCATGTTTACAATTTCAGCGATGGCGTAATTCATTAGTCTTATGTGCTTCACAGCTTCAACGATGTTTCCAGTTCCAGCTTCACCCTTAGTTCTAATCATTGCAGCACCTTCCCAGATTCTTCTCACAGCCTCACCTAAGCTTCTTGCACCACAGACGAATGGAACTGTAAACTTGCGCTTGTCTATATGGAAGAACACATCTGCCGGAGTTAAAACCTCACTTTCATCAATCATGTCAACTCCTAAAGCCTCTAAAGCTCTAGCCTCAGCTATATGTCCAATTCTACACTTGGCCATTACTGGAATCGTCACGGCATCCATTATCTCTTCGATCTTTTTCGGATCAGCCATCCTTGCAACTCCACCACTTGCCCTTATATCAGCTGGAACCTTGTGCAAAGCCATCACAGCTACAGCACCAGCATCTTCAGCTATTTGAGCCTGTTCAGCATTCGTAACGTCCATTATAACTCCACCTTTCTGCATCTTGGCAAATCCTCTCTTAATAAGCTCAGTTCCAAATCTTAACTCCTCAAGCTTCATCGCTTTGAACATAATACAACTGATATTTAACTGATGTGGGTAATGTAAAAGTATATTTAGTAATTTTTATATTCTTAGAATTTAAGAAAATTAACTATCAATTCCTTATTAAGAACTTCTGGATGAAAAGAAATACCATAGAAGTTCTTTCTCTTTACCCTAAATATGCTCACCTCATCGTCATGAACGGCTAAACACTCTAAGTTGTCGTTTATATCTTTTAACGCATAGTTGTGAAGGAAGTAGCCTCTTATATTTTTAGTCTCAACAAGTGGATTTTCTTTTACAATTTTAACATCGTAAACGCCGATTTTCTTCATCCTTACAAGTTCATTCGAAAACAACAGAGCTAGTATGTAATAGCCAGCACAGATTCCCAAAACATCTCCTTCGAAATCTACGAGCAGTTCAAAGTTGTCTATGTGGTTTAAGTAATCGAAATCTCTCAAAGCTGTTCCGCATATTATTACCTTGGAACAGTCGTTTAGGTCTATAATTTCATAATAGCGTACAATTTTATAATCGAATCCACACACTCTCACGATCTCAACGATTGGTCTTACAAATTCCTCTTCACTAAGTTTGTACTTACAAGTTGAAACGACCGTTATCATTTCTCAACGAGCTCTACACTTTTTACTATTAACATAGCGTCGTAATCTCCGCCAACAATTTCGTAATCTACTATTTTAAGTTTTTTCGTGAATAGTGGCATATCCAAAACCAAAGTTTCATATTCTCCTCCCTCACCTGCCGGATTAACGAATTCTCTCATATTTTCAAGCGTTTTGATCGTTTTCCTTGTCAGCTTTTTTCCGAGTATAGCCCTGTTTAAAGGATAGCCAGCAATCCTCGTAAATACAATCTCAAAACCGTAGTCCAAAACTTCGTTGAGAATTGAAACTTCGTCTCTTAGCCAAAGTGGATTGAAACACCACAGATTAAGATTATCGCAAACTCTTTGAAACCTCGTAGCCTGATATGTCGATCTTATGGCACCAGTAATGACTCCTTCAACATCATACACCTCTTTTGCTTCCTTTAGTGCCTCATACAATGCTTTTAAACCACTTTCCTCATTGTCTAAGCATGTTTTCATGATTAAGGGCAGTTTTAGAGATTCTGCTTGAAGCTTTACGAGTTCTACGTTTGGGTAATGAAACAAGACACTTTCTTCAGATTTTGGACTTAATGAAACCAAACATACCACCTCAAACTCTCTATAAGCCTTAAATAGAGCCAAATTCGAGTCCTTCCCTCCCGAATATAAAACACAAACCTTCATCCTCCTAAGCTTTTTAATATCGACTGTTAAATTTGTCCAATGCCAGTGCTTATAATGAGTGGTGGTATTGATAGTTCTACATTGCTCTGGTATTTGATGGATAAGGGTTATGACAGAATCTACGTCCTAACATACATCTATGGGCAAAAACATGTGAAGGAAGTTGAGCATGCTAAAATGGTCATCGAGAGGGCAAGAGAGAAGGCTAACATTCACCATGAAATTGTGGACATATCTGGCATTCGCAGGTTGATAGCTAAGGGTGCTTTGACTGGGAATGAGGAGGTTCCAGAAGGGTTTTACACTGATGAGAGCCAGAAGAGAACGATGGTGCCAAATAGGAACATGATCCTTTTGGCTATTGCGGTAGGATACGCTGTGAAGGTTGGTGAGAGTGAAGTTTACTACGC
Organism: uncultured archaeon; assembly: GCA_964522325.1. GTDB lineage: Archaea > Halobacteriota > Archaeoglobi > Archaeoglobales > Archaeoglobaceae > Archaeoglobus_B. The sequence goes on along the minus strand of CAZFVO010000005.1, from coordinate 37,351 downwards.
TGCACACAAATCTGACTACGCAATATACCCTGACTGCAGAAAGGAGTTCGTTAAAGCTTTAGATACAGCTGTCTATTTAGCCACAATCTTTGATCCTGTAGAAATCAAGGCACCGTTTGTGGACATGACGAAGGCAGAGGTCGTAAAGCTTGGCTTAAAGTTGGGAGTTCCCTACGAACTTACCTGGAGTTGCTATAGGGGCGAGGAGAGACCCTGTCTCAGGTGCGGAACCTGCCTCGAAAGGACTGAAGCTTTTCTTATGAATGGAGTGAAGGACCCGGCTTTGAGCGATGAAGAATGGCAAAAGGCTGTTGAGATTTATGAGAGACTTAAAGGCGGAAGTAAGTGAGATTTTCGCGAGTATTCAGGGAGAGGGAATACTTATAGGGGTGAAACAGCTATTCGTTAGGTTTGCCAAATGCAATTTGAACTGCATTTACTGCGATACACCTAAAGGTTCAAAGGTTTGCAGAGATTTCGTAAGCAACAGGATAGTTAGGAATCCCGTAAGCTTGGATTACTCAATATCAACACCGTAAACTTTCTCCACATTCTCAACACAGATCTTGTAGATGAAATCTTCGTCAAATCCGTGCTTCAGCAACTCTTTAACCTTCCTCGGAACGGTTTTTGGTCCAAGAACAGCACCGGGTCTATCTTTGTCGTCTATGTAGTCCGTTTCGAGCATGAATCTGCTACCCTGCTTTGCAGCCTCTAAAGCGTAGTCGTTCAAGCATATGACGGAAGGAAATATTCCAATCTCCTCAAACTCCTTTATCTTTGGTGGAGAGAAGTGCTTCACAACCTTGTAGCGCTTCAAACCAACTTCGTCAGCCATTTCTGCAATCTCCTTAATACCCTCGTAAGTATACGATTCCGTGTGAAGTTGAATTGCACATCCCACATCCTTAGCCACTTCAAATGCATGCATCATCACCTCGTTGCTCAAATCCCAGATTTCCTTCGAAACCTTGTAGTGTGGTCTCCCGCTCTTCAGAGCTACAGCTTTGCCTTCTTCTATCAGCTTCCCAGCCAAGTCGAAAGCTAATTTCATAATTTCTGCAGCCTTTTGAACTTTCATCCTACCTCCTAACAGCGTTATCTCAGCAGGATGGACACCTATTACCGCAAAGGCTTTCACGATCTTGTTAGCCCTCTCAACCATGCTTATGTGTCTTTTGAACATCTCCAAGTAATCCTCTGGCTTTGTAGGCTTTAAACCGTAATGTTTGCTGAGTAGATTTACTAAGAACACGTGAGTTCCACCAGCATTCTTAAACTGCTCCAGAGCTTTGAACTTCAGGTGGTTGTAGAGGTGCATGTGGTCATCAGTTATTATCATAAATATAAACTCAGCGTATCTACATTTAAGCTTGACTCGGAAATCTTTTATCCTTAAAGTTTAAGCTAAATTATGTGCGAAGTCGTGAATGAAAGTACACTAAGGTGTGAAAATGTCGAGATAACTTGGTTGAAGCATGCTGGTTTTCAAATAAGAGGTGCAGTTGTGATCTACATAGATCCGTATGATGTAAGTGGAGAGTTGGAGAAGGCTGACATAATATTGGTCACACACGGTCACTTCGATCACATGGATACTAAGTCGATTAAAGCTCTTTCAAAGGATGATACGATTATCGTGCATCCCAAAGGATGTAAGGTTGAGGGCAAAACTTACGAAGTTTCAATAGGAGACGTTATCAACGTAAAAGGTGTTGAAATCAAGGCTGTCCCAGCTTACAACGTGAACAAACCATACCACAAGAAGGGGGAAGGGGTTGGATACATATTGAAGGTTGACAACATTAGAATTTACCATGCTGGTGATACGGACAGAATTCCAGAGATGAAGGAAATTGAGGTTGATGTTGCATTACTTCCAATCGGTGGAACTTATACGATGGATGTTGACGAAGCTATTAAGGCCGCAAAGGACATAAAGGCCAAAATATTCGTTCCGATGCACTATGGAGAAATAGGTTTAAAGGCTGATCCAGAGAAATTCAAGGCAAGTGTAGATAACGCTGTAATTCTAAAACCCCTACTTTCATGATTATCCTAAAAATCTTGGAATTAAACCTTGCATCATCATACAATCGACCAAAACTAAAGCTACCATAGCCTCTAGAACTGGAATAGCTCTTGGCACTATGCATGGATCGTGTCTACCTTTCACGACTATTGTATCCTCAACCATGTCAACCCAGTTCACAGTCCTTTGAGGCTTTGAGATAGATGGAGTCGGCTTTATTGCCACTCTAACAACTATATCCTCCCCATTCGATATTCCGCCCAAAATGCCACCAGCGTTATTCGTTTCAAACCTAATCTTGCCATCTCTCAAAATTATGGGATCGTTGCACTCACTACCCTTCATCCTTGCAACTCTAAAACCAGCTCCTATTTCAACCCCCTTAACGGCAGGAACTCCCATCAATGCGAAAGCCAAGTAAGCATCGAGCTTTAAGAAGACTGGTTCACCTAACCCAGCTGGCACTCCCCTTGCAATTACCTCAGCTATTCCACCGACACTGTCACCTTCAGAACTTACCTTTAGAATTACTTCTTCCATCTTCCTCGCAATGTCCTCATCGGGACATCTCACAGCATTGGATTCAGCTAATTTAAACAGTTCATTTAAATCATATTCCTCGGGATTTATATCACATCTAATTCCTGCAATCTCCCTTGTGAATCCAACAACTTTGATTCCAAACTTTTCAAGAATCTTTTTAGCGATAGCTCCGGCCATAACCCTTGCAACTGTTTCTCTACCTGAAGCCCTCCCCCCGCCTCTCCAGTCTCTCAAGCCAAACTTAGCCTGGTAAGTGTAATCTGCATGTCCAGGTCTAAAGAGATGCTTGATCCCCTCGTAAGGCTTTGAATTGACATCTCTGTTGTAAACAAGCATGCTTATCGGAGTTCCCAGAGTCTTACCTTCGAAAACTCCTGAAAGTATAATTACCTCATCCTTCTCCCTTCTCGCAGTTGAGATGGCTGATTTCGGCTTTCTCCTATCCACCTCTTTCTGAATGTCCTCTTCACTCAATTCCAATCCCGCAGGACAACCATCGACAACACAGCCAACAGCCTTTCCATGACTTTCTCCCCAAGTTGTGACCCTAAACAGATAGCCAAATGTATTCATACTCGAAATCTAAAAGATTTTAATAAATCTTTTACACTTGCAACGTGGACGTTGAAAAGGTTGTCGGAATCAGGGGGTACATAACATCACATGACGGAATAAACGGAACCTTTAAGGAAAATCCCGAAGACTTTTACGTTGAGGAGGTTGCAGAATTAAAGCTCGGAGATGGGGATTGGATTGTAATAAAGGTTAAAAAGGTAAACTGGGATACGATGAACTTTGTTAGAGTACTTTCAAACAAGCTTCACATAAGTCAGAAGAGGATAAGCTACGCTGGGACGAAGGATAAGAGAGCTGTCAGTGTTCAATACTTTGCGATAAGGCTTAAGGAGGATGAGCTTGAAAGGTTGAAAAGTATCAGTATGAAAGATGCTGAGATTGAGATTGTAGGAAGGACAAACAAACCTATTCAGCTCGGAGATCTTAAAGGGAACAAGTTTAAGGTTGTTATAAGAAATGTCAAGAATGTTGAGAATATACCTCTTATAGAGGAAGATTTGAGAGCTAAGGGAACTCCAAACTTCTTCGGATTACAGCGTTTTGGTTCCATAAGGTTCATAACGCATGAAGTTGGTAAGTATATTTTAAGGAGGGACTACGAAAGCGCATTTTGGGTTTACGTCGCCAAGCCATTTGAAGGTGAGAATGAGGAAGTTAGGGAGATAAGGGAAGAGATTTGGGAGACGAGGGATGCGAAGTTGGGGTTGAGAGAGCTACCAAAGTACCTAAGGTATGAGAGAAATCTCCTTCAGAAGTTAAGGGAAGGCAAGAGTGAAAGAGATGCTCTGCTTTCTCTTCCAGAAAACCTTAAAATGATGTTCATTCACGCTTACCAATCCTACATATTTAACAACGTCTTATCTGATAGGATAGAGGAATTTGGAAGTTTAAAAGTTGTTGAAAAGGGGGATTGGGTTGACTTCGTCAACCTTAACGAACATTACAGTTTTAGGGAGGATTTCGTCAGAGTTCACGATTACAATTACAGACGTGTAAAGTTCCTTATTGAGAGGGGTTTGTGTGCTTTAGCAATTCCGCTACCGGGGTATGAAACAGAACTAAAAGATGATTGGACTTCGGAGAGGATAAAGTTTTATCTTGAGAAGGACGAAATAGATTTGAAAGATTTTAAGCATGAGTTTAAGGAGTTTTCATCAAAGGGAAGTTTCAGAGTTGCTGATATGCTGATAGAACACACAAATTTCATGTATGGAGTTGGTGAAAGTGTAATATTTAAGTTTTACCTTCCAAAAGGTTGCTACGCTACAATATTGCTTAGAGAATTTGTAAAAAAGCCTCTATCCTGATTCAACCTCCTTCTTCATCATCTTCGCTCTCTCCTTAGCAGTGTATCCCGTAAGCTCCTCTAAAAACTTGTTGTAAGTTTTTATAGTTTGAATGGCCACTTCATCGGGAACCTTTGGATTTGTCTTCGTTTCGGCGTAAAGTTTCTCATTTTCAATCCAAACTCTAAGCTCCTCCATAGCTCCAAATTTTACAACGTAAACATTTCCCTCCTTCTTATAATCTCCGAAGTACTTTTTTATAAGCTCTTCAAGCCTACTCTCATCAGCCTTGTAGCCTCTCTTGAACTTGTACTCCCGCATGCCGAAAGTTCCTTAAGCGATTAAAAAGTTTTGAGAAATCTAAATATACTTCCGTAGAAAGATGAAATCATGGATACAAGGGTTATTGTAGACAAGGTTGATATCAAAAATCCGATTGTCTTCACGAGTTTTCCAGGCATAGGTCTGGTCGGAACAATAGCATCGACGCACTTCATAACCGAACTGAAATTGGAACAGATCGGAGTTATAGAGTCGAAAGACTTGCCACCAATAGCTTCGCTCATGGATGGTATAATTCTCCCACCTATCAGAATTTATCAGAGTGTTGATTTGGGTTTTGTCTTGATTCACTCTGATGTACCAATACTTCCACACATAGCTTATGAGATCAGTGAGAAGATACTCGATTGGGCTGTAGAGATTGAAGCTAAGAGGATATTCTCACTTGCTGGTGTTACAACTTTTGAGGATAAGAAGAGGGTGTTTGGAGCTGCAACTTCAAAGGAACTTCTGGATGAGATAAAGGATTACGTCGAGATATTTAAGAGTGGGACGATATCCGGAATAGCTGGTAGTATTTTGAACGAGTGCGTTGCGAGGAAGTTTCCGGGATTGGCATTGCTAGGAGAAACTTTAGGATTTAATCCAGATCCAAGAGCAGCTGCAGAGGTAATAAAGGTTTTGAACAGAATGTTCGGATGGGACATTAGTGTTGAGAAGTTGATAAAGGAGGCAGAGCTTATAGAAGCGCAGATGCAGAAGTTAGCTGAGCAGGCGAGGATGCAAGAGGTTGGTAAGAGGGAAGAGTTGCCGATGTATGGGTGATAGTAATGAGATGTTTAGTCTTAACTGGTATATCCAAGGACGTTTTGGAGGATCTGATAAGGAGGTACATTAGGACTATAGAACTTAGAAGTGCCCACAACATAGCTACGGCTTTAAGGGCTGAAGTTGGAGATTGCGTCTTTTTAACGAGTGCCAAAACTTTCGATATAGACAGAGGGACATTGGGTTTGATAGCTCAGGTGACTGGAAAAGAGATGTATACACATTCACTTATGTTCTCAACACCAACGCTAATTCAGGAGAGTGAGATGACCGTTGTAAGATTGAGACTTGAAGTGAAAGGCTTGGGAAGAGTTATGAGGGTTTACAACGCCGGAATACTGGATACAACTGAAGCTGAGGTTGTTGAGGTCAGTTACTTCGATGCGAGGTGATCGAGTTTTTCATCTAATATTGTCCTGAGAGCTTCAACTTTGTCCTCAAAGCTGAGAAAACCACTCACAATTGCTCCTTCAAACTCTACAATATTCAATATTTCACTCGCTTGATACCTACTTCTCTGTAACCCCTCAAAGCTCGTTGCAGTTGTACAAAATATGACCACGTTACAGTTTAGATTCTTTAGAGCTGAGATTAACTTATCTCCCTCCACACCACCCAACTCGGATGTTAAAAGCAGAAAATCGTATTCATCCACATCAACTTCATCTAACCCGTTAAAAACATCCACATCGTACATCGAAGCAACCTCTTCAACAATATCCCTAAGTCCAAATGCCACTATTGCAAATCTCATTACGTTTACTTGCACTGGAAAAGATAAAAGTTTAACGGAGTAGTGGACCAACGTCGGGAAAACCTTGTCTTTGTCCAGTTCCAGCAAGCTTTTGAAGTCTCTTTGGATTGAGGAGTAAATCGACGGCATTTCTAACGTGCTCTCTAACCCTATTTTCAGTTATCATCCACAGCTCCTTTTCATCCTTAGCTTCGTCCTCGTGAACAAAAACTTCTATTATGTGTTTATTCGTCATGAGTTGAGCCATTATTAATCCCATCGATGCTTCATGAGCACACTGCTTGTCTATCGGCTTTGGACCGGGCATTCCTAATGCTATTACGATATCACACCCTCTCTCCTCTATGAGCTTCTTAGCTGCAACTGGTAAATCTTTTATTCCTGGAACGGTGTACCTTTCGTAAGGTAGCGAGCAAATCTTTCTAAGCTCATCTATTGCAATTTTGCCCATATCTATCCTAGCAAATGTCGTGTCCGCAATACCAACCTTCATGTTTCAATCTCACTCAGTACGGGCTTTATAACCCCTTTCTTCACCAAAATCCTCTCCAAGCAGGATAATGTCGTTATTACATCTCTAAGCGTCACGTTCCCCATCGTCCCTATTCTGAATATCTTACCCTTCAGATGCTCTTGTCCTCCAGATATGAGTATGCCATACCTCTCCCTAAGCTCTCCCCTCAACTCTTTATCCGTAATACCTTTAGGCATCTTTATTGCCGTAACCGTATTGGAATACTGACTGTACTCGTTTAGTTCTGGAAAGAGTTTCAGTCCGGCATCTTCAGCCCACTTTCTCACAAATGCTGAAAGTTCTCTATGCCTTCTAATCCTATTCTCCAAACCCTCCTCCTCAATTATCTTCAAAGCCTCTTGAAGTGCAAAGAATAATGAGACTGCTGGAGTGTAAGGTGTCTGCCAGTCGGAAAGCTTCTTCTTGTAAGCCTTTAAATCTAAGTAAAACGGACATCTTTCGTTGTAGAATTCCCAGGCTTTGTCATTCACAGCTACAGCACACAAGCCTGGTGGAGCTCCTATACACTTCTGACTTCCAACTATGGCAACATCAATACCCCACTCATCCATAGCAACGTAATCTCCTCCGGCGGATGTTATGGCATCCATTATGACGAGAACATCGTATTCCTTAGCCAATTTTGCAAGCTCCTTAGCAGGATTTAAAATTCCAGTTGATGTTTCGTTATGAACAAACGCCAACGCCTCACTACCTTCAGCCAGAGATTTCTCAACTTCGTCAAGATCTATCGATTTACCCCACTCAAATCTCACTACATCAACGTTGGTATACCTTTCAGCAATCTTTCCAAGTCTATCTCCAAATTTTCCGTTGTCTATACATGTAATTCTCTTAACGTTTGAGAAGCAGGCTATAGCTGCCTCCATTCCGGCAGTTCCAGATCCAGATATTATGAAGACGTCGTGCTTAGTTCCAAAGATTTTCTTGAGCATTTTGGTGCAGTACTCCAATATTTCAGAAAAATCCTTAGTTCTGTGCCCTATCATAGGTTTAGCCATAGCCCTCAGAATCCTCTCATGAAGTTGAACTGGTCCCGGAATCATGAGGAGCATGGACGAAATTGGTTAGACCTATAAATACGTTTTTGAACTTCCTCTATGAAGAAGATTTTGTTAACCATAGAGGAGTTTGAGAAGTGGTTGAGGGAGAGAGGGTACGATAAGAGAATGGGTAAAGAGAACTTCGAACTCTTCTTGAATACTGGTTTGGCTGGATTGTTTTTTATGAACAGTGCACTTCTAATGGGTTGCATATTCTCAAGCCTAGGTTTACCTTCCGAAAGGATATCTGATAAGGTTAGATTCGAGATAGGTAGAAAGGTTAAGGAGATTAGAGCAACTAGGGAACTGTTGGAGATCGTGATTAATTAATATTTATAATATAAAAATTAAATTTAGAAATTAATTATTAATATAAAATACTTAATAATGTCATTAATATATTTAAAACTACTAGCAATTGGCCAATGTGGAGATGTAGTATTAACTTCCTCACTGAGATGCAAGCAAGGGATGGTTTGCGTATATCCTTAACCTCGCTCCTCACCAGACATACACGGTGCAATAGAACCCCTTTTATCCACCTATCCCTACGGAGAGATGGGCTATGGCTTACGGAAGTTCAACGAAACTCTCCCACCCTACCCAACGTTAAACCTAACGCAGCGGGGCTTTATAAGACAAATGCTCCACTACTTTACATAATTTGTTTCCTTATTTCTTAGCGACATTCTGTAAAACTCTAACAGGCTCTGATGAACTCTTTAGGAGTTAAATCAGATAAAATTGATAACCCTCAAATCTATGACGTATCTATATACTCGTGGAGCAAAGCTACCGCAATCTCTAACCTTCAAAACTTCTACAACCATACCGTGCTTTTCAAAAAGCTCTTTAACCTTCTCTGGTAAACATTCTTCCTCCTCCTCTCCAGCAAAAGTGTAGTAGTGGACGAATCCGCCCTTCTTTATCTTATCCTTAACAAGGTAGACAAAGTTTTCGGCTGAGTATGGAGCTGGCATGACGATTCGATCAAATCTTCCCTCAAGCTTTGGAACGACGTCCCTAACATCACCCTCGTAAACCTTCACGACATGTTCAACCTTGTTGAGCTTAATATTCTTCTTAAAATATTCAACAGCCTTCGGATTCAATTCAACACCGATCACCTCCTTCGGTTTAGCAAGCTTTGCAATCACTATCGCATAAGGTCCCACACCAGCGAACATCACAAGTATCCTTTCACCTTCCTTAACCATCCTCGCAATTCTCTCTCTCTCACTCGAAAGTCTTGATGAGTAGTAAACCTTTGTAGGATCTACCAAAAACCTGCAACCAAACTCTTTTGCAACTGTTTCAGTCTCCCCACCATACAAAACCTCATACCTTGCAACCCTAAACTCTCCACTAACTTCTCCTACCTTCCTCAATATCGTTTTTACATGCTTATGCTTCTTCAAAATAGCTTCAACTATGAGATCCTTGAGGTGTAGGATCTCATCTGGCAGATTTATTATGACGATATCTCCAATTATCTCAAAGCTCCTTACAACCTTCTTAAGCTCATCATCGCTGACCTTTCCTCTCAAGTACTCCTTCAGACTCACAAGGAGAGTTTGAGGATGATTTATTAATCCTTGCACGATTCAAGACACATGATCAAGATCGACGGTAGCTATGGTGAAGGTGGAGGACAGATTTTGAGAACAGCTATAGCCCTCTCATGCGTAACTCAAAAGCCTGTTGAGGTTTACAACATAAGAGCGAACAGACCCAAACCAGGATTGGCTATGCAACATCTTAAGGGGATTGAAGCTGCAAAGCTGATAACGAATGCAGATGTTGAAGGTTTAAGGCTTGGATCTACAAAAGTTGTTTTCAAGCCGAGAAGTTTGAAGGGTGGTAACTTTAGGATAGACATCGGTACGGCTGGAAGTGTAACGTTAATTCTTCAAACAATCTTACTTCCATCTCTTTATGCTGAAAAACCTAGTACTTTTGAGATAAGGGGTGGAACTGATGTGAAATGGTCTCCAAGTGTGGATTACGTGAGGTTTGTGACCTTCAAAGCTCTCAGAGATTTGAATGCCAACATAGAACTTGATCTAATAGCTAGAGGCTATTATCCAGAAGGTGGTGGAAAGGTTATTGTAAGGGTTGAGCCATCGAAACTTTTGGGTAAAGAGTTTAATATTTTAGAATGCGATGTAATTGAGGGTATTAGTCACTGTCAAAACTTACCAAATCACGTTGCTGAAAGGCAGAAGAGGTCGGCTATGGATGTTCTCGAATCGAAGGGATATAGTGTTGATGTAAACGTTGAAGTTAGGAAAGGGATTTCTACCGGCTCTGGTATAACCCTCTGGTGCGGTTACAAGGGTAGCGTTGCTTTGGGTGAGAAAGGCAAGAGGGCTGAAATTGTTGGGAAGGAGTGCGCTGAAGAATTGATTAAGGAGCTAGAATCAGATGGCATTTTTGACAAGCATTTAGCAGATCAGATCATGTCCTTTTCATCAGTTGCAAAGGGAAAGACTGTCTACACTACTACAGAGGTTACAAAGCATCAGATAAGTAACGCCTACGTAATAAACAAGTTCTTTGATAACGTGAAGATAGACGGAAAAGTCATAGAGATTGAAGGTGCTAACTTATGACCTCTTCCTCCTTTTTAGTAGAGATGGCAAGTGTATAGCATATTTCCCTTCCTCACCCAAAGCGATAATTATTCCATCCTTTTTGAAAGCATTTTCAAGGTTTATTTCATAGCAACCTGGTGAAACTATTCTAACAATCTCAATCCTTTCACCCTCCTCTTTCTCCTTTTTCTGCTTTGGAATATATATGAACTTGTTATTTCCACACTCACAACCATTCAAAATCCTCATATCTCCATCATCATAAACCTTCCCACATTTCGTGCACTTATGTGGCATAACTATCCCCTTATCAGAGCTTCTATCATATCTTCCCTTTTTTCAAGCGTTTTAAGCTTGTTCGCTGGGCCTATGACCATCAACCTCCCTCCCTTCCTTCCAAAAAGCTTACTTAGGAATCCTGAAGACTTCTGGGGATAACTTTCAACTTCTATACCTACAAAGTTCTCGTGATCTATTTCGAGCATCGTCATCTCTATGAGTTTAGCTTCTTCCTCAGGAGTTAAACCAGTCTCAAGCACAACAATCTTACCAGACTTAACCTCATCAAGTATCATCCTCAACTTTTCCATCGTTCCCATCTTCTCCAACTTCTCCTTGGATATCAAATTCATCTTAACCTCCATAACCATCACCCGAACTTTTCAGCCAAAACTCGATAGAATGTGTCCATGTTCAAACCTTTAAGAGCTGAAATTGGGACAACAGTATGCTGTGGAAAAGCCGACTTTATTCTTGCAGGAGATGCATTTGGTAAATCAATCTTATTTGCAGCTATTATTAAAGGTAACTTCCTAGCCTCTATGTTTCCGACTATGGTTATGTTAACCTGTGTAAATGGATCCTCAGTTGAATCCATAACTAATATCACACCATCCAAATCGTCTAACCACTTTATAGCCTCTATCACACCTTCCGTAGCCTCTTTAGCTCTTCTTTTTGCCTCTTCCTCACTCAAACCGTATTTCAAGAATTCGTGAAAGTCTATCTTCGTAGCCAAGCCGGGTGTATCTACGATGTCTATCGTTATGGTTCTACCGTCAACTTCTATTCTTACCCCCTCCCTAAGCCTTGCTCTCCTCGTTTCGTGGGGAATTTCACTTACTGGACCCATTACATCTCCAACCCAATCCAAAAGGATCCTGTTTGCTAATGTAGTTTTACCAGCGTTTGGAGGACCATAAATGCCAATTCTGAGTTTATTCTTCCTTCTAAAGAGTCTAAATATAGCGCCGAATTTTCTCTTGATCTTGAGTATCAATCCCATGTGAACACCTCGACATAAGAACATTCAAAAAGTTAAAAACTTTATTCCAACCTTATGGCATCGTTGGGACAGACATCTACACATAAACCACACTCATCACAGATATCTGGATCTACATGAGCAACATCGTTGAGTTCTATTGCCCCAGTTGGACATTCGTCAACACACTCTCCACAACCATCGCAAGCATCCTCATCAATTACAACGGGCATAAATTCGATTTGGCTGTAAAAATATAACGTTTGCTAAAGCATAAATACATTCAAAACAACTATAACTATGCCTGCTACGATTGTGGTCGGTGGATTTTGGGGTGATGAGGGGAAAGGCAAAATAATCTCATATATAGCACACAGTGACAGGCCGAAGATAATTGCGAGAGGTGGAGTTGGGCCAAATGCTGGACACACCGTAGAGGTGGAAGGTAAGAAGTTTGGTATAAGGATGTTACCTTCTGGTTTCGTTTACAAAGATGCTAGACTTCTGATCGGTGCCGGAGTCTTGGTTGATCCTAAGGTGTTCTTAAACGAGCTTGAAGTGCTTGACAGGGAGTATAGCGTTAAGGGAAGAGTTGGTGTAGATTACAGGTGTGCGATAATTGAGGAAAAGCACATAATGGAGGATAGGGGAGACGAGCATTTGAGAAAGAAGATAGGTACTACTGGAACAGGCTGTGGTCCTGCAAATGTAGATAGAGTGAGAAGAAAGGCTAAGCAGGCTAAGGACATTCCCGAGCTTAAGGATTATTTGGCTGATGTCCCTCTTGAGATAAACACGGCTTTAGATGAGGGAAATTTCGTCTTAATTGAAGGTACTCAGGGATTTGGACTCAGCTTGTACTATGGAACATACCCCTACGTAACATCCAAAGATACTACAGCTTCATCCATAGCAGCCGATGTAGGTGTAGGACCTACGAGGGTTGACGATGTAATAGTCGTCTTTAAGGCTTTTCCTACGAGAGTTGGAGGGGGACCATTTCCAACAGAGATTCCGCAGGAGGAGGCTGAAAAGATGGGTATAGTTGAATATGGTACAGTAACGGGTAGAAGAAGGAGAATAGGACTTTGGGACGGAAAGATGGCAAGGTATGCTGCTATGGTCAACGGAGCAACACAGGTAGCCTTAACTGGGATAGACAAACTTGATAAGGATTGTTATGGAGTTACAGAGTGGGAAAAGCTTACGCCAAAGGCCAAGGAGTTTATAGAGAAAGTTGAGGATGATGTAAAGGTTCCAGTAACTCTAATCTCTACAGGACCAGAGCTACATCAAATAATAGATTTGAGAAAAGAAAAATTGTAATCATTTATTTTTTGTTATTAGTATTTATTATAATCTATAATAATAATTTTAGATTAATTTAATCTAGCTTAACTATCTTTGCAACAAAGAAGCCTGAAGTTTCATGCTTGTGTGGATAAAAACGTTTACACTTTGCGATATCCTTGTCAAGTTCTTCAAAGTTGGGTATCTCTGTTAGAGCTGGTTCTCCCCACTTTATATCTTCAATCTTCACATCGAAATTTTCTAATACAAACTGAATTATGAGCTCATTTTCCTCCGGTGTAAGTGTGCATGTTGAGTATACTAATACTCCACCGGGTTTCAAACTCTTTAAAGCTGAAACTATCAAATCTTTTTGGAGCTTTGAGCAAAACTCAATATCTTTCTTACCACTAATTTTCTTTCTATCTTTATCTTTATGAATTACACCCTCTCCACTGCACGGAGCATCTAAAAGGATTTTATCTACCTTCAAATTCAAATTGCAAAACTTTACGGCATTCATGTGAATAACAGCAGTGTTCAAAACGCCCATTCTGTGGATGTTGTCTATCAAAGCCTGAATTCTTTCTTTATTTGCTTCTATAGCAAGTAAAACTCCTTTATTACTCATGAGCTGTGCGAGAAATGTTGTTTTTCCACCTGGAGCGGATGCAAAATCTACTACAATCTCATTGGACTTTGGATCCAGTGCAAGAGGGGGTATGCATGAACTCTTCTCCATCACGTAGTAATAACCCATCAAGTATTCGGGAGTAGCACCGATTGAGTAAGGTTCCTCAACAACTTTATAACAGAAAGGTATCTCTGTCTTTTCAATTTTGAACCCTCTTTCCTCCAATCTTTCAACAAGCTCTTTTTCATCTATTTTTATCGTATTTACCCTTATGTGCTTCGGAATCCCTCTCTCCATAGCTTCGATTATTCTTACTGTTTCATCAAAGCCAAAGAAGTTTATCCATCTTCTCACTATGAACTCGTTATAGCCATAACGCTTCGCTAATTTCCTAGATTCCTGTGTTGAAGGGTAATCAATCAGCATTGCTCTGTTGAAAGTTTTTGTGAACGTCTTATAAATCGTATGGTAAGTCAGCATCAAACGATTTGATTAAAATATTTTAAGCGTGCTAATCTATTAGAGTTGGTGGAAGATAATCCATTCATTAAGAAATGGAGAAAGGGTTTGAGAAGAATAGCACTGGTATATCCAAATGCGTATGCAAGTGGAATAGCTAACATTGGGCTACAGTACATTTACGCTTATCTTAACTCCCTTGAGAACTGCATATGTGAACGATTTTATTTAGATGTCTATAACGGTCTGAGAAGTTTTGAGAGTGGCTCGCCTCTAAAGGATTTTGACGTAGCACTTTTTTCGCTTCAATTTGAGGAGGACTACTTTAATGTCGTTAAGATAATCAGAGAGAGCGGTTTTAAAGGACTGAAGATAGCTGGTGGACCATGTGCAATGATCAACCCTAGACCCATTGAGAATTATTTCGACGCTTTTGTTATTGGAGAGGTTGAGAACAGTAACGTTTTGGATGCGATAGCTGAGGCAAAGTCTGCCGAAGATTTGAAGTGTGAGGGAATATGGATTAAGAGAGGAAAAGCTAAGAGAATAAGACCTAAAAAACTTGACTTTTACTTAAGAAGGCAGATACTTGCTGAAAACGTCTTTGGCAAATGCCTGATCTTGGAGGTTGGAAGAGGATGTATAAGGCGTTGCAGATTCTGTGTAGTTAGACAGATATACTCCCCACCGAGATGGAGGGATATCAAGCTCTTGCTCGAGGTAGCCGAGGATCACAGAGGTCCAGTGAATAAGGTCTGCTTGGTTGCTCCTTCAGCGTTGGATCATCCAAAGGCTAAGGAACTGATTGCTAGACTTGTAGAAATGGGTTTTATGGTTTCTCCTTCTTCGACGAGGGCTGATAAGCTCGATGAGGAGATGATAGAACTTTTGGCTGCTGGAGGTTTGAAAAGTTTGACGATAGCTCCAGAGGTTGGGAGTGACAAGCTCAGAGAAGTTTTGGCTAAGGGTGTTGAGGAGGAACATATTGTTAACGCAGTGGAAGTTGCAAGAGAAAGAGGTATAAAAAGTTTCAAACTGTACTTCATGATAGGTTTGCCAAAGGAAGATTTTGAAGATGTTAAGGCTATAGTATATCTTGTAAAGAAAATTAAGGCTATGAAAGTGGAGGTATCAGTTTCAATAAATCCCTTTGCTCCAAAGCCTCACACTCCACTTCAATGGAGCCCATATACAGGCTTTGAAAATGTCAACGAGGGTTTGAAAGAGCTTAAAAGAAGAAGAGATTATTTGATCAAGGAACTTTCGAAGATATGTGATGTTAACGTTGAAAGTGTTGAAAGATTTGCCATCCAGACAATACTTTCCAGAGGAGATAGAAATGTCTCAAAGCTAATCGAAATGAAACCCAATCTAAGGATTGCAAAGAAGTTAGGTTTGGATAAGTATTTAGAAAAGATTTCCTTAGATTCTGATCTACCGTGGGACTTCATAGATCACGGTTACAAGAAGGAGAGATTAAAAGATGAGTTTATTCGAGCAGTTGAGTCTTAGCTCCTATATAGAACAGATGGCTTAGACATTTACAATCTGAACAACCGAACCCTTCAATCGGTTCAAACCTCTTGGCAAGATCCTTAGCTAAATCGCACTCAATCTTTTTGTTAGGTATTAAAAATGCAACCATTTCATTGGCTTCAACACTTAGATAGTCAACGTGCCATCTCTTTTTCTTAACTTTCTTGAAATGCCTTGCAACCCTTCCTATAAGAGAGTTCATCCCACTTCCAACATAAACATACCAACCCCTCTTAAAATTTATCTCACCTAGCTTTCCAACATTTAGAGTTAAGTCTTTATCTATTTTCAAAAATAAGAGGTAGGTACCTTTCATTTGGGTTTGAATCTTAAAATTGCTGCAATTCCACCAAAAGCATTTAACAGCATTGCACCTTCCTCACTCTCGGTTGAAAGTATCTCAACGTTCGCTCCACTCTGCTCTGCCAAATCTGAAAGCTCGAGAACAACATCCTTTCTTTCAATCTCTTCCATTTCAATACCACAATCCTCACAGATTACTTTTTTCCTCGTTTCGTCTTTAAGAGTTATCTCAACCTCTTTGCTACACTTCGGACATCTGTATCTAACTCGTTCAAGTCTTAAGTCTTCGCTAAGCAAAAGTGTATCTACAGCTCCTAGAGCTAAGTACCTTCTCACCTCCTCCTCACCATAAGCAGCCAATCCGTCGTTAACAACTTCCTTGAGAAATCTGGTCATCAAATTCTTTTCTTTGATCAAATCCAGTTCATGTAGCTTATCTTGAGCTTTCTCAACAAGCTCGTACAAACCGCTTTCATCTGTATAACCGACGTCGAACAAACCTATAACCTTCTTCTGTAGTTCATGATGTATATATTCACCCTTGTAAAACTCCTCTTTGGTAGGTGAAGGACCACCTATCAAAATTCCCTCAAGCTGATCCTTGTAAGGCAAGAATGCTTCGCTTACAGCTTCCCCTACTCTCTTGTAGAATTCGTGAATGGCAATCTCTCTAAGCCTTTCAAACCTTACACTACTCTGTCCTCCTTGCCTGTGCTTTCCTGGTACGTTTGACGTCTTATAGTCTAGCACTTCAATTCTCTTACCCCTCAACAAACCTATCGTAGCCTCTCTCCTATCCAAGACTACGAGTCCATAAACCTTCTTCTCTTTGAGCATTTCCTTCAAAGGCTCAAGGTAGAATTTAGAATTACAGTGATACTTGTACAGTGGAACTGGTTCTGGAGGAACTATTATCTCCGTTACTCTCTTCTGCTTTCCATTTTCCTCCACAACACCAGATACTATTACCATTCCATGCTCTGGCGGTTTCTTGAACATCTTCAACCTTTGAAGGATTGCTTCCAATCCTCCTTTAACGTTAACCCTTGTTTGCTTTGACTTGATGTTTTCAGCTTGACTTAACTCACTCCTAAGCTGATTTACAACATCAGCTATGTTCTTATCGGGAGGAATGTAAAGAGTGATGAGTTCAGTACCCCTACCCTTATACCTCTCAAGTTCCTCAAGTTTCCTCTTAAATTCATACATTACCTTTGAGGTCATATATCCAAGCTTACGGTCAATATTTTTAAAGTTTGTTTCCAAACACCCTCTTTTGCCACATTCTGACAGCCCTCAAAAAGTCGATCTTCCTGAACTCTGGCCAGCAAACATCGCAGAAGTACGCTAAGCAGTTTGCGGTTTGCCATGGTAGAAAGTTTGAAAGTCTCTGTTCACCCCCAGTCCTTATGAGCAAATCTACAGATTCATATCCGTTGTCCGAATAGAGAAATTTCTCTATTATCTTATGATTTACATGTTCTGGTTTTAGCTTTCCATTCTTTACAAGTCTTAATATGTCTTTAACAGCATCTATTAACTCCTGCCTACCCCCATAGGCTATGGCTATGTTGAGATAATGGCGATCGTAATTACACGTTACATTCTCTAGCTCATCTATTACCCTCTGAACTCTTTCCGGCAACAATTCTTTCTTTCCAACGACTCTAACCCTTACTCTATTTTTATGAATTCTTTTATCCTCCATCAACCTTCTCAATTCCTTTTCCATCAGTAAGAACAAGTTTTTCTTTTCCTCCTCACTTCTCCTAAAGTTTTCAGTAGAGAAAGCATAAGATGTGACTGTCTTAATTTTAAGCTCTAAACACCACTTTAAAACTTCCTCGGCCTTTCTAGAACCAAAGAGATGACCCATATAAGACGGTAAACCCCTCTTTCTTGCAAATCTTCTATTTCCATCCATTATGAAGGCTACATGCCTAGGTGGCGGATACTTTTTAACTTCCTTCAAAAGCTTGAGTTCGTAGGCTTTGTAAATGAGTGGTATCATGAATACTCCTCCAAAACAGATTTAACTAGGTCTATATATTCTGTCTTAATATAATATCTGTTCTTTTCACTCATTTCAGTTCTAACTATACCAAGTCTAGTGTTCATTAGGCCAAGCATTGCGGAAACTCCTCTCAAATTTATATCATAGCCTCTACTTCTTAAAATATTGTAAATTTCGTTTGTAGTATACTTCTTACCATCGATGAGTATGCTCAGTACTTCCCTTCTGATACCTCTTCTGTCCCTTTTAAGATAGTTGATCAACCTTCTCCTAATTTCTTCCTTCATAGTGGATTTACCTCTACAACTATTCTCTTGAATGTAGGGTACCTTTCGATTATAAAAACGTTTGTTCCAAGCTTTTTCAACTCATCAGTATAACTTTCAACGAATTCGGGGGATGTTTCTATACCTCCATCCACCAAAACGTAGTCTACATTACGTCTTAAACCTTTTGAAGCTAAAAATCTCTCTATTATATCCAAATCTCCTTCAATGTATCCACACAGTACAGTACCTTCCCTTGTGATTACATAGAACTCTGGTAAGTTTTTGGCCATCCTAATCAGTCTTCTCCTAAGCTGAGCCTTATCCTTGAATTTGGCACTGCAGTAATGAAACTTGTTAACACTTTCTGCGTAAGCTCTAATTATGTCATCGCAGTTTGAACAGCCGTAATGATCGTTAGGTTTGAATCCTTTTGTAATTAGGTTATAATAGTTCGTTGAGGAGAATTCGAGTTCGTTTAGATTTAAAAAGATGTCGTACTTATTTGCAATCTCAACTATGCTTTTGTTGTATGATGTCGATGGGATCTCAAATCCAACCTCCATTCCAAGTTTCTTAGCAGCCTTTATAGATTCTTCATAAGCCTCAACGTTTTTAAGTTCTGGTGGATGGAATCTAATTTCATCGAGGTGCTTGAGTTTTCTCAAAACATTTTCTTTGACAGGTATCGATGTGTAGAGGTGACTATGTAGGTCTTTAAATATCCTTAGAAATTCAATCACCCTTTCAAGCTTTAGTAACGGTTCTCCTCCAGTAATTGCGATACCTTCGGCTGACATTGCATTCGCTTCTTCAATCGCATCATCCAATCTCCTAACCTCTCTCTCATTGGCAAATATAACGTCCTTACCTTTCTTCTCTTCCGAAATCGGGCAGTAGAAGCAATTGTTGTTACAGAGCCCAGTAAGAAATAGTACCATCTTAGCTCCTCTCCTACACAGCTTACAGCCCTCACTCAGGTAGCTATAGAAACTTCCTGCCTCTATTCGCTTAAACCTTTTCACAAACCTAAATAGATGAACATATTTTAATACCTAATCCCGATTGGTGGTATGAATTTCGAATCAGCCGTAAAGCAAAGGTTTAGGTTTCTAAGTGCGGTAGCGAAGTGTGCAGAGTTGAAAAGATAGCGACAACTGGTGCTGGATTAACTAGACTTTTCGACTGGCAGACAAACGTATTCTACGCGGTGATATGTGAAAACTGTAGTTACGTTGAGAACTGTACTCTAAGGAAGTCATAGATAGTAAGAAAGACGTTTTAATAGATATTCTCGATGCCATGTTTAGGTGACTGTGTCGTTTAGATTAAGCAGCATCCTGAAGCAGTTGTTCCGTTCCATCTGGTTTTGTGAACCAGACTTCATCAGAGAGCGTTTGCTAGGAACTCTGCACATCCTGACTGTCCATCTCACATTCTGCCCCTACAGCTCTTAAGTTTATTTTTCATATTAGTTTAATATTTTAATATTTATAATATTGCTAGAATTAATTTGACAAACCCAAAAGTTTAAAAAACCATATCTCACAGTGAGATCTCGCCGATGAATGATGACAAAGGGAAGGAGGTGATGTGAATGGCATATGTGAGGTTTGAAGTTCCTGAGGAGCTTCAGCAGGAAGCTTTAGCACTACTTGAAAAAGCGAGAGAAACAGGTAAGATAAAGAAAGGTACGAACGAAACAACAAAAGCAGTTGAGAGAGGTTTGGCAAAGCTCGTATACATCGCGATGGATGTGGATCCACCAGAGATAGTAGCACATCTACCATTGCTATGTGAAGAGAAGAATATACCGTATGTTTACGTCAAGAGTAAGGCTGACTTGGGTAAGGCAGCCGGAATAGAAGTAGCTGCAGCTTCAGCCTGCATAGTTGATGAAGGTGAAGCCAAGAATGAGCTCAAAGCGATTGTTGAGAAACTCAAAGGTCTAAGGAAGTAACTTTTTTATATTTATTCGTTCGGTGATCCTACATGGAGGAAGACATTGCACCAGCTGAAGTCATCGAAATTATTGGTAGGACAGGAATGCACGGTGAAGCTACACAGGTTAAGGTGAAGATACTTGATGGTCCAAACAAGGGTAGGATAATTACAAGAAACGTCATAGGTCCTGTTAGAGTGGGAGATGTGCTGATGATTAAGGAGACAGCAAGAGAGGCGAGGAAGTTGGTTGTGAGGTGATTCAAATGGAGGTTAGATACTGTTCATTTTGCGGTTACGAAATTGAGCCGGGAACAGGTAAAATGGTCGTGAGAAAGGATGGAAAGATACTCTATTTCTGCTCTCGTAAATGTGAGAAAAACATGCTCGAATTAAAGAGAAATCCAAGAAAGCTCAAATGGACAAAGTTTTACGTTAAAGGTGGACAATAAAAAAATAATATCAAATTTATATTTTAAATATAATCTTAAATATTAGAATTGGTATAAAAATCATACTCTCAAAGTTGAATTAATTAATTTTTATAAATTTGAAAAATAATTTAGTTTAGTTTAATATTTAAATTTTTTATTATATAAAGTGAAACTAAAGCTATTACAGCCTTAAAAAATTTTTAAAACAGTCCTATTCGTTAGCCTAGGGGTGATAACGTGGAAAGGACTTTTGTCATGATTAAACCAGATGGGGTTCAGAGATGTCTTGTCGGAGAGATTATATCAAGGCTTGAGAAGAAGGGGTTGAAGATAGTTGCTATGAAGATGCTTAAAATTGACAGAGAACTGGCCGAAAAACATTACGCTGAGCATAAAGGAAAACCATTCTTTGAAAGCTTGGTAAGTTATGTCACCTCTGGGCCAGTAGTTGCAATGGTTGTTGAAGGTAAAAATGCTATAAAGATCGTAAGAACCCTTGTTGGTGCAACAAATCCAGCTGAGGCTTTGCCAGGAACCATAAGAGGGGATTTCGGAATGGAAGTGGGTAGAAACGTCATTCATGCTTCAGATTCGCCTGAATCAGCTGAGAGAGAAATATCACTGTTCTTCAAACCAGAGGAAATATTTGAGTATAAGAGGATAGATGAGGACTGGCTCTACGAGTAACCTTTTTAAAACCCTACCTACAATTAACTTTTTACGGTGATAATAATGGGCAAAGAAGATAAGAAACTTAGAACACCAATAGTCGCTGTACTTGGACATGTAGATCATGGCAAGACGACAATACTCGACAAAATAAGAAAAACGAGGGTTGCGCAGAAGGAAGTAGGTGGTATAACTCAGCACATAGGAGCTACGGAAATACCACTAGAAGTCATTAAGAGAATTTGCAAAGATTTTCTGAAGGGTGTTAAGATAACAATCCCTGGTCTTCTCTTTATAGACACACCCGGTCATCAGGCTTTCACAAATCTAAGGAAGAGAGGAGGAGCTTTAGCTGATTTAGCAGTTTTGGTTGTGGATATAAATGAAGGTTTTAAGCCTCAAACTGAAGAGGCAATCTCAATTCTCAGAACTTTCAAAACTCCTTTCGTAATTGCAGCAAACAAGATAGATAAAATACCAGGATGGAAGAGTGTTCCAGATGCACCATTTTTGAAAAGCTACGCTCAGCAGGATGAGTATGCAAAGAGGAATTTAGAAAACAAGATATACGAGCTTATAGGTGATCTCTACAGGCATGGCTTTAATGCAGATAGGTTTGATAGGATCAGAGATTTCACAAGGACTGTTGCAATAATTCCTACCTCAGCTATAACTGGAGAGGGTATTCCTGAACTCTTGATGGTTTTAGTTGGTTTGGCTCAGAAGTACCTTGAGAAGTCACTGAGACTGCATGTGGAAGGTAAGGCAAAGGGGACAATCTTGGAAGTTAGGGAGGAAAAAGGGTTGGGTGTCACATGTGATGCGATCCTGTACGATGGGACGTTGAAGGTTGGAGATACGATAGCCATAGCTGGCATAGATGATGTGATTGTTACGAAGGTAAGGGCAATTTTAAAGCCAAGACCAGCTCAGGAGATGAGAATGGAGAGCAGATTTCAGAGTGTTAAGCAAGTTACGGCTGCAGCAGGTATTAAGATCGTTGCACCGAACCTTGAAAAGGTTTTGGCTGGTAGTGAGTTTGAAGTGGTTGAGAGTGAGGAAGAAGTCAAGATGTTCAGAGAGAGAGTTAGGAAGGAGTACGAGTCTATAGCAATAAGGACGGATGAAGAGGGGATAGTTTTAAAGACAGACACATTGGGATCGCTTGAGGCATTGATAAACGAGCTTAAGAGAGCGGAAATTCCTATAAAGAAGGCTGAGGTTGGAGATGTCGATAAGAGGGATGTTGTTGAAGCTTCAGCAAACAAGGATGAAGTTAACAGAGTTGTTCTGGCCTTCAACGTTAAACTTCTGCCTGGTGTCGTTGAAGAGGCTGAAAAGTATGATGTGAAGATTTTTCAGGATCAGATAATATATTCTCTCGTTGACAACTATGTTAAGTGGAGAGAAGAAACAAAGGCTTTGAGAGAAAAGCAGAGGATTGAAGCTTTGATTAAACCTGGTAAGATCAAACTACTTCCAGAGTTCATATTCAGAAGAAGTAAGCCCGCAATAATTGGTATTAGGGTTTTAGCTGGCGAAATAAGGAAGGATGTAGACCTGATGAAGCCAGATGGAACTAAAGTTGGAACCGTGAGGAGTATGCAAAAGGAGAGGAAGAGTGTTAATATTGCAAAGGAGGGGGAAGAGTTGGCTATTGCGATAGATGGTGTTACGATTGGTAGACAATTGGAGGGTGATGAGATATTATATGTGGATATCCCAGAAAATCATGCCAGAATAATAGAGAGAGAATTTATCGACATCCTAAGTGAAAATGCTAAGAAAGCTTTTAAGGAGTTTTTGGAGATAAAGAGAAGACAGAACCCGCTTTGGGCTAAGTAAAGAAGTTTAAAATTATACCTACAATATCGATTCCATTCATTTTGAGAACTAGGTTTAAAATGGCACCAATTATGGCTCCAACGAGTAGAGATGCCAATATTCTTACTTTAACTACTAATATTATAGCTATGACAAGCAGAACGAGTGTCGAAACCTGAGTTAAATGAGACTGAACTTCGCTCACTGCCTTAGTGAGCATGTTGAAGATCATGGCAATCCCGTTAAAGCCAAATAGAAATCCTACAATTACACCTAAGGCAGTCCATTTGCTCATGCAAAACCTTAACTCCTCTTCGATTTAAGATTTTCCACAAACTCTTCCATCCTCTCAACAGCAATCTTTAGCTTTTCCATGCTCACAGCATAAGCACATCTGATAAACCCCTCTCCGCTACGCCCAAAAGCGTTTCCAGGAACAACTGCAACTCCCTTCTCTCTCAAAAGTCTTTCGGCAAATTCCTCACTACTCAAGCCAGTTTCCTTAATACTTGGAAATACGTAGAAAGCTCCTTCTGGCATGTTAACGCTCAGAAACTTCCTCAACCTTTTTACGAAGAAGTTTCTCCTCCTTATGTACTCAGCCTTTATTCTATCCATCTCCTCTTCTCTTAACTTTAAAGCCTCCAATGCACCAATTTGTGAAGTTATTGGAGCGCAAAGCATACAGTACTGATGTATCTTTGTCATAGCATTTATTATATCATCTGGAGCTATTGCATAGCCTATTCTAAAGCCAGTCATTGAGTAAGCCTTTGAAAAACCATTAAGAACTATCGTTCTATCTTCCATTCCATTTAAACTTGCGATGCTGATATGCTTGCCTTTGTAAGTTAGCTCAGCGTATATTTCATCGCTTATTACTATCACATCATATTCTACTGCAAAATCTGCAATTTCTTCAAGCTCTTTCCTTGTGTAGGTCACTCCAGTCGGGTTGTTAGGGTAGTTTATTATCAGAGCTTTTGGTTCAAACCTTGCATAATCTCTAAGTATCTCATAGCTAAGTCTGAATTCTGGATTTGTAGGAATTGTCACTGGCTCACCGTAAGCTAAGAACGTCAGTGGTTTGTAAGCTACATAACAGGGCTCTGGGATTAACACAACATCGCCGGGATTTATTATAGCTCTCAAAGCCAAATCCAATCCCTCACTAACACCCGTTGTTATCAAAACGTTATCTCCACTCGTTTCAATCCCAAACTTCTTGTAATATTCAGCAATACCTTCCCTAAGCTCCTTCAAACCCTTGTTTGATGTATAAGACGTCCACCCCTTTTCAAGCGAGTATATCATACTCTCCCTTATACTCCAAGGGACTGGATAATCAGGCTCCCCCACACCTAAGCTGATTACATCCTTCCTACCTATGACTAACTCGAAGAACCTTCTTATTCCTGATGGAGGTATTGAATTAACTCTCTCACTTATTCTACGGGACAAAAGCTAACCTCCTGTCTTCTTCATCCTTAAAGAGTAGAACACCCTCCTCCTTATAACTCCTAAGGACGAAATGTGTAAAGGTATCTCTCACCTCTGGCAATGTTGAGATTTTTTCGGCAACGAAGAAAGCAACATCTTTGAGTGATTTACCCTTAACGACAACTTGGAAGTCATAGTCACCACTTATAAGTCTGACAGCATGCACCTCTGGAAACTTCGCAATCCTCTTAGCAATATCATCGTAGCTCTTCTCCCTCGTCAAAGTAACTCTAACGTCGATTATTGCGTAAACCACCTCCTCACCAACCTTCTCCCAGTCCACAATTGTCTTGTACTTGAGGATCACTCCATTCTCTTCAAACTTCCTTATTATCTCTTCAACTTCTTTTTCATCGTATCCAGTTAGCTCTGCAATCTCCTTTGGTGTAAGTTTTGCGTTATCCTCAAGCAACTTGAGTATCTCCACCTCCTTCGACATCCCTACAGGCTTATGAGGGTTAGTTTATAAAGGTTGGCAAGTGTTTTATAGCAACCCCTCATCGCTAAGTCCGATGGATAAGGACATCATGATAGGTCTGGAGGTTCACGTTCAGTTGAACAAGCTTAAGACTAAGCTGTTTTGTTCCTGCCCATTGGACTACCATGAAAGTGAGCCAAACACGCATGTATGTCCAGTTTGCTTAGGTCTGCCCGGAGCGATGCCTGTCGTGAACAAGGAGGCTGTTAAAGCTGCAATAAAGGTAGCTTTGGCTTTGAATGCTGAAGTTCAACCAGTTGCAATATTTGAAAGAAAGAACTACTTCTATCCCGATCTACCGAAGGGATTTCAGATTAGCCAGTACGAAAAACCCTTAGCTTTGGGTGGTTACGTTACAATTGAAACTGATGAAGGAGAGAAAAAAATTACGCTAAAGAGAATACATATGGAAGAAGATCCAGGTAAGTTAGTTTATAAGGGCTCTATAACAACAGCAAGGTATTGTTTAATCGACTACAACCGTTCTGGAGTTCCATTACTTGAAATAGTTACTGAGCCTGTCATGAATTCACCTAAAGAAGCAAGATTGTTCTTGAACAAGCTCAGGATGATATTAGAGTATTTAGATGTCTTTGACGGGAGTTTAGAAGGAGCTATGAGGGTCGATGCGAACGTTTCAATAAGAGGTGGGGGTAGAGTCGAGATCAAGAATATCTCAAGCTTCAAGGGAGTTGAGAGGGCTTTAACTTACGAGATTGCTAGGCAGAGAAATCTGATCAGGATGGGCAGAAGGATTGAAAGAGAAACGAGGCATTATGATGAGGTGAACAATATAACAGTCTCGTTGAGGAGCAAGGAGGAGGAGCAAGATTACAGATACTTTCCGGAACCCGATTTGGTTCCAGTTTACACAGCTGAACTTCTTGAAGAAGTTAAAGGTACCTTACCCGAAATGCCTGAGGAGAAGAGGGAAAGGTTAAAGAGGGAATATGGAATTAGTGATAACTTCGCAAAGGTGTTAATACTGGACAAGGTTATGGCCGATTACTTTGAAGAGGTAGCTAAAGAGGCGGATCCAAAGCTCACAGCGAGTTGGGTTGTTGATGTGCTGAGGGGCGAGTTAAACTATAGAGGTAAAGACTTCAGATTCGCTTATGAGGTTTTCAAGCCGAAGGAGTTTGCAAGGCTTTTGAAATACCTGGATAAGGGTATGATAACAGAGAAGGGTGCTGTCGAAGTCATAAGAACTAAGCTTGATTACGGTGGGGATGTTGATTATATAATTAAGTCTAAGGGGTTGTTTGCAATAAGTAGGGAGGAAGTAGAAAGGATTTGTAGAGAAGTTGTGGAGGAGTGCAAGAAGGCTGTTCAAGATTATAAATCTGGGAAGAAGCAAGCTTTGGATTATCTTGTTGGGCAGGTTATGAAGAGAACTAGAGGTAAGGCTGACCCCGCTGAAACGGCGAAGATCATCAAAAGTTTAATAGAAACTTGAGCCCCCGTCTGGGACCACACCCTCATCGCTCACAGACGCTTCATAGCTTAGGAGTGGGTGAGCTTAGAATGTATGGACACGATCGATATTTAAGCTTTGACAGTAAGTTGAAGGTTGCTTTGATAACATATTCAGCAGTTGCACTTGCCAAGCTTGCCTGCTACTTCCTAACGGAATTTCTCGTGATGCTTGCAGAATTTTTTCACAACATCATAGACATAACTATCTTTCTAACACTACTCTATACGCACAAATTGGCTAAAAAGCCCCCAGATTTAACTCACCCGTTTGGACATGGATTGGCTCAGAATGTTGGGTGTGTTGTAGTTTCGATAGTTTTCGTAACAGTCGTTGCACTTGAGCTTTTCAAAGAGGGTTTTGAGAGAATAATAAATCCTCAAGTTGGTAGGTTTCCAGAGGTTGCAATAGCAGTTTTAATTGCTAGCTTACTGATCCCTCTAATCCTTATGTTCGTTTTTAAAAGGGAGAAAATTGCAGAAAGATCAGCTTTTGCCGAGCTTCAGAACGATGTTATGTCTAATATAGGTGCAATATTGGGCATTCAGCTCTCATCAATTGGTTATCACTTCGCTGATGGACTTCTAACGATATTCATAGCCTTACTGATATGTAGGAATGGTTACAGAATTTTTAAGGAGAATGTTAGCTATCTCCTTGGAAAGAGTCCAGACGAGATGTTTTATAGAAGAATTAGAGAAATTACGATGTTGTTTCCAGAGGTTTTAGATGTTCACGATATCGTAGCCGTTTACGTTGGTGAAGATTCACTGCACGTTGACATGCACATTACGGTTAGAGAAGATATGACAGTCAGAGAGGCAGATGAACTTACAAGGAGGATTGCAAGAAAGCTTATGGAAGAAATTCCCGAGATAAAGTACATTTTGATTCACGTCTGTGCTGAGAGAGGAAGATTTATCAGAACAACAGCAAACTCTATCATGGAAAATTTGTAGCCCGCGCGGAGCCCACGGGGTCTCATGCTTCTCAACCCCGCCGGGTTTGCGGGCATTATAGCTTTTACTTTGATGTATTATCAATTTTTTGGTGAAGTAGCTACCAAATTTATAACTAAATAATAATAAATGAAGACGAACATTTTAAATATCATGTATACCAATGTATTGTACGATGGGTAATAATGAGTAACCTTAGCGGGAACGGTTGAGATAACCGTTAGGTCGGAGCCCCTTGGTTCAGTTAATAAAGAGCTATACGAACCGTTTAAGGGTGGTGGTAAATGAGATTTTGAGTAATCCAAGTATATACGGTAGATGGAGGTATGTCAAAAAGACTAGAAGGATTAAGTGGGAACTGGACATAAAGAGAATTTACAACGAATTCTACGAATTGTTAAAGTTGAAAGGACTGCCACCAAAATTTGCGTTAAGTTGCATGAGAGAAGCATCCTTCATAACCAAATCAGTATTAAACAACGAGAATAACTGGGATAAGAAGTGTGTTATAAGGAGTTACAGGGCTAGGTGCGATTACCAAGCGTATAAGATAGAACTTAGGGGAAACAGATGCTACCTAAAACTAAGAAACTTTGGAGAGATTAAGGTTAAGGGATTTTCAAGGAAGTGGTTTGATACAAAGATTGGAAATTTGGAGATTTAATAATGAAGCTTAGTAATGGCATTATCAAGCTCTACATAACGATGAAAAAAGTAGTGAAATTACCTGAGCCAAGTGGAAGAGCTGTTGGCGTTGATCTAAACTTTAACGAAATTGTTGTAGGTAACGAGAAAATAGAATTTAGAATTAAAACACCATTGGCAAGAATTATGCACATCAAGCACAATCACATGGAGAGGACTCAGAAGAAGTATTCAAAGAAGTGGCTGAATGTTAAGGGAATTAGGAACGCTATATCGAGATGGTGGAAGAGAATTTCAGGTATTATCGATAACTTCGTAAAACAGACTTCCAAAATCATAGTAAAGCTCGTAAAGGAGTTAGGATTTAACACAATAGTATTGGAAGACTTGAATGGTTTAAAATATAAACAAGCCAAGTTGAAGAAGACGTGGAGAAAACGATTTACTTTCTTTGCTTACAGGAAACTACAACACTGGATCGAATGGCAAGCCTTAAAAGAGGGAGTTGCAGTAGTTTACGTTAAACCTGATAGAACTTCTACAACCTGTCCTAAATGCGGTAACAAACCTTATCCACGAAAGCAATAGAATTATGATATGCAAAAACTGTAAGATGAAGTGGGACAGAGATTCAGTAGCAGTAAGGAATTTGGTTAATAGGTGGTTATCCGTATTGAGATGTGCCGTGTGAGGGTATACGGTGAATGGGGGTAAGGAAATGTGATCCTGAATCCGATGAACCCCAAGGATGATGGATGTTATCATCTGACTAATGAAGATGATAAAATCCTGACGTACCTTAATTGTTAACGCTTAGGTTTTTATATTTCTACAACATTTGTTATCTTAATGGAAGCGGAGATCTGGGTTGAGAAATACAGACCTAAGACTTTGGATGAAGTAATCGGTCAAGAGGATGTAGTTAGAAGGCTCAAGAACTACGTTAAACAGAAGAATATACCCCATTTACTTTTTGCAGGACCTCCTGGAACTGGTAAAACAGCAACGGCAATAGCCTTGACAAGAGATTTGTTTGGAGATGCCTGGCGAGATAATTTTATAGAGTTAAATGCATCCGTTTCTAAGGATACACCAATACTGGTAAGGATTGACGGTGAAGTCAAGAGATTGACGTTTGAAGATCTTGACAAAATATACTTCAAGGATTCGAATGCAGAGTACGTTAAAGTAGACAACTTAGAGGTACTAACTGTCAATAAGGATTACAAAGTTGTATGGGCGAAAGTTTCAGCTTTGATCAGACATTGGGTTCCAAAGATTTTAAGAGTTCACTTGGAAGGTGGTGGAGTAATAGAGCTAACAGGAAATCACTCAGTGATGATTTTGAGTGAGAATGGCTTAAAAGCTATTAAGGCTAGTGAAATTAGGGAGGGAGACTATCTTCTAAGCTTCACTGCAGAACTTGAAGGTAATCTTAACGTTCTAAGTCTTTCAGAATATAAACCTGTAGTCATAACTTCAAGAACTGCTGTAATAGACGATCTTGAGTTAAACGAAAATAACGCATGGGCTTTTGGTTTATACACCGCAGAAGGTGCTATAGGATTTAGAGGTAATACGTCTGGTCAAATTGTTTACACGATAAACGCAAATGAACAAGATTTAGCAAATCGAATAAGAAATGTCGCTGGCTTTTATAACATAAGTGTTTACGAAAACTACACAACCTCTGGCTTTAACCGAAACAACCTTTCCGCTAAGCAGATCAGAATGTTAAGCACACAATTGGCTAAATTCTTTAGAGACAACTTCTACGATGGAAATGGCTTTAAGGCCAAGAACAAGCGAGTTCCAAGCTTCATATTCTCAGCAAAGCTTGAGAACAGATTGGCATATCTCAAAGGCTTAGCCGATGGCGATGGTTATGGTGAATGGAGTAACGTTATCAGAATATCTTCAGTTTCAAAGGATTTACTGATCGACATCGCTTGGCTTGCAAGGATTTCTGGAATTGAAAGCTCAATATTTGATAGAGAAGTTAGATTAATCTGGAGAGGTGGAATGAATTGGAAGAAGAGCGATCTACTACCTGCAAAACCGATTGTATCATTGCTTGAGAAGATAAAAGATAAGATTAACGGAAATTGGAGATATGAATTAAGACATCAACTTTACGAGGGAAAGGACAGGATTTCAAAAGATACACTTAAGAGGGTCGTGAAGATGATTGATAGGGATAGGCTATCTGAAAAGGAGAGAAAAGTATTTGAGTTGATCAAAAAGCTAGCTTACACAGACTTGCACGCTCTAAAGGTTAAGAGAATCGAGTTGGTAGACTACAACGATTACGTTTACGACATTTCAGTGCCAAACAACGAGATGTTCTTCGCTGGAAACATTCCCATCTTATTGCACAACTCAGATGAAAGAGGTATAGACGTTGTTAGACACAAGATAAAGGAGTTTGCAAGGACGGCACCCATGAGCGGAGCTCCATTCAAGATAATCTTTTTGGATGAGGCAGATGCTTTAACCCCAGATGCACAGGCGGCACTGAGGAGAACAATGGAGATGTATTCGAGATCGTGCAGATTCATCCTAAGCTGTAACTATATCAGTAGGATAATCGAGCCTATTCAGTCGAGGTGTGCTGTCTTCAAGTTTAAACTCATTCCACCAGATGCTATGAAGAAGAGGCTTAAGGAGATAGCTGAAAACGAGGGTGTTAAGATTACCGATGACGCTTTGGATGCCCTAGTTTACATAGCCAATGGAGACTTCAGAAAGGCAATAAACGCTTTACAGGGAGCAGCTGCGCTAGGTGAGGTAATTACAGCAGAAACGATATATCAGATAACTGCAACTGCAAGACCTGAGGAGATGAGAAAGCTCATAGAAACTGCTCTCAGTGGAAAGTTCATTGAGGCTAGAGAGATTTTGGATAGGATGATGATTGAGTATGGAATGAGTGGAGAGGACATAGTTTCACAACTCTTTAGGGAGATAATAGCTTCAAACTTGGATGAAAGGGTTAAAGTAATGTTGATAGATAAATTGGGGGAAATAGACTTCAGATTAACTGAAGGAGCACATGATAGAATCCAACTCGATGCGTATTTAGCATATCTGGCTACGATAGGTAAAAAGCTGACATGAGGGTCAGAATAGCTGGATTACATGTGAACGATAAGAAGCCAAAGGTTGGAGATGAAGTCGTGCTTAGAGGATACACTCAGATTTACGATGAAAAGAGAAAGATGTGGTTACCGACGAGGGCAAAACTTAGATTTGTAATTGATGGGATGAACTACGGTACAATTTACAGTGATCCAAACGGATTCTTCGAATTCAAGTTCAGTTCAAACGTTAAGGGAAAGAGGAAGGTTGAAGTCATAATGGATGAGATTTGCAAGAGGGAGATAGAGGTCGAATTCGTCAGTGAGGAAGAGAAGAGGAGGATTGAGAGAATTGGTACCTTGACTGTACTCATCTTAATCCTAATTTTAATCTTGCTTTACTTGGTGATGGTTATGGTATGAAAGGATTTCCTCCAGCTTTAAGGAAGAAGAACAGGTATATTGCTTTCGAAGTAATCTCGGAAGAGAAGTTGGACAAAAACAGTCTATTTAACGCCATAAGTGAGACAGTATTTTCTCTCTTTGGAGAAACGAAGTTTTTGGGATTAGAACTTAAGCATTTCGATGGTAAGATGGGTATATTGAAATGTTATAGGGAATCTTTAAAAGACGTGAAGTTTGGACTCAATCTCGTTAGTGAAGTTGAAAATTCGAAGGTTATGATTAGAATATTGGGGGTTAGCGGAACGATTAAAAGCTGTATGAGAAAGTTTCTGAGGAGGTGATGAAATGCATTTACCACAGATGGGATACGACAGAGCTATAACGGTATTCAGTCCAGACGGAAGACTGTTTCAGGTTGAATATGCGAGAGAAGCAGTAAAAAGGGGTGCGACTGCAATAGGAGTGAAGACAAAGGAAGGTGTTATACTTGTGGCGGATAGAAGGGTGACAAGCAGATTACTCGAACCAGACACAATAGAAAAGATATACATAATCGATGACCACATAGGTGCGGCAACTTCAGGTTTGGTTGCAGATGCAAGAATTTTGATAGATAGGGCAAGGCTCGAAGCACAGATAAACCGTTTGACTTACGATGAGCCTATAAGCATCAAGGATTTGGCTAAGAGGATTTGCGACTTTAAACAGCAGTTCACGCAGTTTGGAGGAGTCAGGCCATTCGGAGTTTCACTCCTAATTGCTGGAGTCGACGAGAAACCACGTTTATACGAAACTGATCCAAGTGGTGCCTTGTTGGAATACAAAGCTACTGCAATAGGAGCCGGGAGAAACGTTGTTATGGAATACTTTGAAAAGGAGTACGACGACAACATGAGCTTCGAGGATGCTATGATTAAGGCAATGATTGCCATGGGTAAGGCTATAGAGAGTGAGCTCAGTTATGAGGGTATAGAGGTTGGGGCTATAAGGGTTGATGACAAAATTTTCAGAATATTGAGTATTGATGAGATTAAAGAGTTCGTTGATAAGGCTAACGAGGTGATAAGGCAAGAACTTCAGAGGTGAATGTGGATGGTTTCTCTTGAGAAGGCAGTGATTGCAAGGCTTAAGAAGGGTGGAGAGGTTTTTGAGGTTTTGGTAGATCCATACCTTGCGAGAGATCTTAAAGAGGGTAAGGAGGTTGATTTTGAACAGCTTTTGGCTGTTGAAGAAGTTTTTAAGGATGCGAGGAAGGGTGAAAGAGCTTCAAAGGAGGAATTGACGAAGGTTTTTGGTACTTCGGATGTTAGAACGATTGCCAAAAAGATAATCGTTGAGGGAGAAGTACAGATAACGGCTGAGCAGAGGAAGGAGATGCTTGAACAGAAGAAGAAGCAGATAATAGAATATCTAAGGAGGAACACAGTCGATCCAAGAACAGGTGCTCCTCACCCTCCTACAAGGATTGAAATGGCTTTGGAGCAAGCTAAGGTGCACATAGACATATTCAAGCCCATTGAAGCACAGATAAAGGATATAGTCAAAGCTTTGAAGCCCATTCTTCCAATGAGGTTTGAGGAGATAGAGATTGCCATAAAAATCCCGCCAGAATACACGGGAAAGGCCATATCTGCTTTGTATTCCTTCGGAAACGTGATCAAAGAGGAATGGCAGAGGGATGGCAGTTGGATATGCGTTATGAGAATTCCCGCTGGCTTACACGGTGATCTGCTTGATCTCCTCGGCAAAGTCGCCAAAGGTGGAGCCTTAACTAAGATCTTAAAAAGAATACAGCTGTGAGGTGGTGAAATGGCTGAAGTAAGTAGGAAAATCGTTTTGCCCGGTGATCTGTTATCAACTAATCCAAAGACCGCAGGACCGAACACGTATGTTGAAGGAAATAAGGTTTACGCTAGGGTTTTGGGTTTGCTTGACAAAACGGAGACGATGGTTAAGGTTATCCCGCTCAAGGGTAGGTACGTTCCCTCCTTGGGGGACACTGTGATCGGTATCGTTAAAGAAGTAACGGCTAACGGTTGGATTGTAGATATTCTTTCACCCTACGTAGCGTTTTTACCGGTGCAAGAGAATCCAGCCATGAGACCTAACAAGAAGCCGAACGAGGTTTTCGATATTGGGGATGCGATAATTGCAAAGGTAATGAACATCGATCCGAAGATGAGGGTTACTTTGACCATGAAGGACAAGCTCTGCAGGCCGATTAGAGTGGGTAGAATTGTCGTGATAAATCCAACTAGAGTTCCGAGAGTTATAGGGAAGAAGGGTAGCATGATCAAGTTGCTCAAATCGGAGTTGGACGTTCAGATAATAGTCGGTCAGAACGGTTTGATTTGGATAAACGGAGACAGAAGGAAAGTTTCAATTGCCGAGGAGGCTATTTACATAATCGAGCAGGAAGCTCATACCGAAGGACTAACCGATAGAATTGCTGAGTTCATTAAGAAGAGAAAGGTCGAAATTGGTTTAGCTAAGCCAGAGGAAATAGAGAAGAGGGAAGTTGAAGAGAAGGCTGAAGAACTCGGCGAAACTGAAGTTAAGGAGGTGGAAACTGAGGAAGCTGAGAGTGAGGAAATAGAGGCAGAAGAAACAAAGCCTGAAGAGTCAAAGGCTGAATTAGAAATTCCGCCAGAAGTTCCTGAGGAGAGGTTAAAGGGTGAGTGATATGGAGGAGATCAAGCTCATAGTTGACGGTAAAAGGTTGGATGGAAGGGGTTTCGAGGAGCTTAGACCTATAAAGATTGAAGCTGGAGTGTTGAACAGAGCTGATGGCTCATGTTACCTTGAGATGGGAGGAAACAAGGTAGTTGCTGCCGTTTACGGGCCAAGAGAAGTACATCCGAAGCATTTAGAAGACCCGAGCAAAGCGATAATAAGATACCGTTACAGCATGGCACCCTTCAGCGTTGAGGAGAGAAAAAGACCCGGACCAGATAGAAGGAGCATAGAGATATCAAAGGTCAGCAAAGAAGCTTTGGAGCCCGTGATAATGAAGGAGTTGTTTCCTCGTTCAGCAATAGACATATTCGTTGAAGTCTTACAAGCTGACGCTGGTTCGAGGACTGCCTGCTTAAACGCTGCGAGCGTCGCTTTAATAGATGCTGGAATTCCGATGAAGGGAATGGTTACATCAGTTGCGGTTGCGAAGGTTGACGGCGTTTTGGTTTTGGATCCTATGAAAGAGGAGGACAACTACGGTGAGGCCGACATACCCTTCGCATTCCTCATAAGGAACGGTAAAATAGAGTCGATAACACTTTTGCAGATGGACGGAAGGGTCAGCAAAGAAGAGCTTAAGAAAGCCTTGGAGATGGCTAAGAAGGGGGCCATGCAGATTTATCAGCTTCAGAGGGAAGCTATACTGAGGAAGTACATCAAAGAGGAAGAGGTGATGGAATGAGCGATGAAATTTTGATGGAAGTTAGAAAGGACTACGTTCTTTCAAAGCTGAGAGATGGGGAGAGAATTGATGGCAGGGCTTTTGACGAGATAAGACCAATTGAAATAAAGACGGGACTGATAAAGAAGGCTGAAGGCTCAGCTTACGTCAAACTGGGTAACACTCAGGTTGTGGCAGGAGTGAAGATGCAGGTTGGAGAGCCTTTCCCGGACACACCAGATCAGGGTATAATCATAACGAATGCTGAACTGGTGCCTTTAGCTTCTCCAACCTTCGAGCCAGGACCACCAGATGAAAATGCAATTGAGTTGGCAAGAGTAGTT
The DNA here is from genome assembly GCA_964522325.1 of uncultured archaeon. Lineage (GTDB taxonomy): Archaea > Halobacteriota > Archaeoglobi > Archaeoglobales > Archaeoglobaceae > Archaeoglobus_B. Next base: position 1,965 of record CAZFVO010000005.1, on the reverse strand, counting down.
GATAGGGGTATAAGGCACAGCGAGGCTGTTGATTTGAAGAAGCTGTGTATTGAAGAGGGTGAGAAGGTTTGGATAATATTTATAGACATATGGGCTTTAGATGATGACGGGAATTTGATGGACGCTTCAGCTTTAGCCGCCATAGCTGCACTTCTAAACACAACCGTTCCAGCCGAGAGATTTGGAGTGGGAGACAACTTCCCGTTGCCAGTCAGGGATCTGCCAGTGGCTATAACTTCTCTGGTTTACGATGACAAGATACTCGTCGATCCTTGCAGGGATGAGCTTAGCGTAGGGAAGAATACGATAACAATTACAACTGATCAGAACGACAACATAGTCTCAATTCAGAAGAGCGGTCCCTTCTTGTTAAGTGAGAAGGCTTTTGAGGAGGTTTTGGAGGTAAGCATTAGGAAGGCTAGGGAGGTAAGAAAGCTATTGGTTGAGGTTTAAAGTTGATTTAACAGATCCATCCATCTTTTAGCAATTTCATTCCAGCTTAGGTCTTTGGGACAGCTAAATCTCTTACGGCCACTTCTATACGCTTTGACGATTGCTTCTGCCAGTTCATCAACATTCTTAGGTTTCACAAAGATTGTTCCCCTATACTTGGATAGAGATTCCCTTAAACCTCCGACGTAAGTGGATATAACGGGAAGTCCAAAAGCCATTGCAATGTGTGCCACTCCGCTTTGCGAAGCCCTTGTATACGGCAGAACAACGACATCGCTCGCTGAGAAGTATAACGATACCTCATCATCGGGAACGTATCTGTTTACGACCGTAATCTTGTTACGATATTTCGAGTTAGCTATAAGTTTTGTAGTTTCCCTGTCTTCCCAAGTTTCACCTACAATAAGCAATCTTGAGTCTTCCAATACTTCCTTCGGTAAATTTTCGAAGGCTTTTACAAGATATTTAACGCCTTTATAGGGCCTAAGCAATCCGAAGAACAGTATTACGAAATTTTCTTTAATTCCCAATTTTTCTTTTGCTCCTTCCACTCTTTTGTAATGATCGTATATGCCGTGCGGGATCACGGAGATTTTATCTAAGGAAATCCCGTAGACTCTGCCGATTAACTTTTTATCTGTTTTCGAGTGTACTACGTAATGGTCGGCCAACTTCCTAATTACCTTACCCACTACTCTCGAGTAAACCTTTATCGGTAAAATCGAGCTTTCGAGCGGGTCTATCACCTCATGAAATTCGATTACAGTTGGTATATCAGTAAATATTCCGTTCAAAAGCTCTACCGACAAGTACATGTGGGCAACGCTTGAAGTCCACCACTCCAAGATAACAGCATCGCAATCTTTCATTAAATTAAAGGCTTTGAGCCACGTTGAAGGATTGTTCCAGTCGAGGATTTCGTGAACTTCGACTCTTTTATCGAATTCGAGATAGGTTAGATTCTCTCCAACCCTCTTCCATCCCGGAAACAACCTCTTCGGAAGCATGTTTCGAAAAAGTATCGTCTTCACGTGAGCGTAAGCTGATAGAGCGTTTGATAAGCGGATCGTGTAGTAACTGACTCCAGAAAGAAAGCGTTTTGATGGACCTAATATTGCAACATTTTTTATTTTCACAGGATTTATTTTATCGTGCATCTTATTAATCGTATCGGTTAAGGATTTGAAGTGAAAATAGCTCAAGTTTGTCCAAGATTTTATCCAGACATTGGTGGTGTGGAGACTCACGTATATGAAATATCTAAGAGGTTAGCGAAGAATTTCGAAGTTGAGATTTTAACTACAAATCCGACGGGTAAATATCCTAAAGTTGAGGAAATCGATGGTATTACCGTTAGAAGGTTTAAATCCATCGCCCCTTCTCAAGCATACTACTTCTCTTTAGAGATGTATAAATTCCTTAAAGAGCGTAGCTCTGACTATGATATAATCCACGCTCACAACTACCATGCTTTTCCAGCTTTATTTGCTGCATTAACTAAGAGCAGAAATA
>CAZFVO010000004.1:0-46510 GCA_964522325.1 uncultured archaeon | reverse complement strand
AAAGATGCCTATCTAATTGACCTCCTTCCCGCACTGAAGTGCGAGGATTTCTTGCGGGAAGGTTTGTATCCTCAGCCTTTGAGTATATACACGGGGTGGGTCAGCACCCCGTTAAACCCACCTGTCCGCAAGGCAGAGAGCTAGGCTATATTTCCCCTTGCGGTGACTTGGTTGACCCACCTAACATCGATAAATCAGAGCGAGGCTTCACAAAACTAACGCTCCATCAACCTCCCCCTCCCCTAATTCATCCCCACATTAAAAAGCAAGGCTTTCTTAGCGACGTTTTGTAAAGTGGAGACTGTTTATTTAAAGGCTTTGAACACAAGAACTGGCAAAATTGTTGATAAAAAGCCCCCTATTTGTTTCAATAAAGTACAAAAGAAAGATTAATGGATTGGATGTGGTGGGCCCCGCTGATGAAATAGAGCTTGCTGTAAGTGACAAGGTTCTGTTTTATTCAAAAAACTGGAGAGAATTAAAGTATGCTGGAGAGATTAGCGTGATTTTATCTAAAGAAGTACTAGAAAAACTAAAGAACGGTGAAATAGTAAACAAACCGATGGATATAGCCTATCCAATTACCATTTATGATATTAAGCTCGGATACTATGTTGAGAACAAACAGAAAATATATTATCCAGTATGGATATTTTACTGCAAAGATGGATTGGGAAACGATTTAAAGTTAGTTGTTGAGGCGGTTAAGCGATGATACCAAAACCTAAGCCAGTTATGTTACATCTAATCCAATTCAACAATTTTTTAGAGAGGTCCTAACTTTTATTATAGGTAGCCCGTTTGATCCTATACAGATTTCGATCTTGTTAATAATGATAGTTGTTGGTATTTATCTGGTTAGGAGCAAGAAGAGAGTTGAAAAAAATTGTGGGTGAGATCCTCGCATTAACGGGAATTATTGTTATTACAATAAGAATATTAATAGTTTTATATTTATCTACTCAAATTTAGAAATTTCGGTACATTCTCTTCATATGGTGGATATATAATACCTTTCTCTGTAATCAAAGCTGTAACATACTTCAGCGGGGTCGCATCGAATGCTGGATTGAAAATCTTAACATCCTTTGGTGCTATCAAAGTTTTTCTACACTTTATATGGCAGTAGATTAGCTCCTCTTTGCTCCTCTCCTCTATAACAACATCGTTCATAGTTTTCTCCCAGTCAAATGTTGTAATCGGTGCAGCAACGTAGAATGGAACATTGTGCTCCTTCGCAACAATTGCAACGGTGTAAGTTCCTATCTTGTTGAAAACAGCATCTTTCACAATTCTGTCAGCTCCAACTATTACCTTATCTACCATACCCTTCTGCATTACAATTCCAACCATATTATCTGTAATCAGCGTCACATCTATACCATCCTGCATCAACTCCCAGCAAGTTAAGCGGGATCCTTGATTTAGAGGGCGGGTTTCGCACGCTATGACTTTGATTCTTTTACCCTGCTCGACTGCACTCCTTATCACACCTAAAGCAGTGCCATAATCCACCGTAGCCAATCTTCCAGTATTACAATATGTTAAAACAGTGTCTCCATCCTCCAAAAGCTCCGCTCCATACTTACCCATAAGCTTGTTCCTTTTAACATCCTCCTCAGCGATTTTCTCAGCCTCTTCCAAAGCTATCTTCCTTATTTCTTCAACATCGTTACCACTCAGAACAACCTTAAGAACCCTCTCAATCCCGTAAAAGAGGTTTACGGCTGTAGGTCTCGTAGAAGCTAAAAGCTCTGCCCTCTTTTTGACATATTCCTTCAACTCCTCAGCATCCTTGAAATCTCTCTCAAAGCAGGCTAAAGCAACACCATAAGCTCCACTAGCCTCCAAAGCTGGTGCTCCCCTCACAGCCAACCTCTTTATTGCGTCTGCAAGCTCATCAACTGTTCTGCACGTTATAACTTTAAACACATCTGGCAAAAGCGTTTGATCTATGAGTTTCACTGCGTTATCTTCCCAATAAATAGTCCTCATGGCTTAAGGTTGATTCTAGTTTTTAAATTATTACTGAATTTATCTTGTCTTAAAAACATGAGCGGTAAAATGTTCACTTAGGGTTGTTCAGTCTGGGGGAGAAGTTTATAAAGTGGATGATACGTTATAAGGCTGAATATTTATTTATGTCTGACAACGACTGGCTTGCGTTTTATTGGATGAAATTGTGTTTAGCTTGACATATTATGATTCTAGCAGTTTCATTTTAAAAAACTAGAATCAACCTTAAATATCCTACAGATAATTTCAAATGTTCATGCTCGTTGAAGCTCTCAGAGAGATAGGTATTGAAAGGTTGAACGATCTTCAGAAGTTTGCAATTCCTAGAGTAGCCAAAGGTCTAAACGTTCTAATCACTGCTCCTACTGGTAGTGGTAAAACTGAGTGTGCTGTAATTCCCATTCTCAACAAGATGCTCAGAATGGAGTGTAAGGGAATTACATTTCTCTACATAACACCTTTAAGGGCTTTGAACAGGGATATGATCAGAAGACTTAGAAAACTTGCAAATAAATTGGGTTTCAGCATCGCAGTAAGGCACAGCGATACACCAAATGCCGAAAGAAGGATGCAATCACTCAAGCCGCCCCAAATACTCATAACAACTCCAGAAACGTTCCAAATACTCTTCTTGGGTAGAAGGTTAAGAGAATCTCTTAGAAACATTAAGTTTGTAGTTATAGATGAAATTCACGAGCTTGCAGATTCAAAGAGAGGAGTTCAACTTGTTATAGCTTTAGAAAGGCTTAAAGAGCTCGCAGATTTTCAGATAATAGGTCTATCAGCGACACTTAGCAATGCAAAGGAAGTAGCAAGGTACTTTGGTATTGAGGATGTAATAGAGTGGAAGGGAGGTAAGGTTTACGAGTTTAGGGTTGTTTTGGGTGATGAGGGTAAGATTTCTAAGATCGTTAAATCTCATAGATCTGCTCTTATATTCACAAATACAAGGCAGATGGCTGAAGCTCTTGGTTTAAAACTGAAAGAAACCTTGAACGCCGAGGTACACCACAGCTCTCTATCTAGGGATGTTAGGGTTGAGGCTGAAAGAAAGTTTGTAAGTGGTGAGCTAAATGCTTTGGTCTGCACGAGTTCGATGGAGCTTGGGATAGATATTGGGCATGTTGACGTTGTTGTTCAATTCAACAGTCCGAGGGAAGTTAGAAGACTTATTCAGAGGGTTGGTAGAGCTGGACACAGGCTTGAAGAGGTTTCGAAAGGATACATAGTCGTAAACGACTTTGATGAAATCTTAGAATCTTGGGCTATCATTAAAAGAGCTGAGGATGGTAAGATAGAGCCCGTGGAACTCTACAAAATGTGCTTGGATGTTTTAGCTAATCAAGTCATTGCGATGCTTTTAGAAGGCTACAAGCCAAACGAGATTTATGAGATAGTCAAAAGAGTGGAACCTTACAGAGATTTGAGTTACGATGAGTTTCAGTTTGTCTTGGAATTTCTAGAGAGAAACAGTTTGATTAAGAATGGAAAAGTTACTAAGGCTGGTAGAAGACACTTCTACGAAAACATCTCTATGATACCCGATGAGAAGAAGCTTAAGGTTGTTGACATAACAACAAACAGGGTTATAGGTTACTTGGACGAGAGTTTTCTCTCCTACTTTGAATACGGTGTGTTCGCAATGAAGGGTGAACTTTGGAAAATTGTAGCAATAGACGAAGTTGTAAGGGTTGAACCTATCAGGGCTGAGGGTGTTATTCCTTCTTGGTTTGGTGAAGAGATTCCAGTTCCGTTTGAAGTTGCTCAGGATGTTGGAAAACTTAGGAAATGGATATGCAATTTACTGATGGTTTTCAATGAGAAGGAAATAATAGATATTCTCAAGGAAGAATTCAGAAGTGATGAGGAAGTCTGTAAGGTTGTTGTTGAAACTTTGAAGAAGTGTAAGGGCTTTAGAGTTTCTACTGATGATGTCGTAACCATTGAAGGAAAGGGAAACGTAGTTCTAAATGCTTGTTTTGGTCACAGAGTCAATGAGACCTTGGCTAAGGTAATTTCGCTCTTCCTTCCAAAGCCTTTTGAAATTTCCGTTGAACCTTATAGAATAAGGATAAGGGCGGATGTTGATAGTAGATATATCAAGGACATTTTGATGAAAGTTGATGTCGACAACTTGAAGGAGCTTATCGAGGTCGCATTACTCGATTCGAAGATCATGCACTACAAGTTTGTTGAAGTTGCAAAGAGGTTTGGTTGCATAGATGATGTTAGTAGGGTGAATGTTAAGAATTTGATTGTAAGGTTGAAGGGAACTCCTGCCTACATCGAAGCTTTAAACGAAGTTTTTCATGACAAACTTGATTTAGATAGAGCATGCAATGTTTTGAGGAAGATACAGTGTGGAGAGATTGAGGTCGTAGTTTATGACGATTTAAGTCCAATATCTAAGCTCAATGAAATTAAATTTGGAGAAGTCGTTGGAGATAGGGAGAAGGCGATTTTGGATGCATTCAAAGAGAGGATTGAAAATGAAGAGTGTTACATGGTATGTTTGAACTGCGGCTGTAAGGTTAAGATGAAGGTTAAGATGATAGATCGCTTAGATTGTATAAGATGTGGTTCAAAGCTTGTGGCTTGCGTAAATGCAAAGAGAGACATCAATAAGATTGAAAAGAAGGAACTTTATAGAATTGCAAATCTTGTCATGTGCTATGGGAAGAGGGCAATTTATGCATTAAACACGTTTGGTGTTGGAGTGAATACAGCTGTAAGAATCCTTTCAAGGTTTTTCAGGAGTGAAGAGGAGTTTTTAAAGGAGTTAATTGAAGCTGAGAAGAGGTTTATAAGGACGAGAATCTTTTGGAATTGAATCTTTCACCGAGTTTGACTACGTCTCCAATAACTATCAATGCAACACCCTTCACATCTCTCTCAACGACTTCAGCAATGTTTTCAAGGTTTCCGAAGTAAATTTTTTGACTTTCAAGAGTTCCATTTTCGATTACTGCAACTGGCGTATTTTTGTCTTTTCCAAGTTCAATCAACTTTTTACAAATTTCTCTTATTCTCTCCTTACCCATTAATATTACAATTGTCCCACTCAAAGCTGATTTACCAATATCATCCAAATTCCTACCAGTCATGACAAAGATTGTTGAGGACAATCCCTTGTGTGTTAGAGGAATGCAGGCTGAAGTTGGAACAGCAATTACCGAACTTAACCCAGGTATCACCTCAAACGGTATGTTGTGTTTAATTAGATACTCAACCTCCTCACCACCCCTTCCAAAAACGAAAGGATCTCCACCTTTAAGTCTTACAACGGTTTTTCCTTCCTTAGCAAGCTTAACCATTAACTCATTTATGTTCTTTTGCCTTTCAGAACCTTTTTCAAATGAATTTTTTCCAACATATACCACATCTTTCCCCATACCCCTTATCATTTCAATTATCTTATCTCCAACCAATCGATCATAGAGAATGATATCTGCCTTCTCTATAGCCTTTAGAGCTTTAACCGTTAAAAGCTCTGGATCTCCTGGTCCAGCACCTACGATATAAACCTTACCAGTCACCGCTCACCATAACTTTAAACTTTCTAAAAGATTTACGAAATGAAGATTCAGAATTAAAACTCGGTTTTATGAAATTTAATTTCGAAAATCTTATATATGGTTAAGGGAAAGATAAATACGAACCAGTTGGGAGGTGGTTAAATGCCAGTAGTTGAAGGTGTAGAGTTGCCAGAAACACCATTACTTGATGAACTCGAAAAAGGTCCATGGCCCTCTTTTGTAAAAGAAATCAAGAGGGCTGCAATAGAATCTGAGAAGGCTATGAAGGCTGGTAAAAAGATCAAGTTGCCTGGTGCCGCAAAAGGTCTTTTGAAAGTTCTCGAACTCGCTTACAAGGACAAGAGAACTCACTGGAAGCACGGTGGTATCGTAGCTGTTTTCGGTTATGGTGGTGGAGTTATTGGAAGATACTGTGACTTAGAGGATAAGGTTCCAGAAGTTTGGCACTTCCACACAATGAGAATTAACATGCCCGCTGGCTGGTTCTACACGACAAAAGCTTTGAGAGCTATTTGCGATGCTTGGGAGAAGTGGGGTTCTGGATTGACAAACTTCCACGGTTCTACTGGTGACATAATTCTGCTAGGTACAAGAACTGAGCACCTACAGCCAATGACAAACGCCTTGGCTTATCTTGAGAAGTATGGTTCTCCTGCCCCATTTGACATTGGTGGTTCTGGTTCAGACTTGAGAACTCCATCAGCCTGTATGGGTCCAGCACTGTGTGAATTCGCATGCTATGATACGCTTGAGGCATGCTATCAGTTCACAATGAAGTATCAGGATGAATTGCACAGACCAATGTGGCCCTACAAGTTCAAGATTAAGTGCTCTGGTTGTCCGAACGACTGTGTAGCTGCCAAAGCTAGATCGGACTTTGCTATAATTGGAACTTGGAAGGATGAGATTCAGATCGATCAGGAGGCAGTGAGGGAATATGCTAAGGCTGGTGTAGACATTGAGAAGCAGGTTGTCAAGAAGTGTCCAACTGGTGCGATAAGCTGGGATGGAAAAGAGCTGAAAATCGACAACAAGAACTGCATAAGGTGCATGCACTGTATAAATGTCCTGCCAAAGGCCTTAAAGCCTGGTAAGGAGAGGGGAGCTACAATTCTCATTGGTGGTAAGGCGCCATTTGTTGATGGAGCTATAATTGGATGGGTTGCAGTACCATTCATCCCAGCTGACGAGTTGATCGACAAGTGCTGTGAGATGCTTGAGGCGATCTGGGAGTGGTGGGATGAGAACGGTAAGTTCAGAGAGAGAGTTGGTGAACTCATCTGGAGAGTTGGAATGCAAGAGTTCTTGAAGGTCATCGGTCAGAAGGCTGATGTGAGGATGGTTTACGCGCCAAGAAATAACCCGTTCATATTCTGGAGAGAATTGCAGGAGTGAGGAGGTGTTTTGTATGGCTGAGGAGAAGGAGTGGGAGGAGACGGTTGAACCGAAAACGGATTTTGGTCCACCACACTATTCGATAATGTTGCATCCCGTAATTAAGAATAACTACGGTAAGTGGAAGTACCATGAGGTAATTAGGCCAGGTGTAATTAAGAGGGTTGCTGAAAGTGGTGATGTGATTTACGTTGTGAGATTCGGTTCTCCAAGGTTACTTAGTATTTACACTGTTAGAGATCTATGTGACATCGCTGACAAATATTCTGATGGTTATCTCAGGTTCACAAGCAGGAACAACGTAGAGTTCTTCTTAACTGATCCAGATAAGATAGAAGACTTAATTAAGGAGGTTCAGGAAAAGGTAGGATTCCCATGCGGTGGAACCTGGGACGCCACCAAAGGTGAATACGGTTTAACGAATATCGTCCACACTCAGGGTTGGGTGCACTGCCACACACCAGCTACCGATGCATCTGGTATCGTAAAATCTGTAATGGATGAACTCTATGACTACTTCACAGACCATAAGCTACCTGCTTTATGCAGAATTTCATTGGCTTGCTGCGGGAACATGTGTGGTGCCGTTCACGCATCAGACATTTCAATGGTTGGAGTCCACAGAAAGCCACCCAAGATCGATGACGATGCTGTAAGGAGGACTTGTGAGATTCCTTCAACAGTTGCCGCATGTCCAACTGGTGCACTGAAGCCGGACATGAAGAGGAAGACCGTCATCCTTGACAAGGACAAGTGCATGTACTGTGGTAACTGTTACACGATGTGTCCTGGAATGCCGATTTTCGACCCAGAAAATGACGGTGTTGCCATATTGGTCGGTGGTAAGATTTCAGATGCAAGGTATCCACCACAACTCTCCAAAGTTGTAGTTCCATGGCTACCGAACAACCCGCCAAGGTGGCCAGAGGTTGTTCAGACTGTCAAGAAGATCCTTGAAACTTGGGCAACTCATGCAGAGAAGTATGAGAGAATTGCTGAGTGGGTCCATAGAATTGGCTGGGAGAGATTCTTTGAGCTAACTGGCTTAGAGTTCACAGAGAAATTGATCGAGGACTACCACAGAACACCATATCTCTACACGACATTCAGAACCTCTGCTGCATTTAGATGGTAAACAGTATATACTATTTTTACCTAAATTTTTTTGGTGACCTAAAATGGCAGAGGAGATAAATAAGGAAGAATTGAAGCAGAAGATTGTTGAATACTTACAGAAAAAGCCCTGGCAGGTAAGAGATCTTGCTAAAATCCTAAGAGTTAAGAAGAGGGAGCTGGATAAGATCGTTCAGGAGTTGGTAAATGAAGGAAAAGCAGCTTATTGGTCATCTGGTTCAACGACATACATAACGACTCCTGAGAAACTTAAGGAGATGGAGGAGAGAAGATCTGGAGTTTAATCAAATTTTTTCTTTTTTATACATTTTGTCTATTTCGGTTTAGGCTATTTTAACAAAAGTATTAAATGTCTTTAACTTTTATACTAAATGAGGTGATGGTATGGCTGTTGAAGAGGTAAAGGGAGCAGGTGGAGAGGTTACAATCAGGATTGACCTTGACAAGTGTGATGGATGTGGTGAGTGTATCGGAGTTTGCCCTGCTGAAGTTTGGGAAATAGGCGAAGATGGAAAATCCCATCCTGTTAGAGCTGAAGACTGCCAGATATGTTGTTCATGTGTTGAATCCTGTCCAAATGGTGCTATTTGGATCGATGCTTGTGAGTGATTAAAAAACAAACATTAAATACTTGCAAAATCACTTCGCAAGGAGGTGGGAGTATGGTGGAAATCAAAGTAGATCCAGAGAAGTGTGATGGGTGTGGGGAGTGTATTGGTGTCTGTCCTGGAGAAGTGTATGAGATTGGTGAGGACGGAAAAGCCCACCCTGTGAGACCAGAAGATTGCCAGGAGTGCTGTTCATGTGTTGAGGCTTGTCCAAACGGAGCTATTTGGGTAGACATCTGTGAATAAGTAATTATAATTCTCTTTTTAAATTTTTGAGAACGTTGATAGACGAAAATCATTTCGTTAAACTTATAAGTTACGGGTTCTATTGCATCTATGGATCACGTTATCGATGTTTTAAAAGATAAAATTTCGGGTGATATTGTCTTCTCCGACAATCCTGGTAAAGCTCTTAGAAAGTGGAGAAAGATATTTGAAGTTTCTCAGAAGGAGTTGGCTGAGAAGCTTGGTATATCTCCTTCAGTCATTAGCGATTATGAGAGCGATAGAAGAAAATCTCCAGGAATAAGTTTTGTTAAGAAGCTCATAACAGCTCTCTTTGAGATAGATAAGGAGAGAGGATACAAAGTCATATCAAAATATCGTGACCTTATAAGTGGTTTGAACCTCGATGTGATAATAGACATGCGTGAGTTCAACAGATCACTGAAATTTGATGAGTTTGTTGAAATTTTAAGTGGAGATGTTGTGGTTAATACTGAAAGGTCGGTTAACGGTTACACAATTATCGACAGTATAAAGGCCATTTTGACTTTAAGTGCGTACGACTTTTACAAGCTTTACGGCTACACGAGTGAGAGGGCTCTCATATTTACCCGAGTTACCACTGGAAGATCTCCGATGGTTGCTGTAAGGGTTGCAAATCTAAAACCAAGTGTTGTCGTCCTTCATGGCTTGAAGAAGGTTGATGAGATTGCTGTAAAACTTGCGGAGATAGATAAGGTTGGTTTGATTGTGACGAATCTATCTGTTGATGAGATCGTTGAAAGGTTGAGAGGTGTTGAGTGATGGTTGGAATAGTCTCCTATGGAACGTACGTACCAAGGTATAGAATAAAGGTTGAGGAGATTGCGAGGGTTTGGGGGGAAGATGCTGAAGTTATAAAGAGGGGTTTGGGTGTCAAACAAAAGGCAGTTCCGAACTTTGATGAAGATACTGCGACAATTGCCGTTGAATCTGCCAGAGAAGCTTTAAAGAGGGCTAAGATAGATCCAAAGAAAATTGGAGCTATTTTCGTTGGAAGCGAGTCGCATCCCTACGTTGTCAAACCAACTGGAACGATAGTAGCTGAGGCTTTGGGTATAGGAAACGACTACTTCTGTGCAGACTTGGAGTTTGCATGCAAAGCTGGAACCGCTGGAATTCAGATATGCTATGCGATGGTTAAAGCTGGAATGATAGAATACGGTATTGCCATTGGAGCCGATACAAGCCAAAGTAGACCTGGGGATGCTTTGGAGTATACGGCTGGAGCAGGGGGTGCATGTTTCATAATAGGCAAGGACTGCATAGCGGAAATCGAAGGTACTTACTCATTTGCAAGTGACACCCCAGACTTTTGGAGGAGAGAAGGTCAACCTTATCCTTCTCACGGTGGTAGATTTACAGGTCAGCCAGCCTACTTTAGACATATAGTCATGGCTACAAAGGGGTTGCTTGAGAAGCTTGGCTTAAAACCTTCAGATTTTAAGTATGCTGTTTTCCATCAGCCAAACGGGAAGTTTCCATTGAGAGTTGCAAGCATGTTGGGTTTCACATCCGATCAGGTTAAACAGGGGTTGATTGTGCCATATATAGGTAACACGTACTCTGGCTCATCTCTGATTGGTCTCGCATCAGTTTTGGATGTGGCAAAGCCCGGTGACAGAATACTCTTAACGTCTTATGGAAGTGGAGCAGGAAGTGACGCGTTTTCACTTGTGGTGACGGATAGAATAGAGGAGCTCGAAAGGAATCCAACGGTCTTTGACAAGATAAAGGATTGCGAGTATATAGATTATGGATTGTACGTGAAGCTCATGAAGAAGATCAGGCGGTGATTTTATGAGAGTAGCGGTTATAGGTGTTGGATGCTCAAAATTCGGTGAACTTTGGGAGATGGGCTTTAGGGATATAATGATACAAGCTGGTGTTGAGGCTCTTGAGGATGCTGGGTTAGAAGGCAAGGAAATTGAAGCGATATACGTTGGAAACATGAGTGGTGGGAGGTACATAGGACAAGAACACATAGCATCGCTCATTGCTGACTATGCTGGTTTGGCAGATCTGCACATTCCTTGTGTTAGAGTTGAGGCAGGAGATGCAAGTGGTGGTGTTGCGTTGAGACAGGCTTACATGGCTGTTGCATCTGGAATGCATGACATAGTTATTGCTGCTGGGGCTGAAAAGGTTACAGATGCACCAAATGCAATGGAGATCCTTTCAAGTTCTGCAGATGTGGAATGGGAGGTTTTCAACGGAGCGAATTTACCAGCTCTGTATGCGATAATGGCGAGAGCACACATGAGGAGGTATGGAACTAGGGAGGAGGATTTGGCAATGGTTAGTGTTAAAAATCACAAGAATGCGGTTCTAAATCCGAAGGCTATGTTCAAAAGAGAGATCAGCTTAGAAGTTGCTTTAAATTCGCCATATGTAGCTGAACCTCTCAGACTCTTTGACTGTGCACCGATCTGTGATGGTGCATCTGTTATTATACTTGCCAGTGAGGATGTTGCGAGAAAGTACACGGATACACCAGTTTACATCGATGCCTGTACACAGGCAAGCGATTACTTAGCCTTACATAGCAGGAGGGACATAACGACAATGGATGCTGTTGTACATGCATCCAAGCAAGCTTACAAGATAGCTAAGATAGAGCCAAAGGATATAGATGTTGCTGAAGTCCATGATTCTTTCACGATAGCTGAGATAATAGCTTATGAAGATCTTGGATTTGTTGAGAAGGGGAAAGGAGCTGAACTCATAAGAGAGGGGGTTACAGCTTTGGATGGAGATCTACCAGTCAACCCATCAGGTGGCTTGAAGGCCTTTGGGCATGCGGTTGGAGCCACTGGGATAAGGCAAGCTGTGGAGATAGTCTTACAGCTTAGGGGTGATGCTGGAAAGAGGCAGGTAGATGCTGAGAGGGGCTTAGCTTTGAATGTGGGTGGTACTGGGGGAACTGCCGTAGTTACGATATTTTCGAGGTGATAGATATGTTGCCAAAGTTTTGGAGAAAGATTAGATATAGGTACAATCTCGTTGGTAGCTACTGTGAAAACTGTGGAAGCTACTACTATCCACCGAGAAACCTCTGTCCAAAATGTAGGAGAAAGGGGAAGGTTAAAGAGGTTCAGTTCAGTGGATACGGTAGAGTTTTGAGTTGGAGTGTTGTGCATGATGGTGTTGAAAACTTCTCTAAGCCCTATATCGTCGCTTTGATAGAGCTTGATGAAGGTGCAAGGCTCATAGCACCTTTGGACTGTGATCCCAGCAAGATCAAAGAGGGTATGAGGGTTAAGGCCATTTTTAGGAGGTTCGGTGAGGAGAGTGAGGAGGGGATAATATACTACGGGACGAAGTTCGTTCCCGTTTGAAACTTCTCCTTCAAACTTTCGATCTTATCCAAAATTTTATCCTCGTCAATTGTCAAAATTATTCCATCCTCGACGATTAAATCTCCATCAATTATAACATGTGTAACCTCACAGCCATAGCTTGCATAAACTAAGCTGTGTAGTGGATCGTAGATCGGTGTGTAATTGTGCCTTCTCTTATCGACTAGAACTATATCGGCTAGATATCCCTTCTCAATCCTTCCACCTTTTATTCCATAAGCCTTATAGCCGTTTTCCGTAGCCATCTTCAAAACTTCGCTTGCTTTCAAAGCGTCAGCTCTTCCAGTAATCACTTTCTGAAGTAGGGATGTCATCTTAATCTCCTCAAACATGTTGTAAGTGTTGTTCGATGATGCTCCGTCAGTTCCTAAGCAAACATTCACACCTAAGTCGTGTAAATCCTTAACTCTCGCAATGCCAGAAGCGAGCTTTAAATTACTTATTGGACAATGAACTACACTGACATTTCTCTCCTTTAAAATCTTCATCTCCTCATCGTCAAGCCAGATTACATGCGCAATAACGGTTCTTTCATCCAAAAATCCGATCTCATCAAGAAGCCTTATTGGTGTTTTACCGTAAATCGATTTTACATGTTCAACCTCCCATTTCGTCTCAGCTACATGAATGTGGACGTACGTGTTCAGATCATTTGAAACTTCCTTAACTTTCCTTAAGAATTCTGGGGTGCATGTGTATGGGGCATGTGGGCCAAATATGGCTTTTATTCTTCCATTGAAGGCATTATTCCAGTTTTTGATAAACTTCAAGCCAATCTCAAGCTCCCTCTTAGCTTTTTCCTCATCTCCCCTATCTGCCATTCCATAGCTCAAAACCGCTCTTATTCCAGTTTCACCAACAGCCTTAGCGACTTCATCCATGTGTATGTAGAGATCACTGAAGGCTGTAGTTCCAGTCTTTAGCATCTCCAAAATTCCCAAAAGGGATCCCCAGTAAACGTCTTCAGGCTCAAGCATCCTTTCAACCTTCCATATCTTCTTCTCGAGCCAGTCCTTGAGTGGTAAATCCTCAGCATAACCTCTGAAGAGAGTCATAGCTAAGTGTGTGTGTGCGTTGAAAATTCCAGGAATTACAATCTTTTCCTTAGCATCTATCTCCACACTACCATGAACATCACCCTTTCCAACGTAAGTTATAACGTTCCCTTCAACACCAACGTTAGCATGAACGAATTTTCCATCGATAAAGCAGATTCCATCCCTTATGACCAAATCGTACATGATATTGGGGTAGACTCAGGATATAATAATTATTCGAATATTCCCTCAAGCTCCTCCATGCACTCCCAAGTAGCAAAGACCAAAATCCTATCTCCTTTATTTACAACCGTATTTCCCTTTGGTATCGTAAAAGAGCCATTTCTTATGATCCCACCTACTATTGCACAGCTTGGAAGCTTCAAATCAGCAATTCTTACACCATCAACCTTCTTTGCTATAAACTCCAAAACAGCTATCCTGTGCCTAACATCTGCAATACTCCTGATATCCATTAATCTGAGGTATTTCATGAGCTCTAGAAAAGTCACCCTCCTTGGCGAGAGTGCATAATCAACACCGACCCTTTCAAATATCTTAACGTACTCACCTCTCTCAACCTTGGCTATGGCTTTCTTTGCTCCCATACTCTTGCAAAGGAGGGATATCATGAGGTTCCTCTCATCGCTCTCGGTCGTTGCTACGACAACATCACTTTTTCCAACCTCGATCTCTTCCAAAAACTCGACATCGGTAGCATCACCGTAGACAACCTTCGTCTTACTCAGAGTTTCACCCAAAACCTCACACCTTTCCAGTTTGGAATCAGCCAATGTGACGTTGAACCTTCCCATCTCGAGTATCTTTGCTATGTAACTACCAACAGTTCCACCTCCAAATATCGTAACGTTCTTAACGAGAGGTTTTCCAAAGGCTTCTATCTTCATAAGCTCTTTCATCTTTCCCAAAACAACCAAAACATCTTCTTCCTCAATTACAGTTTCACCCCTTGGAATCACTATTTCCTCCCCTCTAAATATGGCAACAACTAAGACGTTCTTCGGCAGGTTTAGATTCGAAATGGTCTTTCCAGCGATCTCCCTTCCAGCTTTAACCTCAAAGACGTTAGCCTCGCCACCACTCAATGTTATGAATTCAACGAATCCGGGAATCATGAGAATGTTAGCAATCTCGTTTGCTAAAACGAGTTGTGGACAAACAACGAGATCAAATCCGAGGGGGTGATCCCTTATTACAGGTTTATCGACATACTCGGGATTTCCAACCCTTACAACAACCTTCTTAGCCCCCAACCTTCTTGCAAGAACACCCGACAGCATGTTAACTTCATCGTTACCAGTTACAGCCAAAAAGACGTCAGCCCTATCAACACCAACGGACTTTAGAACGTTCAAATTTGCCGAGTTACCCTTCACAACTGAAACGTTCAGATTAGATAGGGTTTCTATCTTTCTCTCATCAATCTCCAATACGTAAACGTCGTGATGCTCACATAGGACTTTTGCCAAGTTGTATCCGACCTCTCCTGCACCGGCTATGACTATGTGCATCGTATGAAGACGAATTTAGCTGTATATATTTTTCTCCATGAGCTTGGCTAAGACTATACTCAACTCATACATGACAATAACCAAAGCCAAAACGATCATCTGACTTATTCCCGATATATCTAACGTTAGATTTGTGGCAAGTATGAAGACTGCTAAGTAAACTATCCACCTCTTATCTTTTAACCACTTGGAGCTGATTAAGCCAATTCTAACGGCAATTACAGCTAAAACTGGAATCTGAAAGGATAAGCCAAAGGCTAAGATTATCTTCAATGCTGAATACATTGTTTTCTTAGCAGTTAGGAAAGGCTCAGCGCCCATGCTGAATATCATCGATATGCTGAAAACCCTTGGAACCACTACGAAGTATCCCAAAGCTACACCAACTAGAAATAAAATGTAGGAGAAGGGGAGGAATGTTTTCACGAACTTTCTCTCGTTCTCATATAAGCCAGGCTTTGCGAACTGATAGAGTTCGTAAGCAAGATATGGATAAACGGCTACAAGTACGAGTGCAAAGGAGAATACGAGCTGAACCATGAACCATTCTGTTGGAGCCACGACGTAGACGTTCATGTTTGGTAGCATCTGACTCCAAAACATCCTAATCATATCACCTGAAAATCTAAATGTTATGGCGATTCCAATTACAAAGACGATAAAAACCCTCAAAACCCTCCTTCTAAGCTCTGCTAAGTGTTCCTCTAACGGCATTTCCCTGTCTTCTGGTGGTTTCACATCTCAATTTAAGCTCTTGAATATATCTTTTTTACCTTAATTAGGTAGGGGATCGTGCAAAGACCAAATATTCCATAGCTGAACTTGATCTCTCCACTCATTAAGGATGATATAAGAACTAGAAACAGCAGTAAGCCAAATATGAGTCCTAAAATAGATCCAGCAATGTAGTAGCCTTCTCTCTTAACGATAAAGCCCTTTAGGAAAATGGCAGAAATTGTGAAGAGCGTAAAAGCATTGAAGAGATTGTTCCAGATCTCCATCAAGCCACATGTTAGAAATATTAAGGAATAGATTAAGCCAACCAGGATCCCACCTCCTTCACTATGAATGCAAGCAGATATGCTATTGTAAAGCTGTATATTACTGAAAATACCGTCCACTTCGTCCCAGCTTCAGCTTTGATGGCTGCAAGTGTTGCGAAGCATGGGATATATAAGAGTGTGAATATCATGAAAGCTAAAGCCTGATAGGGTGTTAAGATAGTGCTAATATCTACGTTCATCATACCTATAGTTTCAACAACAACCTCTTTGGCAACGAATCCCATTATCAGAGCTAGGACAATCCTGTAATCCCAGCCTATTGGTGAAAAGAACGGTCGAATGGCATTTCCTATCATTCCAGCATAACTTTTTTCAATTTCACTACTTGGAAATCTCATTATATACCAAAGCACGATCGACATGATTAGTATTACCGTTCCAGCCTTCTCGAGGAAGTGCTTCACTCTGTTCCATGTGAGCATTAAAACCTCTCTCACGTTTGGGATCATGTACTGGGGTAGTTCCATAACATATTCAGCTTCACCTTTCAGTACTGTCTTTCTGAATACTAAGGCTGAAACGAACGCTACAACTATTCCCAAAAGGTACATGAACATCATAACAGCACTTCCACTTTTTGGAAAGAAGGCTCCTACAAAAAGAACGTATATTGGTAGCCTTGCACTACATGACATAAATGGCGTTACAAGAATAGTAGCTAACCTTATCTTTTCATCCTCTATACTTCTCGTGGCCATCACTGCTGGGACATTGCAACCAAATCCCATTATCAACGGTACTATTGATCTTCCACTCAAGCCAAACCTTGACATTATTCCATCCATCAGATAAACTCCACGTGGCATGTACCCACTTAGCTCAAGTATTGAAAGGGCTATGAAAAGAAAGGCTATATTGGGAAGGAAGGTTAAAACACTTCCGACACCACTTACAACTCCCTCCCCTATGAGGGAATAGATTAAACCGTTTTTAGAGGATATAATTTCTGAAACATAGCTGAAAGTTTCGTCCAACAGATCGACAATTGGTTGTGCAACATCGTAAGTGAAAACAAAAACCATCCACATTAGGGATAGAAATATGGGAATACCAAGATGTTTGTCCATAAAGACTTCATCCAAGAGTTCGCTTAAGTTCACTCTCCTTTCAACGACTTTAACAACTTCTCTAGCAATCTTCTCCGCTATCTCAACTTTTTCCTTAAAGCTCTTACCCAACTTTTTCGGCTTTACACCACCCCTCAAAATCTCCCTCTTAAGTTCATCTATACCGATCCCCCTATTGGCAACAGTTTCAACAACTGGCACTCCTAAGACTTTACTTAACCTATCCTTGTCAATCTCAAAACCTTTCTTCTTTGCAGCATCAACCATGTTAAGCACGATTATCATCGGTATTCCAAAATCTGTAAGTTCCAATGTCAGATAGAGGTTTCTCTCAAGGTTCGTAGCGTTGATGACATTCAGGATTAAATCTGGTTTATCTTTAATCAAAAAATCCCTAGCAATCTTTTCATCGATCGATCTCGGTTGTAGACTATATATTCCTGGTAAGTCAACAAATACTACTTCTTTGCCATCTATCTTAGCCTTTCCTTCCTTCTTTTCAACTGTGACGCCAGGAAAGTTGCCAACTGTAAAGTTACCCTTAGTCAACGCGTTTATTAAAGCAGTTTTGCCGACATTTGGATTACCTACGAGAGCAACTTTCACAGATTTTAGGTTGTGCCTTGTTTTAAAAGTTAATCGATTATGGTGATTAAAGTAATCACATCTCCTCATTGTCAAAAATTTAATTTAGCTGAATAAATACTTAATCCTAATAAATTTAGGTTACTATTTACTTAGCCTAAAAATGGCATTAACAGCAATCAGGCATTCAAAACCTTACGTCTCATTTTTTCACTTTTTGCTCTATCGCACGGATGAACACCAGTTCTACAGAACTCTCTGAAGTGTTCAAGCCACTTTGGACTTATGGCTGGGCACTTCTCTATAAACTTAACAAAGCTCTTAAGTTGCTTAACCGTTTCGGGATGTAAGACGTGCTCTATTGTGCAAGCATCTTCTTCCGCTATGTTTCTTGGCACTCCCAAGGTTGTTAAAAACTTGACCAAAATTTCCCTCCTCTCTTTAACATCTCTAGCAACCTCCTTTCCCTTATCTGTCAAAGTTACAAACAGTCTCTTCCTGTATATAACATAACCCTCTTTGGATAACTTTTCAAGCATTTCAGACACGGTTGCTGGCTTAACCTTAAGCTTCTCAGCAATTTCCTTAACGCGAGTAAACCCTCTACGATTGCAGAGCTCATAAATTGCCTCTAAATAATCTTCAGCTCTTCTTCCCAACATTAACAATCACCTTCATAGCTAAACCTCTACCTATGACAAACTTACAACCGTTAATCGAGATAAGCATAGCCCCTCCTCTTCTTCCCAAAACTCTAATCCTCTTACCGGGAACTATACCCATAGCCATGAGATTTCTAATGGCCCCCCTTCCACCTACAATATCAACAACTACACCCTCACAGTTTTCTGGTAACATTGCGAGAGGAATTAGGGTCATCGAAATTAGGGTGTCCTAACTATATAAAACCTTTTCGGTTTGCCTAAATCATTTCGTTACATAAATTTTGCAAAATCTTTTTTAGCTAAGCACAAACAAAAGATCATGTTCGAACTTCTCAAAAGATTGTGTGATGCGCATGGAATCAGTGGTTATGAAGATGAAATTAGGGAAATTGTTAGAGCGGAACTTGAGAGTTACGTTGATGAGATAAAGGTAGATAAGCTTGGAAATCTTATTTGCGTGAAGAATGGGAGTAAGTTTAAGGAGATGGTCTGTGCTCACATGGACGAGATAGGGTTCATGGTGAAAAGTATAGATGATAAGGGTTTCATAAGATTTGCACCTATCGGTGGTTGGTTCAGTCAAATAGCCTTAGGACAGAGAGTCATCTTACATGGAAGTAAGGGAAAGGTTTATGGTGTCATAGGTTGCAAGCCTCCTCACGTGATGAAGGATGAGGAGAGAAAGAAGGCTATTGAATTCAAGGACATGTTTATAGATATTGGTGCTGAAAGTAAGGATGAAGTTCTTGAGATGGGTATCGAAATTGGAACGCCAATAACTATTGATAGGGAGCTTGTGAAAATTGGTAATAGGGTAACTGGTAAGGCTCTGGATGACAGAGCTGGATTGGCTGTAATGATTGAAGCTTTAAAAAGGACTAAAAGCGATGCAACGATATATGCAGTTGCTACGGTTCAAGAGGAAGTTGGATTGAAAGGAGCGAGAGTTTCTGCATTCGCACTTGAGCCTGATGTAGCTTTAGCTTTGGATGTATGTGTTGCAACTGATTTTCCAGGTGCTGAATCTGTACACATGGATATAAAGCTTGGAAGGGGTCCGGCTATAACTATAGTTGATGCTAGTGGTAGGGGTCTAATTGCTACGAAGAATGTCATTAGATGGTTGAGGGAAACAGCAGAGAAGTACGACATACCCTACCAATTGGAGGTTGCGGAGGGTGGCACAACAGATGCTACTGCAATTCAGTTAACGAAGTCTGGCATACCGTCTGGCGTTGTAAGCATTCCAGCAAGGTACATTCATAGTCCAGTTGAAGTAGTGGACATGAGAGATTTAGAGAATTCTGCAAATCTTGTTGCGAGAGCCTTAGAGAGGGCTGATAGGTACTTCAAATGAAAGTTTATACATTTTTTACTAGAGCTTATTATGCTCTAATGCTTGTCATGGCATTTGTAGTACTCATATTGCTAGTTCTTAACGTCTACATCATAGTCAGGGAATTATCTAGTGCCTTAACCTCCAAAAGTAGGAGAGTTTTGGATGAGTTAATTGCCCAAATACTGATGTTCTTCGTTCTAATTGAGCTTACAAGAGCTTTTACGGAATACTTTCAGTACAAGGTCGTTAGACTTCACATAATGGCTGAAATAGCCTCAATATTTATACTTAGGGAGGTTCTGATAAAGTTTTATGTTGGCGAGTATGACTGGCTGATTTTGATAGCGTTCTCAGTTCTGTTACTGTCAGTAGTCTTTGTCAGAACTATCTGCTTAAGGTTCTCACCAAAACACTAATCTTTTATCCTTTCAAACACCCCTACATGGTTGAGATAGAAAATACGTATTGTGAGGCTTTCAGTGGGATATATACACGTCTCATAGTCACAGCTAAGTACAAGTACCTGCTTGAGAAAGCTGTATATGGTGCAACTGCTTTGCCATCAACGGTCTTTGGAGAATCTGAGGCTGGGATAGAAAGATGGCTGAGTCCTGAGGAAACACCAGATGGAAGGGTTGGTGCAATAATTCAGATCTGGGTTCCAAAAACTAAGAGGTTCATGGATGTGCTACTTAGAGAGATGGGAAAGAGGATAAGGCAGGGAATTTTAGTAGTACCTACGACACGTGTATTTAACGCTTGTGAAGGTGAGAAGATAGATGTCGAAATTAACGTCGGTAGGTGTGGTGATGGATACGAGTGGTTTGAGGAAAGATGGGGTAGAGAAGTCATAGTAGTTCCGATAATGTTCGGTGAGTTTATCATCGAGCGTTACATAGGCTACGCTGAAGGAGTGGCTGGAGGAAATATCTGGTACTTCTGCGAGAGTGAAGATTCAGCTTTGGAGGTGGGTGAGAGAGCTGTTGAAGCTTTGAGAAATGTTGAAGGTGTTATAACCCCCTTCGATGTATGCTCAGCTGGTTCTAAGCCAGAAACAAAGTTTCCAGAGATCGGTCCAACGACAAACCATCCTTACTGTCCAACGTTGAAGGGTAGGATACCCGATTCCAAAGTTCCTGATGGCGTAAAGGCGATTCCTGAGATCGTAATCAACGGTGTGAGTTTAGAAGCTGTAAAGAAGGCTATGAAGGTTTGTATCGAAGTTGGAAAGAGTGTTAATGGAGTTGTTAAGATTTCTGCTGGAAACTACGGCGGGAAGCTTGGAAAGTATAAGATTTATCTAAGGGAATTGATTGAATGAATTATTCCTCAAGCTTATTTGGAACTTCTATATAATTTCATATTTTTATTTTTATATTAAAAATTTTAGCATAAATCTGATGAATAATAATAACTCAGAAATGACAATGAGTTTCCGATAAGATTATATTATCAGATGATTACAGACAGATATGGTTTGTCTAAAAACTTTCAAGCTAAAGGTTGGAAAGAGAGGTGAAATATATACCACAGCAGAGCTAAGAAATATCCTGAAACTAAAACCAAATAGCATAGTTTTGGCGAGAATAATTGATGAGGGGAAGGTAGTAATTGAAGTAGTCCCTACTCTTGAAGAATTACTCAAAAAACCAAAAAAGGTCAAGCTTAGTATTGAAGATGTAGAAAGGTTGAGCATTAAAGCTCAGAAAGAGGTGGGCTTAATTGAGTAAGATTTTACTCGACACATCTTACATTCTACCGCTCTTTGGAATAGATGTCGAGATTGAAGGTTTAAAAGAAAATTTTCTCAGAGTGTTGGAAAGGTATGATGTTTATTACAGTCCAATTTCTCTAATCGAAGCTAAGTTTATAGCTTTGCAACTACTTAAGGATGGCATAAACCTGCTGGACGATTACAGAATTGGATTAATTAGAATATCAGCTGAAGATTACCTAAAACCCACGCCCCTAACAACTCCTGAAATTGAGGAAATTGCTGACAAACTATTAATTGATGAAAATGTTAAAGATTACTTCGATAGGATGATATACGCTACAGCCGTGGTATTCAAACTTGTTCTGATAACTGAAGACAGAAAACTGACAGAACTCGCAAAAAGCTACACTAAGAGACCTCCTAAAGTGTATTCTTGGAAAACCCTTTGTCAAGATTTTAGTTCTATTGAATCGTAAAGTGCATTGGTCGAATGATCATCGACGGCTGGGAAGATTTATCTTGAGGAGTTAATTTTAAAAATAAAAATTAAAAATTATATTAATTAAATTAATTTATTTACATGCTGTTATTAGAGATATTGTGACAACAGAACGACAAAAAACTTCTTATTACTGTAGCTCCATCGTTTGAGTCTAATTCTATCATTTCTCTATGGAAGTAGATATACCATCTATTCTTATTTTTAATAAAACTAAGCTGGTTTATTAGATTATTTACACTAATTGAACAACTAAGCAGACTCTTAATATTAATTCTCCAAGGATATAGCTTGTTGGGCCAAATCTTTGTATTATTATAATACATCGTATTACATATTTTCCAAATGTCTCTAAGTACCCCATGTCTTTTGATATAAAAGACTAATAAATCCCCTATTTTTACTTTACTCAATTGTGCTCTACCCTGTGGCGAATTAACACCCCAAATACCGTGATTAGCGCAAAGTCTGTAATTTTGATCGCTAGTCACAGCAATCCAAACCTTTACATTTCCTTTTTGTACACTAGGCAATATATTTTTTACTGATATATAATTTGAGGATTTCGATAGAGTTGACATTAAATCCTGACTAGCTTCATTTAATTGTTTCTGCAAATTTTGAGGTAATAGTAGTAGTCCACTATCAAACATTTCTTTTATTCTGCGTATTGTTGGATATATTTCTATAAGATGCCTTATAAACGATGCAGTTGATGGAAAACCCTCCTTTCTTGCAAGCTCCCTAATTTTTTCAGCAGTCTTACTATCTACTGACAAACCCGAATATTTAACTCTACTTTTCTCCATAATTTTTCACCCCATATTTCTCAGATATTTCTTAGTATTTGCTTAGAAATATCTTAAGTAGGATGTATTTAAATTTTTCGTATTAATCTTCAGAAGTTCTATTTATGGAAAGTTTTGAGCTATTATTCATGACTAAATACTACTCAAAATCACTTTGTACAAACAATTTTAGCTATTTATATGATATTTTGCAAGTGAATACATTAATTCTTGATGTATAACATCAAGTTATAACATATTATTATATTTATTACATTAAAAAATTAACTACTCTAGATTATTCGACAAGTTCCTCAAGCTCATCTGGAGCTTGAGCGAACACTCTAAGGCATTCGTATTCCATGAAGTGCAGTTTTTTAGCCAAAACAACCATCACATGCAAAGGATTGCCAAAGTCGTAATCCTTCAATTTTTTCAGTCTGTCGCATTTCACTACTGGACTATCACTTCCAGCCCTTGCAATTCCTACAGCAAAGAGTTCTTCTGTATCATCATCAATTGACATCAAAATATCTACTGCATCCCTTATAGTCATAGGCTTTGGATGTAAGTCTAAGAAGAGGAGCGTGTGGGCGTTTATACTTTGATTCTGCCTTATAACATCTAATGGTGTTCTCGACTTTATCCAACTTACTGTAGCAGATTTTCCAAACTTGTAGTTGTGTAAGCCCGTTAGACTACACACAGCGTTAATTATACTTCCAGCGTTTACAACCTTTGTTTTCACACCTCTCCTCTCTGCTTCATATCTTAAAGCAGAATGTGTGGTCGCAATCATTGGATCGCCAGGTATTAGGATAGCGATGTCTTTCTCTCTAGCCCTCTCGATAATCCATTTACAGTTCTCCTCAAGATCACTTCTACTGAGTTCAACAATCTTTCTACCGATAAACTCCTCAATTTTCTCCAAACTTGTTCCCATGAGCTTTGAAGTGTAGAATTCGATGTAAACCTCATCAGCTCTTCTTGCAATCTCAAGACCCTTACAGCTTATATCCTTCTCATCCCATAAGCCCATTCCAATTAAGGTGAGCATGGTCGAGATACTACAGAAGTTCTTAAACGTTTTAATTCAAACTAAATATCTTTGGCATAAACGATTTAAGACAACACACATTTTAAATCTGCGATGGATATAATTCAGGAGATCAGAAGACTTGAGGAGGAGATTAAGAGAACTCCTTACAATAAAGCTACCGAACACCACATTGGTAAACTTAAAGCTAAGCTTGCGAGGCTAAAAGAGGAGCTCGAAAAGCAGAGACAGAAAAAATCCAAATCTACAGCCTTCTCACTAAAGAAAGAGGGAGATGCTAGTGTTTTCCTTGTGGGCTTTCCATCTGTTGGCAAGTCTACACTTCTCAATGCTTTAACTAACGCTAAGAGTGAAGTCGGAGATTACGATTTCACTACACTAAAACCAGTACCAGGTATGCTCGAATACAAGGGGGCTAAGATTCAGATAGTTGACGTTCCTGGGCTTATAGAAGGTGCTTCAAAGGGAAAGGGAAGAGGAAGAGAGGTTTTGAGCTTTATAAGAAATGCAGACCTCATTGTGATAGTCGTGGATGTATTTACACTTCACAACATCGACATTATAAAGAAGGAACTTTATGAAGCTGGAATAAGGCTGGACCAAAAGCCTCCAGAGGTTGTAATTAGGAAGAGAGATAGAGGTGGAATTAAGATAACTTCAACAGTACCTCTTTCACTTGATGAGAGTACAATAATTGAAGTTTTAAAGGAGAACAGGATTCATAACGCAGAAGTGATAATTAGAGAGGATATAACGCTTGACAGGTTGATAGATGCCATAATGGGTAACAGGGTTTACATACCGTCCATAACAGTCGTAAACAAGATAGATATTTATCAGCCAGAATTACCAGATGGAGTAATTCCAATCTCAGCTGAAAAAGGGATAAACTTGAATACCCTAAAGGAGGAAATATTTAGAAAGCTTGATTTCATAAGGATTTACCTTAAACCTCCAGGTGGTAAGCCCGATTTTGACGAGCCTCTAATCATGAGGAGAGGAGCTACGATTGCAGATGTTTGCAAGAAACTTCACAGAAAGATGCTTGAAAACTTTAGATATGCAAAAGTTTGGGGCAAATCTGTAAGATATCAGGGGCAGAGAGTTGGGTTGGATCACGTTTTGGAGGATGAGGATATAGTGACTATTTACGCTTAAAGAAGATTTATCTCTTCTCACTCCACTTCTCCCAGTGAGTTAGATACTCGATAGGATACCTCTCTCTTCTCCTTGGTCTTTCGGCTGGGTATCCTACAGGTATTATAGCCATGGGTCTTGCATAGTCTGGAATTCCAAGAATCTCCATCACCTCAGCTTCATCGAAGGCCCCAACCCATACGGCCCCTAATCCAAGCATGTGAACTGCCAAGAGTATGTTCTCTATTGCAGCTGTTGCATCTTGTTCAGCATACAGCCTACCCCTCTCTCCATAAACTCTCATGCTCCTCGGATAATTAGCACACACAACGATCACAACTGGTGCCTCAGCTATGAACATCTGCTTCAAAGCAGCTTTAGCAAGCTTGAGTTTTGTATTCTCATCTCTGACCACAATAAAGTCTCTAGCCTGTAAGTTCCCAGCTGAGGGTGCCGAGTTTCCAGCTTCCAAAATTAGCTTTATAGTTTCCTCTGGGATGGGATCGGACTTAAATCTTCTTATTGAGACTCTCGTAAATATAGCCTCCAAGCAATGTTCGTAAGGCATAACCTAAGTAATTCAATTCCGATAAATTGTTTTCCATTAAAATTTTAAGCAGTCTATCCTTGCGGGTTTCATGAGACTCCTGCTTATCCATGCAGACTATATAGAGTATGAGCCTAAGCAGAAGACAAAGCTTGCGGAGCCTTGTGAACCTAAGAGGGAGAGAGTTGAAGAATGTCTTGTCGTTTTTACGTCTGTTGAGAAGGGTGATGAGGGTGTAGTGGATAGGGCTGTCGAGGAGATAAAGGATGTTGCAAAGAAGTTGGGTGTTAATAGGATAGTTGTGTACCCTTACGCTCACCTCTCATCAAATTTGGCCGATGCGGATACGGCTGTAAGTGTTTTGAAAGAAATTGAGGAGAAGCTTAAATGTGAGTTTGACGTTCACAGAGCACCTTTCGGCTGGTATAAGGCATTTAAAATATCCTGTAAAGGACATCCGTTAAGTGAGCTTTCCAGATCTATAGTTCTTGAGGAGGAGAGAGAAGTAACTCAGGCTTTGAAAGCGGAGGAGAAAGTTAAGAGTTACTGGTACATATTAACGCCAGAGAAGGAACTCGTTGAGATAGAGAAGTTTGACTTTACGGGTTATGAAAATCTCAGGAAGTTTGCGAGGTATGAGATGGAGAAGAGGAGAGCTGTTGACAAAATACCACCACACGTCGAACTCATGAGAAGGCTTGAGATAGCTGATTATGAGCCTGCATCAGATTCTGGGCATCTGAGGTACTATCCAAAGGGTAGGCTGATCAAGAGTTTGCTTGAGGAATTTGTGACTCTGAAATGCATAGAATATGGTGCTATGGAAGTTGAGACACCTATAATGTACGATAGAAGCCATCCAACATTGAGAAGGTACCTTGAGAGATTCCCAGCGAGACAGTACATACTTAAGGGGGATAAAAGAGAGTTCTTCTTGAGGTTTGCAGCCTGCTTCGGTCAGTTCCTAATAGCTCACGATTCTATCATAACTTACAAGAATTTACCATTGAAACTCTATGAACTCACTCGCTATTCTTTTAGAAAGGAGCAGAGGGGAGAGTTAGTTGGATTGAGGAGACTTAGAGCTTTCACGATGCCAGACATGCACACTATAGTTAGAGACAT
Organism: uncultured archaeon; assembly: GCA_964522325.1. GTDB lineage: Archaea > Halobacteriota > Archaeoglobi > Archaeoglobales > Archaeoglobaceae > Archaeoglobus_B. The sequence continues at coordinate 20,039 of CAZFVO010000004.1, read as the reverse complement.
CGAGCAAGCAAAAGAAGAGTTCTTTAAACAGTACAAACTCTCGGTTGAGGTTTTGAAGGGGATTGGAATTGAACCTGAAGATTATGAGGTTGCAGTTAGGGTTACGAGAGATTTCTATGAGGAGCACAAGGATTTCATTCATTCTCTTGTGGATGTCTTAAAGAAGCCTATACTCGTTGAGATGTGGGATCAGCGTTTCTTCTACTTCGTTTTGAAATTTGAATTCAACTTCATCGATGCTCTAGAAAAAGCTTCAGCTCTCTCTACAGTTCAGATAGATGTGGAGAATGCTGAAAGGTATGACATAAGTTACATTGATGAAAAAGGAGAGGAGAAAAGACCACTTATCTTGCACTGCTCTCTGAGTGGTGCGATAGAGAGATGTATGTATGCATTACTTGAGAAGGCACACATGCAGATTGAAAAAGGGATTTTGCCGATGTTTCCAGTTTGGCTTTCCCCAACTCAGGTTAGGATAATTCCCGTGTCCGAAAATTACTTGGATAAGGCTATCGAAGTTGCAGAAACGATTAGGAGCAAAAACATAAGGGTTGATGTCGATGATAGAGATGAAACCTTGGCAAAGAAGATAAGAGATGCGGGAAGGGAATGGATACCCTACGTTGCAGTGATTGGAGAGGAGGAGGTACAAGGTGGATTTTTGACCGTAACGATAAGAGCTGAATCGACATTGAAACAGCAGAAGAGAGTTAAGATGGGTGTCGAAGAACTTGTAGAAAGAATTAAAAAAGAGTGCGAAGGAAAACCTTTCAAACCCCTACCCTTACCCATGCTACTCTCAAAGAGACCAAACTTTAGGTGATGGCGATGGATAAAGTGGGTTTAATTAAAACACTGGTTCCGTTGGTACTTGGTGTGATTGCTGGATTGATATCCTTTATAATAACGGATGGAATTCGTTCAAGGGATCCGCTTGGTATCATAGTTCTCGTTTTCTTTATATACATTCACAAGTTTTTGTTGCCAAAAATCGGTGTGAGCCTTGAAACGAAGGATTGGGTCGCAATATCCTTCATGTGCTTTGCTGGTTGGTATATGATGTGGACGTTTCTGTTAAATGTTTGAGAATACCTTAGCAACTTTAAGTAATTCTTTTCTCATTATATAGACTTGAGATTCCTAAAAACGAAAATCTTTCCTTTGCCATTCATTTTAAGCACACTAGCAAACTTCCTTACATATTCTATACCATTGTGATACAAAGACTCTTAATCGTAACAAACCTCAAATAGCTTAAATTTATATTGCGAGATTTCCACGAAGGCAAAATGACGAAGAAAATCAGGATAGCAGTAGTAGATAGAGATAGATGTCAACCTAAGAAGTGCTCACACGAGTGCGTTAAATACTGTCCAAAGGTCAGGACTGGCGCAGAGGACACTATTGTGATAAAGGATAAGGCGGAGATTTCGGAGGAGCTTTGTGTAGGTTGTGGTATATGCGTTAAGAAGTGTCCTTTTAAGGCAATTTCAATTGTTGGACTACCTCACGAATTAGAAGGTAAAGAGGTTCACAGATATGGCAAAAACGGCTTTGTCCTTTACGGTTTACCTATTCCAAGAAGGGGTTACGTTGTGGGTCTTCTTGGACCTAATGGAACTGGCAAAACTACCGCTGTAAAGATTCTGACTGGGCAACTCAAGCCAAATCTTGGCAGGATTGATGAAGAGCCGAGTTGGGATGAGATATTTGAGCAAGTCTCTGGAACGGAACTTTTGAATTACTTCAAGGATTTGGCTGATGGAAGGATAAGAACGAGCGTTAAACCACAGTACATCGAGGCAATTCCTAAGGTTTATAAGGGCAAGGTTATTGATCTATTGAAGAGGGTGGATGAGCTTGGTGTTTTTGATGAAATCGTTGATAAACTCGAGCTAAGGAATTGCCTAAACAGGGATGTTAAAGATTTGAGCGGTGGTGAATTACAAAGGATGGCTATAGCCGGGTGTCTTATGAAGGATGCTGACTTCTACTTCCTCGACGAGATCACATCCTATCTTGATATCTATCAAAGGATGAATTGTGCAAAAGTCATAAAGGAGTGGGCGGAAAAGAAGCCAGTATTAATAGTTGAGCATGATTTAGCAATTTTGGACATGCTCGCAGACTTCGTCCACATAAGCTACGGAGAGGCTGGTGTTTACGGTGTAATAACGAACGCTAAGGGTGTTAGGGTTGGAATAAACCAGTACCTCAGAGGTTACTTAGCCGAGGAGAACGTTAGGATAAGGGACAAACCCATAGAGTTCGACATATTTCAGCCAAGGCAGGAGATGAGTGAGAAAGTTCTCGTAGATTATCCCAACTTTACTAAGACTCTTGACGGTTTCAAGCTAGAGGTTGAGGGAGGAGACATAAGGTGTGAGGAGGTTTTGGGGGTTGTAGGTAAGAATGCAACGGGTAAATCGACGTTTGTGAAGGTTTTGGCTGGTGTACTTAAGGACGATGAGGAAAAGGTTAAGCTGAATGTGAAAGTCTCATACAAGCCTCAGTACGTTAAGGCTGATGTAAACATGCAGGTTGGCGCTTTTTTGAAGAAGATAAATCCTATGATTGACTCATCGTATTATAAAACGGAGTTCATAAAGCCTTTAGGTTTGGAAAAACTCATGGACAGGAATTTGGATGAGCTAAGCGGTGGGGAGCTTCAAAGAGTTGCGATAGTTGCTTGCTTGCTTAGAGAAGCCGATCTCTATCTTCTGGATGAACCTTCGGCTCACTTGGATGTTGAGCAGAGGATGGAAGTTGCAAGGCTGATAAGGAGATTTGCTCTGAACTTCTCAAAGAGCGTACTTGTAGTAGATCACGACATCTACCTCATCGATATGGTTAGCGATAGGCTGATGGTTTTTCAGGGTGAACCGGGTAAGAGGGGCATTGCAAGAAAGCCTATGAACATGAGAGATGGGATGAATACGTTCTTGGCGAATTTGGGTATAACATTCAGAAGGGATGAAGAGACAAAGAGACCTAGGGTTAACAAGCTCGATTCGAGGCTTGACAGGGAACAGAAGGCTAAGGGTGAGTATTACTATTACTTTTGAGTCAAGTTAAAATATTTTAATGGAAACTCGATGCATGCGATGGATTGTTATATTTGTTTTGCTTCTCATAATTCCTCAAGCTAAAGCCCTGATAGTTGAGATAGACATAAGAGGTGAGATAAATCAGGGAACTGTGGAACTCGTTAAACAGGGGTTTGATCTGGCTAAAAGGGAGGATGCAAAAGCTGTTCTAATCGTCTTGGATACGCCTGGTGGATTACTTTCCTCAACGAAGGAGATAGTTTCAACTGTAATGAACAGTAAGATACCAGTCATAACTTATGTCCCTAAGGGTGCATTTTCAGCCTCAGCTGGTACGATAATTCTACTCTCTGGGCACATCTCCGCAATGGCAAATGGAACGTCCATAGGCTCAGCAACTCCCATCAGCTTAAGTGAGGAGGAGAAGAACAAGACGATAAACTACATAGCTAGCTATGTGGAGAGTATAGCTGAAGTGAGAGGAAAGCCAAAGGAGATCGTTAGGAAATTTGTGACTGAAGGAATTAGCTTAACTGCAAGAGAGGCTTATGAGAAGGGTGTTATAGATGTTCTAGCAGACAGTAAGGAGGACCTTCTCGATAAAATCAGTGGTAAAGTCGTAAATGTTAACGGTGTAAACTTCACGTTGCAGTTGAAGGATGAGGAAATTGTCGTTGTTGAGAAATCCCTTAAGGTGGAAATTCTTGGAATTATAACTAATCCTATGGTTGTGTTTTTGCTACTCCTCATAGGAATCTACGCCTTGATAATAGGTTTCTCAACTCCGGGTGTAGGGTTGGAAATTCTTGGATTAGTCTGCATAATTCTCTCCCTCTACGGTTTGGGTATTTTAAGCGTCGATTACTTAGGGTTGCTTTTGGTTGTCATTGGAGCAATTCTGCTCGTACTTGAGCTGTTCATGTCCACTCATGGAATCCTAGCAATAGCATCGATTATATGCATAGTTCTTGGCTCAATAATTCTTATAAAAGAACCACTCATGCCCAAAGAATTTTACAAGAGCTTTTTCTATATTGCAATCGGTATGAGCTTGGGTTTAGCATCTTTTATGACATTTGCTGTTATCAATATATTCCAGACAAGAAAGATGAGGGCCAAGGTTGGTGATGTGGTTGGTGATGTTGGTGAAATAATTGAATTTGAAGATGGGAAGGGTTTTGTGAAGGTTAGGGGGGAAATTTGGCGTTGTAGGAGTGATGATGATCTTAAAGTTGGGGATGAGGTTATTATCGTTAAGAGAGAGAGGTTGACATTATGGGTGAAAAAGAGGAGTTGATAAAGGAAACTACGAAGTGGTTAAAGAGGATCAAGGAAAGGATTAAGGGCGTTAGGGCTTGCAACGAGAAGGGCGAGGAGTTTTTGAGAAACATAAAAGCGTATATATCAGACTCAGAATACTTCTTTGAGAAGGGAGATTTGGTTAGAGCATTTGAATGTGTTGTTTGGGCTTGGGCTTGGCTTGAAATTGGCTTAAATGTTGGTTTTCTATCAGAATCTTAGCAGTACCTATAGAAAAAACCATTTGACTTGACAAACTCCACAAACCTCTTATAAGTCCCGTTAGAGCTTAAAGTGATTGCATCTCCTATCGCAATGAGCTTTCTCTTAGCCCTAGTCAGTGCAACGTTTAACCTTCTCAGGTCCTCCAAAAATCCAATCTCACAATCCTTGTTGCTCCTTACAAACGATATCACTATGACCTCCTTTTCCCTTCCCTGATAACCGTCAACTGTGTTGACCTCAACATCCACAAACTGTCTGATCAGATCAACCTGATCCTCATACGGTGTTATAACTCCAATCCACTCCTTCCTAACTCCCATCTCCCTCAGCATGCTAACGACCTTTCTAACTATCTCAGCCTCAAGCGGATTCTCCCTTGAAGTAGAACCTTTCCTCTGCCTTTCCCACTTATTTGGGCAATTCGACGTATCTATAAAAACAAGGACTTCATCAGGATTTACAATTCTCCAAAATCCATCCTTAACCTTTTTAACACCCAAGTCTACAAGTGTTATGTTCTTCACGCTTTCATGGGCCTTAAGCTTCCTACCGTAGAATTCTTGATTTGGAAATTCCATAAGCTTTTCATTCATCCTGTACTGCACTTCAAGCATCTTAGCCTTCTCAGGATACTTGTTTATCAGAATCTCAAATAGTGTAACACTCAGCTCCTCAGCCTCTAAAACGGTTGGAGGTAGTTGTTTATGATCTCCAGCAAGTACAAACTTCTCTGCCTTATTCAATGGAATTAAAACACTTGGTATTGTAGATTGCGAAGCTTCATCAACTACTACGACATCAAATTCAACATCCAGCGTAAAAGCTGTGGAGTTTGTTGCTAGAACAACATCAGCATCCTCTATAATATCCCTTGCGATCTCCTCCTCCATTTTCTTAATTCTTTCAAAGATCTCATCGATAACTCTACTGAGTTTTATCCACTCAGCCATGGACTTAATAACCCTCCAAGAGACACCTCTTGTACCCTTCTTCCTCTCAGCAAGTTCCAGTATTTCATCATCACTTAAACCTCTCCTCAGGGCTGAAGTTGGCTTTCTAAATTTTTTCCTCGCATTAATCAATCTGTTAAGCCTTTCTCTCAGCTCCTCAACCACCCTATACCTTTCGTCCTCTCTAACCTTTGCGGAAAGTGTCGTCTCTTTGAGAGGTTGGGATACTCTAGAGGGATGTCCAAGTCTAACTACTTTGAGATCTTTGAGGAGTTCTACAAGGTTATCCACTGCAACGTTGCTTTCAGCTGTAACCAAAACCTTTCTACCTCTCTTAACTTCCTGTCTAACTATTTCAGATAGTGTTCTCGTCTTTCCAGTTCCGAAAGGACCATGTATTAGGAAAAAGTCGTCACTGCCCAAAGCCAGTGAAACTGCTCTCCTCTGACTTTCGTTGAGTTTGTCATCAACCGCTTTAAAATCTACAAACCTTGACCCCTCTGGCCTTTCCAAACTAAGAGCAAACTTCAAAGCTTTAAGTCCGCTCTCAAGTCTCTCAAGATTCTCAAGCCATCTCCTAAACGTTATATCGTTTGCATATAGATCTATCCTGACGTTATCCAAAGCCCAGCTTGGAACGTTCTCAAGGGCAACAACGATGTATCTACTCCCCTTCTCAGCAACGACTCCAATCAGATCACTCTTCAGCGGATTTCCCTTGCTGATTAGAACTAAATCTCCAACGTTTATATTGGTCTCGATCTTCCTTTTCCTGCCATACTTTACGAGCTTGTAGCCAAACTCCTCTCCTACAACTTTACCTTTCAAACTCAGAATTGCTCTACCTCTCCTCTCCCTCTCTTCACCACTCAAGCTTCTAATTTCATTCATCGTAGCCTCTACTTGAGCCCTTCTCTCAACTTCTATGAGTTCCTTAAGTCTTTCAATGAACTCTTTTATTTTCTTAGGCATATCACTCTAGTGCATGATCTACTGCATACAGGGCGTGGATTCTTGTTGAATCTAAGAGTGGTACATCTACATCTCCTTGTTTGAGTATGAGTGGAAGTTCTGTACAACCTAGTATTACACCCTCCGCTCCCTTCTTCTTTAACCTCTCAATCACTTTGATTATCTTGGCTTTGGAGCTATCTAAAATGATACCCTTACAGAGTTCTTTGAATATTATGTCGTGTACAATCTTTCTGTCCTCCTCATCTGGTATGACTACCTCCAATCCGTACCTCCCTAATCCCTTCTCGTAAAAACCGTCCTCCATTGTGAACATCGTTCCCAGTAATCCTACAACCTTCAATCCCATTTTTATAGCCTCATTCGCAACGCAGTCTATGATGTTCAGTAGAGGAATGCGAATTTTTCTCTGAACGTATTCTGCCACCTTGTGCATGGTGTTTGTGCATATTAGAACAAAATCTGCTCCGGCCATCTCAAGCTTTCCAGCTATCTCAGCTAAGAGCTCTCCAAGCACATCCCATCTCCTCTCATGCTGTAATCTAACTACCTCATCAAAATCTACTGAATACAGAATTATCTTGGCAGAATGCCAACTACCGAGTCTTCTGTTAACCTCTTCGTTGATGATCCTGTAGTATTCGAGTGTTGACTCCCAACTCATTCCCCCTATTAGGCCAATTGTCTTCACGCTTTTGATGTCGTTAGAAAAGTATATATATTGTGATTGTTACGACTTGTCAATGCATTTAACCTTTAGGCGCTCTATTGTAGATGTAGATATCGTAGTTTTGTTGGTAGAGTAAATTCTCTGCTTTGTTCGGGTGGTTTTTATGAGGGTTGCTGACGCAATCGTCAAAGCCTTGGAAAAGGAAGGTGTCGAGGTAGCCTTTGGTATACCAGGTGGAGCCATAATGGAGGTTTACGATGCTCTGTACGATTCAAGTATAACGCACATACTTGCGAGGCATGAGCAAGGAGCAGTTCACATGGCTGACGGTTATGCAAGAGCAACTGGCAAAGTTGGAATTGCATTCGCAACTTCTGGTCCTGGAGCGACAAATACGGTAACGGGTATTGCAACAGCTTACATGGATTCGTCGCCGATAATAGTTTTCACAGGTCAGGTGCCGAGGGCTATGATTGGAAACGATGCCTTCCAAGAGGCTGACATAACTGGCATAACCATGCCCATAACAAAACACAACTACCTCGTCACAGATGAGAGAGAAGTTTTGAGGATAATCAAGGAAGCTTTTCACATCGCCTCAACTGGTAGACCTGGCCCTGTTCTGATTGATCTACCAAAGGATGTTACTCAAGCAGACATAGAATTTGACTATCCAGACAAGGTTGATATAATGGGATACAAACCGAAGATTCAGGGGCATCCGAGGCAGATAAAGAGAGCTGTTGAGCTTATAATGAAATCTGAGAGACCAATCATACTGGCTGGTGGTGGTGTTAGAATTTCAAATGCTCATCGAGAAGTGCTTGAGTTGGCTGAGAAGATTCCAGCCTTTGTCGTTACAACGCTCATGGGTAAAGGTGCCATTCCTGAAGAGCACCCTCTCTGTTTAGGTTTTATAGGTATGCATGGCACAAAATATGGAAATTACGCTATAATGGATGCGGATCTGATAATTGCAGTTGGTTGTAGATTCAGCGATAGAACTGTCGGAAAATTTGATGAATTTGCGCCAAATGCCAAGATAATACACATAGACATCGATCCGGCTGAGATAGGCAAGAACGTCAGAGTTGATGTGCCAATTGTGGGTGATGCTAAACACGTTTTAAGGGAGATCATCAAGCTGATAGAGTTCAAGGCAAGAAAAGAATGGTTTGAGTACGTCAGTGAGCTTAAAAGGAAGTACCCACTAAAATACGAGTTCCATGAAAAAGTCATAAAACCGCAGTTCGTTGTAGAGAAAGTCTATGAGATATTTCCAGACGCAATAGTTACGACTGAAGTTGGGCAGAATCAGATGTGGGCTGCTCAATACTTTAAAGTCAAGTATCCGAGACAATTCATAACTTCTGGCGGTTTAGGAACAATGGGTTTTGGATTCCCAGCTGCAATTGGAGCTAAGGTTGCATTTCCCGATAAAGTTGTGATTGACATAGCCGGAGATGGAAGCTTTTTAATGAACATTCAAGAGCTCGCCACGGCAGTTGATTACGGTATAAATGTGATAGTTTGCATTCTCAACAATGCTTACCTTGGAATGGTTAGACAATGGCAAGAACTGTTCTACGATAAAAGGTACTCGGCTACAAGGCTTAGGTATCCAGAAATGAGCTTTGAAAAGATTGCAAAAGGGTTTGGAGCACACGGTATAACAGTTGAAAAGCCTAGTGAAGTTGAGGATGCGCTTAAAGAGGCTAGTGAAGTAGATAAACCCGTGGTCATAGATTTCCACGTCGAGGTTGAAGAGAACGTCTTCCCGTTTGTGCCACCTGGTAGATCGCTAAGGGAGGTGATAGGATGAAGAGAACAATTGCTGTACTAGTTGAAAATAGACCCGGTGTTTTAGCTAGAGTTGCGTCGCTGTTTAGAAGGAGGGGATTTAACATAGATAGCTTATCGGTAGGAACTACTGAGAGAGATGACATCTCAAGGATGACGATAGTCGTTAATGGTGATGAGAGAACAATTGAACAGGTTGTTAAGCAGTTGAACAAGTTAATAGAGGTGATTAAGGTAAGCGATGTTAGCGAAAACAGTGTTCATAGGGAGCTTGCACTGATAAAAGTGAATGCCCCTCCAGACAGGAGGGGCGAAATAATAGAGATTGCAAACATCTTTAGGGCGAGAATTGTGGATGTTGCAAGAGATAGCTTCGTAATTGAAATTACGGGTGATGAGGACAAGATAAATGCGTTCATTGATCTGATGAGACAGTACGGGATAAAGGAAGTAGCCAGAACTGGAGTGGTTTCGATGGCGAGGGGGAGTAAGGTAACATTGGTCTAACATCTTTTAGGCTAATCCTCAATCAACACATCCACTTAAACATCTATACCAATTTTGATTATGATATTTGGCTATGTACCTTCAAGGAGACTTGGAAGAAGTTTGGGTGTAAACAATTTGCCAGAGAAGATCTGCAGTTACTCCTGCATCTATTGCCAGATCGGAAGGACTGAAAAGCTGATGATAGAGAGAAGAAAGTTCTACGAACCTCACGAAATAAGAAGGGAGGTTGAGAAGGCTTTGAAGGATGAGGTAGATTACATAACTTTCGTTCCTAACGGTGAACCTACGTTAGATATAAACTTGGGTAAGTCAGCTGAGATGCTAAAAGATCTGGGTAAGGTAGCTATAATTTCTAATTCATCGCTTGTATGGAGGGAGGATGTTAGAGAAGATTTAAGCGTTTTTGATTTAGTATCACTAAAGATCGATTCAACGGATGAGAGATTGTGGAAAAGGATAAACAGACCACACAGAGATTTGAAACTTGAAAACATACTTGAGGGTACGCTCGAATTCTCGGGGAGCTATGATGGAATCTTGATAACGGAGACGATGCTTATAGAAAGTTTCAATTACGACTTTGAGAGTATTGCAAGATTTTTAAAAAAGTTAAAGCCAGACAAAGCTTACATATCAATTCCCATAAGACCTCCAGCTGAAAGATGGGTAAAGCCGGCAAGACCTGATGTTATCATGAAAGCCTATGAAACTTTCTCAAAATATGTTGATGTCGATCTGCTAACGGATTACGAGGACTTGAACTTTGGATTCAGCGGAGATGCAAGGAAAGATTTGCTAAGTATAACTTCTGTACATCCTCTGAGAGAAGAAGCAGTTTTCGAAATTCTGAAGAAGGATAAGGCTGATTATTCGGTTGTTGAAGAGTTGTTGAATGAGGGGAAGTTGGAAATTCGGGAATTTAGAGGTAAGAGGTTTTACGTTAGAAGGAGATAGTTAGGGGAAGAAGAATTTAATGAATTCGATATGGTTTGTATGAAAAGTCATTAGTATTGACAGTAAGTTTCGAGCGTTCTAGTAGTGTTAATTTTACCAGACAGCTAAAAATCGATAGTATTAATATATTTATTATTATAATAACTCTAAATTCTAGTAATTAAACACTACTACGAGATTTCTACGAGCGTTTTAAATTATGAACATAAATCAATAAATCAAAGCTGAAGTTTTTGGACTTCGTACTTTCACAGCATTGGACCTACTACAGATTTCTAACTTGTCCAAATTGTAAAAGAGTATTGTATTGTGTCCAAATTTTATTTACAGATGTGGGAAGTTAAGCTCAAACCAACTTAAAAGATTGTCATGCCCATGATATTATTCGCTTTTCCTGGTTTCATAGCTTAAGTTAATAAATCAAGTCTTTGACCCACTTCGGCAAAGCGAAGGCTGAAACGTGAACCTCTGGGGTATAGTAGATTGTTTCAATTCCCCTTTCTTCAAACCTTTTCCTAATAACCTCCAAATCAAGTAATATATCCTTCTCGTTGGAGCACAGGAGGTAGCTCCAAAGTCCATGAGGGTAAGTTGGTACAAATCCCAAGTAAACTACCTTGTTTTTAAATATGGCATTCTCGTATATCGCTTTGAAATAATCAGCTTGAGCAAACGGAGATTGAGATTGTGTGACAAAGTAGTCACATATTCTTGCACAATCTCTGTAGAATTCCTTCGAAATCAAGGCTTGGCTTATGGGGTTTGGATCCGTTCCATCGACTATTATCACATCAAAATGATCCTTGCATTTCCTTACGAACTCTAAGCCATCTTCAAAAGTTATCTTAACTCTCTTATCGTTCAAAGCACCCCTGTCAATCCCTATATATCTCTTACATGCATTTACAACGTTCTCATCTATCTCTACCATCACAACCTCTTTAGGATCATGCTTCAAAACCTCTCTCACAGCTCCTCCATCTCCTCCACCTATGACCAAAACCTTTTCAGGATTTTCATGCGTTAACATTGCAGGATGAACGAGCATTTCATGATAAAAAGCCTCATCTCTCTCAGTAAGCTGAATCTTTCCATCTAAAACGAGCATTTTTCCAAAACTTTTAGTTTCAAATATCTGAATGTGCTGAACTCCTTTAAACTCGTAGATGATTTTATCAACTTCTATCAACAATCCAGAGCCATCATACCTTTCTATAAACTCCATGCGTTAAGTTCGTTCAAAGTTTAAATACCTTGCATTCGAGTGGTATAAATCTAACATCCTTGCAGACCTTCAAAAGTGCCCTATGTAATTCGGCAATCTTTTCAGAATCACCAGAAACTACAAAGCTGTTTATGCAGTAGTCATCGACATGGATGTGAGAGAAGGTGTTTACTATCTCCTTGAACTCCTCCACAGCGCTCAGATGACTTACCCCCTCTGAAACAACAGTTATTATTCCACAGCATCTGTGTTTTGTCATATAGTGAGCGTGATCCCTGAAGTATACTCTTAAAGCTTCTCTAACTATTTCAGACCTCGAAACCCCCAACTTTTCGGCAAATGTATCCAAAATCTTGGCCAGATCTTCTGGAATCGATATCCCAAACCTTCTCATCTCAACCACCTCAGTGCATAAAACGAGAACATAACCAAACCGATGACTCCTGAAGGGGATAAATTCAATTCGATAGCTAAAGCCAAACCTATGATTGATCCGAGCATACTTACAGCAATACTCGATACGATCAGAAGTTTTGAACCTCTAACGAACCTCATTGCAATGGCACATGGCAAAAGTATGAGTACATGCTGTAGAACAAACCCAACTACCTTTATCATCGCAACGGTTGAAATCGCTAGGATGGAGTAAAATGCTATGTCGTAAAGCTTGACATTTATGCCAGCGAGGGTTGCACAGTCTCTATCGAACCCTATGTGAAACTGTTCTCTGTAAGTTAGTAAAGCCACTGAGATAACTAGAAGTGTTACAAAACCTAGGAACATCAAGTCTTTCCAAGTTGTGAGGAGGGGATCTCCTAAGATCAAAGCCCATATGTCCGTTTGAAGTTCGTAGTTCCTTATGACGTAATACATGGCCAATACACTTGCGGAAGCTGTAAAAGAAACAAGAATCGATGTTGCGGTATTTGGCTCGACACCCCTGTTTATAGCGTATCCTACAGCGTACATCAAAGCCAATCCAACGAGCATCGATGTCAAGTAGGTTGGAATGTACATTGAAAGAGGTATAGATATCAGAACTGCTAAGAGGGCTGTATGAGATGAAGCTGCGGAAAGAAACTGTAGTCTCCTTGCGTAAACTAAGGGACTTATCGTTCCATACATCACTGAAGCCAATACGACAGTTAAAAGCCATTTCGCAACTTCCATGCTAATACACCAGCGATTCCAGTCAAAATGGCCAGAAAGCCGGGAGTTTCATTTACCTCCTTAACCTCAATATCTCTCAACTTCTCTGGTATGCTCTTCTTGACGAAGGGGGAATCTATGTATATAACGTATTTACACTTTACATTTTCGAGTAAAGCTTTGGACTTTTCATTTTGCCTTGTCAAGACTATGTAGTCAACCTCCTTGAATGTCTTCGGCGTAAGTGGAGCTTCAAAAGCTATCTCAACAACTTCTAAGCCAAGCCAGCTTACAGCGTACTGGGCAAACGGGTAGTCAACCAAAGCGGTTCCATTTAACCTTCTTGCATTCTTAACGATCTCATCGACTTCTCTACACACATCCTTAGCCTTTTTAATGTAGTCTCTCTCTGGATTTAAAGTTTGAAGAACTTCAGCTAATGCTGTTATGAATACCTTGTAGTTCTCTGGATTGTATATGGGCATGTGGTAGTTTGTTGTGCTGCTGTTAGGATAGTTGAGGAGCTTTAGACCTTTAACCTTTGGAATTTCAAATATGTATCCTTTAATTTCTCCATTAGCTTTCAACTCCAAAATTTTCATCTCAAAGTGTGTGTGTGCTGTGGAAACTATCACATCAGCCCTTTTAAGCAGATCTATATCTCTTGGAGTTAGCTCGTAATCGTGGGAGTATACTGGTATGGAGTAAATTTCATCGCTTGGAGCTATGAGTTTTACATCTTCTTCAAGACTCGGGAAGGTTGTTACAATGCAAAGAGCATTCGCTTTTGCCATAAGGACAATTAGAGTGAATATTATCAACCATCTCATGATAAAACTTATGTGCACGATCTGAATAAAACTTTTTATATGGTGTGCACACTTGAAGTTATTGACATCGATGTTGTTATGGATGGAGAGGTCATACTCAAGGATCTCAACTTAAGCTTTAAAGCTCCTGGACTTTATCAGATAATAGGTCCGAACGGTTCTGGAAAGACTACACTCTTTAGAACGATAATAGGATTGATAAAGCCATTTAAAGGGATGATACTCCTGGATGGGGAGGATATTACTGGAAAACCAGAAAGGGCAAGTTACAGAATTGGTTACATGCCCCAACTCTCGAGAGATATAGACATACCCCTGACGGCCTTTGAGATCGTTTTGGACTCTCTACTCCTACATAGGAAACACTTCCCAAGATTTGCTAGTAAGGAGGATGTTAGAAAGACTGAAGAAACCTTAACCTTAGTTCACCTACCGAGAGATAGATGGAACAAGCCCTTTAACGAGTTGAGCGGTGGAGAGAAGCAGAGGGTTTTGCTTGCAAGAGCTTTGGTTTACGATCCAGATGTACTACTTTTGGATGAACCTCTTTCAGCTATAGATCCATTGGGTAAGGTCGAGTTTGTTGAACTAATAGGAAAGCTTTCGAAGGATAAGCTAATAATAGCTACGTCGCACGATCCATATCTGCTGTTGAGGTACTCGAAGGAGATTGTTATTCTCAACAGGGCATACTATAGGATTGGAAAGCCTGATGAAATTTTGACACTCGAAGTGCTGAGTAAGGTTTACGGTGAAGCAGCGATAAGATTGGAGGAACACGTTCACATAAGCGATGCACATTAATATTCTAACGATACTTCTTAAACATGGAATTTGAATTTGACTTCTTCGTTCAGCACAACGACATAAATCTATACTACGCAACGAAGTTTAGAGCTATCGATTTAGCGTTTTACATTGTTGGAAATGATGGAACAGATCTTTTACTCGTCCCAGACATGGAGAAGGAGAGGGCAATTAGAGAAAGTAGAGTGAGAGAAATAGCATCCTTCGGTGACTTGGGATACCACGATCTGCGGAGGGAATTTAGGAATTCGAGGAAGGCTCAGGCAGAGATGTTGATAAGGTTGTTAAAGACACATAAAGCAAAAGTCGTTGGAATTCCAACGAACTTCCCAGCTTATTTGGCCTTGCCACTCTCACAGGCTTTCGATGTCAAGGTAGTTAAGAGTCCATTTCTTAAGATGAGGATGGTAAAGAGCGCTGAGGAGATAGAGTATATAAGAGATACAAGTAGAGCGATAATCTCAGCTTTCGAGTTTGCCCTGAAACTTTTGAAAAGGGAAAGAAGTTGTGATAGGATTAGAGATAGGATAGAAAATTACCTTTACCTAAGAGGATACCTTGCAACGGATACAATTGTTTCTTCAGGTAAAACATCCGCTATTCCACATGCCAGTGGAGGTATCATTGAAGATCACGTTGTGATTGATATTTTCCCAAAGAGCAGAAAACACTACTACTACTCCGACTTCACGAGAACAGTTCTAATCGAGAAAAACGATAAGATTGAAGATATGCTTAGAGCGGTGATAGAAGCTCAGGAGAAGGCTATATCAATTATCAGAGAGGGGATTACTGCAAGGGATGTTCATTACACAGTTTGCGACGTTCTTGAGAGCTATGGCTACAAAACTTTGAGACAGAAGGCTAAGGAAGGGTTTATACACTCAACTGGGCATGGAGTTGGATTGGAAATACATGAGGATCCAAGAATCTTTGAGAATGAGGAAGTGCTAAAGGCTGGGATGGTGTTTACAGTTGAGCCGGGTTTGTATTATAAGGATGTAGGTGGTGTTAGAGTGGAAGACGTCGTTGTTGTTAGGAAGAACGGTTGTGAAGTTTTAACGGAATATCCAAAGATGGTGAGACTGTGAAACCGATAAGAATGGTAACACCACCATTGGGAGCAAATGTTTACCTAATAATGGACGAGAAAATAGCTCTCATAGATGCAGGTGGAGATTCCGCCTTCTTAATTAAAGCCCTTCAAAGGTATCTGAATCCTAAGGAGATTGAATACATATTCCTAACGCATTCGCACTTTGACCATGCGATGGCTGTGCCAGACATGAAGAAGTTTGGTTGTAAGGTTGTTATGCATTCCTTGGAATTTGATCTACTCAAGAGGGGGTTAACGACGCTCGGCTATGTCTATTACTTTGAGCCTGATATTTTAGTTAAGGGTGGAGAAAGGTTTGAGCTTGGGGAGACGGTTCTTGAAGTCATACATACACCTGGACACACTGCTGGCAGTGTCTGTTATTATGAGCCAAATAGAAAGTGGTTGTTTAGTGGTGATACTGTGTTCAAGTATGGTTTCGGCAGATACGACTTACCAAGTGGAAATGCTTACGATCTTCTAGGATCCTTAGAGCTTTTGGCAAGCTTGGATGTCGAAAACCTATATCCAGGCCATGAAGATGTTGTGGAGGGAAATGCTAAGAAATACATTGTAAAAAATCTTGAAGTTTTAAGGTCGCTGATCCTTTGAAGCGATTGAATTAATTACATCTCTAACAGAATTGAACTGATGATAAGCATCTACTTGGTAGGCTTAAAAATTCCAGAAAACGTTGGCTTTATTGTAAGGGTTATGAAGAACTTTGGATTTGAGAAGCTCTACCTCTACGATTGCAAGGTTACAACTCAATCGTTCAAAACAGCATCTCACGCAAGGGACATACTGAAGAATGCTGTGATTTTGAGGAGTTTTGATGAAATATTGGATCACGTGAACATGCTTATTGGAACAACCGGTGTAAAGGCTCACAGCTATGAGAGGTATGTTAGAAAGCCAATCTTTACACCTGAAGAGCTTAGATCCTTCTTGGAAGGAAAGTCTGGGGAAGTTGCCATAGCCTTCGGTAGAGAGGACTATGGTCTCTTCAATGAAGAGCTTGAACTCTGCCATATGCTAGTCTCCATTCCAACAAATCCTGAATATCCCGTAATGAATGTGAGTCATGCCGTTGCAGTCATACTTTACGAACTTAGTAGGGGTAAGTACTGTGATGAGGATGAAAACATCGTTAGGGCAAGAGATATCGAAAAGCTTGTCGAAAACTTCGAAAGGCTTATGCTTGAAACTTGGTACCCCAAGCACAGAATTGAAAGGACTAAAATAGCTTTGAGAAGAATTTTAGGTAGATCCCTCATAACGAAGAGGGAACTAACGGTTTTACACGGGATAGTCACAAAAGCTATAACTTACATCGAGCACCTAAAGAGTAGATCATGAAATCAAGCTTAAGTAAATCTTCAAGGTTTTCAACTTCTCTGACCTTTTTGTATAGGTTTCCTTCGGCGTTATGAACTGATAAAGCTGATATGTAACCAGATGCAACCTTTTTAAATCCCAACATCTCTGGTTTTATAACTCTGCAAAGGGGACATTCTCTCTCAAGGAAGTATCCACCAACAGATATAAGCTTAAGAGCTTTGGATAAGGATTTGGGGGAAGTTAAAGAACTTACGTTTGGCTCCTTGGGAAGAGGAACTTTAACGAAGTACACCGAGCAACCATTCTTAAGCTCTCTTGGAGGTGACTCGAACAACCTCATAGCATCTTCAGCGTAGTAAATCAGCTCGACTTCATCTTGAAATTCAAACTTTATGATATACTTTCCTCCCTTTCCAAGCTCTCCAACTCTTTTCTCCTCAACTATCTTTCCACCAATCCTTCGAATGTTATTCCTTATCTCTGATAAAGTTGTCTCTGGTAGATGTGAATCGACAAACACCAATCTGTCACCCAAAATCACAGCATGCTCAACATCACCCCCCGATCCAGCGTATAAAACGGGTAAATCCAAATTTGATCTCTCCAACTCCTTTGCGATTAAAAGCATGAAATTAATCTCTCTTGGATCCAAAATGTCTATCAAAGCCTTGACTCTTGACACCAAGTTCATATTGGAAATGATGCAACAAGTTTATTACTGTTGGCTGAAGGTTTATTATGGAACTAACGTTTAAGGACTTTAAGAAGGCACAGAGAATTGCATTGGATCTTGTAAGTTTCGGCAGAGTTAGGATAGAGCGCTGCTATCGACTAGTTTCAAACAAGATCGAAGTCGTTTACAAGGTTTACTTGGACAACCTCTGGGCGGATGAGAATCTTCTGAAAACGCTTGAGAGGTATTCCAATGACTTTGAGGAGGATCTTGACGATTTGAGGAAATTTCTCCAAGTCAAAGATAGGATCCTTAGGGTGATATTGGATGTGTTGAGCTCTCCAAAGTCTTTTGATGATGTAGTTAAGGAGGTTTGCTCCAGATTTAAAGATATATCAGTTAGTGGTTGCCCGTGCCTTATATTAAAGATATTGGAAAGTACGAGCACGGGCCTCACCCTCAGTGCCTCACGAATCGGTACCTCACTGGGAGCTACATCGACGGGCACCACTGAGCCCGTCTTACGGTGGTGGATTATTAATCTCCCGTGCCTGATAGCCAAACGGCTGTCATCAGCACGGGAGAGGAGGTTTAGACAGGCTACGAACTGAGCATCGAACTCAAAACCACACTTTATGCACTTAAACGTCGAAACGTTTAAACGGTTCTTTTTGCTCTTGAAACCGCATAGGGGGCAGGTTGTGGACGAGCCATTAGGATTAACTTTTATCACGCTAATTTCTTTTTCGTTGGCTTTATGTTCCAAGCTCGAAAGGAGTTTACGGTAAGGAAAAGTCTGTAATCTATAATTAAGCTCTTTATTTCTTCTCTTTGAATTTTTCAAGTGTTTTAGGTTCTCAACTACTAAGTCAGCGTTGAATTCTACGCACAGATCAGTTATGAGGGAAGAAATCTTTTTGATTCTATCGTTAACTCTATTTCTCTCTCTTTCACCGTATTTAGCCAACAACTCGTTTCTCTTTCTTTCATTCTTAACTTTCTTCTGTATATTTCTTCTAATTCTTCTATAGTTTGTCCTAATCTTCTTTACGTCGTGTTTTATTCTGAACAAGATTGCTTCGTCTTTAGTAACCAGCAAACAATCGATTGTTTCTTCGTTTACGTCGATAATTAACTTGTTTTCACGAGGTTTTGGATTAACAACACTTCTGCTTAAAGTTAAATGCAGGTAAATCTCTTTATCGACTACAATTCTGGAATTTTGAATTTTCCAGCTTTCTAAATGTCTCGTAAAGTAATCGTATTCTAAAACGATGAATCTTGCGTATTCATCCTTACCAATTGTAACGGACAAAACTAAAGTTTCGTTTACTCTAATAAGTTTAAACGTCTCAACGTGCAAATCTATAACGTCATTTTTATTAACTTTAGGTAGAGAAGGTTCAAATTTTAGCAAACCTCTTTCGTACCTCTTCCTCAGCTTTAAATAGCTCTTATACGTGGACAAAGCTCTTTTATAAGCCTCTTGAACGAATTTGTTGTTTAACTTCGGATACTTTCGCCTTAAAACGTCATAGCACAAATCATGAGCTTGTTTCCTCGTTCTAACGTCGTTTCCTATAACTATCTCCAAAGCTTCTTTTAGAATAGTCGTGTAAGTCTCTTTCAGTTTCTGCAACTTCTCGAGGTCTGTTTTCGTTAAAGGCATTAGCTTAACTTTAAGGGTTTTCTGCATTAGTTAGCACCTCTTTAACGAAATCTTTAATCTTCCTAAACTTTTGCGATCTTTTACCGTATATTCTTCCCGCAAAACTGATAATTATTGAGACAAAGTCTTCTATAAGCTCCTCGAAGTAGTTTTTCTCCGTTTCTTCAACCACCTCTATTCTTACACCGTGAGAACCAAAATATCTTTGTAGGTAATCAAAACCGAACCTCGTTAGCCTATCTTTAAATTCCACTACTACTACATCTATCCTTTTGTTTTCGACCATGTCAAAGAGTTTTATCAAACCACTCCTATCTTCTTTCAAACCACTTGCAACATCTGTTATCACACCTATAACTTTGTATCCTCTGGCACTACAGTAATTTCTCAACCTCTTCACCTGCCTTTCGAGATTACTGTCTTTCTTCTGTCTATGGGAGCTAACTCTTGCGTAAATAACTGCCCTAATTTCTTTCGTTTTTTCGCCTAAAAATATTTTAAGCTCACTTTCTGGTATCATCCAGAGTTTTCCTACTTTTTTAGCTCTTAACTCTCCTGATTTAATCCACTTCCTAACAGCTACGTTAGATACATTCAGCATCTTAGCAACTTCTGAAACTCTGTATAACTTTTCCACATTAATAAATAAGTATCGAAAGTATTTAAAAGTATCCATAGTTACTTAAATACCTATAGTACTCATTTCTGTGAATAGTCGGAATGCTGTACGATCTCTTATCGACGATCTCGAGGAGAAGGGCTATGTTATTGAAGATGAGTCCGGTAAGTTGTTTAAGAGTCAGTAAACCTTCAAAACGTTGC
>CAZFVO010000003.1:0-55104 GCA_964522325.1 uncultured archaeon | reverse complement strand
CACAATTAACTAAATTTTTTATATAATGTTAAATCCTAAAATTTTTCTTGAAATTTATTTTTATAATTATATATAAAAAGTTTTTTCTAAATATTTTTATTGTGTGATAAATATCAGACCCGTGAAGGCTCATCATTGTTCAGTATGTGCAAATTTCATCATCTTCAATAATGTTAGTACAATCTGATTAAAATCATAGCGAAGACTCAACCATAAGTATTGCAAAGTAGACGGTTAGGAGAACTACCCCAATTGGAACACCCTTTTTCGCCCACTCGTTCATCCTTATCTTAAGCCTACCAGCGGAAACTATGTTCGGAATGTTTCCAGGTATCAACATACCTCCAGAGATTAGTAAACTTATCAATGCACTCTTTATCTGCATCAAACTCATTTCGGGCTCTATCTCTACAGCAACGAGAGTTGCATTGTCAAGTATCGCCGAAATTGTGTTTAGCCAGTACAGGCCTTCTGGAGGAACTTTGGAGAAGTACCAGACTGCCAAAGGTGACAGACCCTTTCCAAGCAAGATTAGTGCTGAAACGAACATGTAAACCCTTATAGCTCTAACAACGACACTTCTAAGAGACTCCTCGTACCTCGG
Source organism: uncultured archaeon (assembly GCA_964522325.1). Taxonomy (GTDB): domain Archaea; phylum Halobacteriota; class Archaeoglobi; order Archaeoglobales; family Archaeoglobaceae; genus Archaeoglobus_B. The sequence continues at coordinate 54,500 of CAZFVO010000003.1, read as the reverse complement.
TATTTCTACACTTTCAGCACTGACCGAGCCAATTCTGTAAGCTCCGTAAATTGCTAAAGCGATTACACCAGAAATTACGTAAATTCCTAAGAGGTTCAGGAGGAAGAAGAAGTCTGCATGGTAAGGTTCACCTTTGAGCTTTGAAACTGCTATGGTTGAGAGAGGTTCACCGACAGGTGTTAAAGCCGCACCCAAGCCAACTGCAAAGCAAGCTATGATAACAAATTCTACCTTCTTCTTTCTATCTAGCGGGAGAGTTAACGCAATTTCTGAGAGGATTACGGCTGTGACAATTACAGATATTATACTTGATATCAGACCTAGGAGAACAACCATTATGAACGTAAACGCTCTAACACCTATCTTTCTAAGTAAATTCAGGATAGCACTGTATATTTGTCTGTTGAACTTATGTATTGCCAAACCTGCAATTAAGACAACTTGAAATATTCCTATTGGAATCGGTGTGTTCGGTAACCAAACTGGCTCCCTCAAAGCTTCTATCACTAGCTCGTAACTCCAAAGTCCTGAAATTGTAACGGCAAGAATGCCCATTACAAGAAAGAAAGGTTCAAGATTCTCCTCAATAACTCTAACTTTGAAAGGTAAGATTAAAACTAGTAAAAGGATGACTGTTAGACCGAGCGCGATGTGAAGTACGGGCTCTGGAGGAATTTCATGCATACTATTCCCCCTTAACTATCTGGAGAATTTCCTTGAAGTTTTTACGTTCTGCTGTTTGCAAAATTTCATAGATTAGAGATTCGGCGGTAGAGAGTTTGACGCCTTCCTGCATTAATCTCATGATAGTTATATCTTTATCCGTTTGGTTTCTAGAGCCTATACAATCGACTGCGACGTAAACCTCACAACCTTCCTTAAGAAGATCTAAAGCTGTTTGCAAGACGCATATGTGGGCTTCGATACCTATTACAATACACTTCCTTGGATTAATCTTTTTAAACTCTTTGTAAAAATCATTACATTTCAAACAGCTAAAGCTAAGCTTTTGAATAGGTTTTACCTCCTCAAGAACTTCCTTAATCTCTGGAATAGTCTCCCCCAACTTAATCTGCTCCGTCACTAAAACCGGTATGCCAAACTCCTTACAAGCCTTTATCAACTTTCTCGAATTCCTTACAATTTCTTCAATCCCTTGTATGTGCTTCGCTAACCTCTCTTGAAAATCTATCACTATCAAACATTGCATGGGCACAAAAATTTAATAAAGAAATAAAAAGATTTCCCAACATTTAAGCAATCTTGAGCAGATCCTTTACAGATGCTATGCACATTGGATATCCTCTTTCATCTACTCCTATGACATGTCTAACATTTAAACTCAGCATGAGATCTATAGCTTCTTTGATTGTAGATGTACACTTTACAACCTTTGGATTCTTAGTGGCGTACTCTATAACCTGTGAATCGAGATTGGCGTTTTCTGCAATAGCTCTTATCGCATCCTTTTCTGAGAACACCGCAACGAGCTTGCCATTTAATGTAACTGGAACTATACCTATATCTTTCTCAACTATCGTTCTGATTGCGTCTCTAAGCTTTGCAGTAGCTTCTATTGTTATTGGCCTGTTTCCAACCTCTTCAAGTTTGTACCTCTCAGCGATCTTCTTTGAGGCCAATATCTCCAATCCCAAGGATTCTGCCAGGAGTTCTCTCTGATCGATGACTCTTATCTTTCTGTTAGAGCAGATTGGAACAACCGTTATGTTGTATTCTTCCATAGCTGCCAGGACTATTGGAAGCGGTGTTCTTTCATCTATGCATTCGAGCTTAACAGCTATGTCTCCAACTCTTGTTGGACTTCCAGATACAGCTTTGAGTATTGCCCTCTCACCGACGAGACCAACGTTTCTGTTTCCATAATTAACAATTACAGCTCTATCTCCCTTTTCCACTAACTTCTTACAGGCATCCACGATGGTTGTTTCAGGTTTAACAACTATTCCATCCCTTGCAAACTTACCAGCAGCAAACTCTTCCCATATTCTTGTACCTCTTGTTTCCCATCCCTTAATTAGGAACAGTAGCCCCATTAGCATTGGTACAGCCGTTGACCATGCAATCACGGATGTCCACCAGTCTCCCACGAATTTGTAGATTGTTGTGACTATCAGTGGCGTTAAACCACCTGTGATACCGTAACCCATGTTGTAGACAAAGGCTGTTGCAGTCAATCTTATACGTGCGGGGAAGAGCTCAAGTAAGTAAGCTGACATAGCTCCACTGTATCCTAAACCGTTCATGAATGTCAGAATGTACGTCAGACCCCAGAGCATGACTATGTTCTCAGCTAAGCAAGCCTCTCTCATGAGCCAGAACACTGGTATGAACAGCAGGGCGTTAACGTATATACCTATCAGTAAGATTATTCTTCTTCCAATTTTGTCTGATAAAGCTCCAAATGCTATGTATGCCCATGCAGCAGCTAAGGTACATACAGACAGTATGGTGCTTGCAGTACCTTCAGAGATTCCGTGCCAGACCATGTAGTACTTTGAAATCAGCTGGTTCGTGTACCAGATTGGACCGTGTGCTCCTATCACACCAATCCATGCTAGTAACACTAAGAATCTGTGTCTTGGATCGGTAAAGAGTTCTCTGACAGGTGCAGTAGTAACCCTTCTAATCCTCTTAAGCATGCTGAACACTGGCGTCTCCTTGTAGAACAGGTGTAAGACTATGGCAACTACGACAACGATGAGACCTGCTATTATGAATGGCAGTCTCCAAGCCCATGCCTTTAAAGCCTCTTCACCAAATGTGCTTGATATTATACCAATCATTCCAGCAACTACAGCAATTCCAAGTGGTGCGGTTGTAAACAAGAATCCTGTATAGAAACCTCTACGCTTTTCTGGAACTGATTCACCAAGGTAAACTATTGCCGCTCCAAATCCACCTCCCAATGCCAATCCCTGTATTATTCTCAGGATGAAAACTGCTATTGATGCCAAAGCTCCAATCTGAGCATATGTTGGCAGTAAACCGATTCCAAGCGTTCCAGCGAGCATGCAGAGAGCTGCAAGTACGAATGCAACCTTTCTGCCGTATATGTCGCCAATTCTTCCAAACAGGAGCGCTCCAAGTGGTCTAAACAGGAAACCTATTGCCAACGCTGCGAAGGAAGCAAGTAGTGCTGCAATTGGGTCCCACTTGGGGAAGAAGTGTCCAGCGACTATTCCAGCTAACAGTGCATATGTGTAGAAGTCTACCCACTCTAAGAGCGCGCCAAGCCATGCAATCGCTGTAGTCCTTGCAACCTCCTTGAACTTAAATTCGACCTCAAGAGCTTCTGGCATATCCTTTCACCTCACTGAAAACTCTGTTTTCTCTAATAGAAATCCAAAAATCTTTTAATCCACAACCCACTAACAAATACTGCCCCACACCAACCACCTCCCAAATTTCAACTATTTTTTAAACCCTAAATCACGACCTCTGTTCCTCCAAAGCCTTTCTCAACTCCTCATAAGCTCTCTTAGCCTCTTCAACAGCCTTCTCATCCTCAAGGGTCGTAATGTCACCCAATGGCTTTCCAGCAAGTACAGCTCTCAGTAATCTCCTCATTATCTTTCCACTTCTCGTCTTTGGTAACTTGTTCACAAAGATTATCTCGTCTGGCGTCGCTATTGGGCCAATCTGCTTCCTCACCCACTCCTTCAGCTCCTTCTTTAATTCAACACTCGGCTCAATGCCCTCCTTGAGTACAACGAATGCAACTGGAACCTCTCCCTTTATCTCGTGTGGCTTACCGATCACAGCAGCTTCGCTGACAGCTTTATGAGCTACCAAAGCACTTTCAAGCTCCATGGTTCCAAGTCTGTGACCACTGACGTTGAGCACATCATCTATTCTACCCATTATCCAGAAGTAGCCATCTTCATCAACCTTAGCACCGTCACCAGTAAAGTAAACCAACTTCCCTTCAAATGCGCTCCAGTATGTCTTTATGAACCTCTCAGGATCTCCCCAGAGTGTTCTCAGCATTGAAGGCCAAGGTCTTGTTATTACAAGCTTACCACCAACACTTGGTGGACATGGATTACCCTCGTCATCCCAAACCTCGGCCTTAATTCCTGGGAATGGTCTTGTAGCTGAACCAGGCTTTAACTTTGTTATACCTGGAAGTGGTGTGATTAGAATCATCCCCGTTTCTGTCTGCCACCATGTATCGACAATTGGACACCTGCCCTGTCCAATAACTCTGTGATACCACTTCCAAGCCTCTGGGTTTATAGGTTCACCAACTGTTCCAAGCAATCTCAAAGAGCTTAGGTCATGCTTCTTTGGCCATTCCTCTCCAAGCCTCATGAAGTACCTTATTGCGGTTGGGGCGGTGTAGAACACGGTGACACCGTAGTATTCGATAATACTCCACCATCTGTCTGGTTTTGGATAGTCTGGGGCTCCCTCATACATCAGAACGGTTGCACCGTTACTGAGCGGTCCGTAAACAACGTAGCTGTGTCCTGTGATCCAGCCGATGTCAGCGGTGCACCAGTAGATGTCGTCGTCCTTGAGATCGAATACCCACTTTGTCGTAATGTGTGTTCCAACGTTGTATCCCCCATGCACATGTAAAACTCCCTTAGGTTTTCCAGTAGTGCCAGACGTGTATAGAATGAACAGAGGATCTTCAGAGTCCATTACCTCTGGTTCGCACTTCCAAGAAACACCATATTGTATATCATCCCACCATAGATCTCTTCCCTCTTCCATGTTGACATCCATTCCAATTCTGTCGTAGACGATTACATGCTCAACACTCGGTGCGTCTGTTAAAGCTTCATCAACAATCTTCTTAGCCTCAATTATTTTACCTCTTCTGTAGAATCCGTCCATCGTTATTACTATCTTAGCCTTTGCATCGTTTATTCTGTCTCTCAAAGCTGTTGCTGAGAATCCACCAAAGACGACACTGTGTATTGCACCAATTCTGGCGCATGCAAGCATCGCTACAACGAGCTCGGGCACCATACCCATGTATATCGTAACCCTATCACCTTTCTTAACGCCCAGATTCTTAAGAGCATTTGCAAATCTGCAAACCCTCCTGTAAAGCTCGTAGTAGGTTATTACCCTCTTGTCATCTTCCGGCTCACCCTGCCATATTATTGCAGCTTTGTTCTTTCTCCAAGTTCTGACATGTCTATCGAGACAGTTGTGTGTTATGTTTATCTTACCTCCTATGAACCACTTGTAGAATGGAGCGTTGCTATCATCCAAAACTTTCTCGTAAGGTTCAAACCACTCTATTTCTGTCTTTGCAATCTCGTCCCAGAAGCCAATCCAATCCTTTTCAGCCTTCTCGTATATAGACTCATCTTTTACACAAGCTTTCTCTCTGAACTCCTTAGGTGGCTCGTATACTTCCTCAACCTTCAGTAAGGATTCGATTGCCTTTTCTTCTGTCATTCAATCCCCCCATTTATCACGGTTTATCGTGTAAAAAATCGTTCAGTATTTAAACTTTTGCTCGACATTTGACGAATTACAAATGATAAATAATGACAAAAATTTCAATCATTCTTCAACAATTTCTTTTTCCACTCCTCCTTTATCTCATTCTTAATTGGTATTATTTTAGCGTAAGGACAGTCTTTTGGTCTTGCCTCATTTTCAGGGCATAATCCCAAGTTGTACCCCCTACAACCTATATTCTCAAAGATTTCGGGGTAAATCTTCACAACGATGTCATAAATCTTTTGAGCAAGCTCCCTTATTTCTGGAGCTGCTCTCTTACAAAGTCTTAAGCCAAGGAAGTTTATGAGTGATCGAGCGTTGATAGTCCAGACGTAATGTGTGTGGGTAGCCATTGGCAAGACGTATCTTGCTACCTCCCTAGCTTTCTCCTTGCTGTATCCCTTCTCGATCATCCTATCGAATATTTTGGTGTAGTATTCTCTTGCACATTCCATCGCTTGCTTGAATAGCTCTACAAGCTCAGGATCGTTTCTAATCGGTGGCGGTATCACGTAACCGAAATTCCTCTCATCGTGGTACCTTGTGGATCTTGCCGTATGACTAGCAATCCTATGCTCTAGAAGTTCTCTACTCAATGCAACGCTTATTTCACTCACATCAAATGTAAAAACGATATGCTCCAAAACACTACTATAATCGTTTTCAACAACCATCCTTACAACCTCTTCATCTGGAATGTTTGGCGGAATGCCACTAACCCTACAGCTTTCAGCTATTAGTTTAACTCCGTCCGGTGTGTATCTCAACAGCTTGACTTTAACCATGCACAAAGTTGAGGCATAACTTTAATATTTTTACTTATGATATTTTTAATCTTTTTTGAATAATTTTTTAAACCTTTCAAAATTGAGAGCAAAGTACGGTGGTATTATCCAGACGATGTAGGCCAAAAGAGTCAAGATATGTAGTAAATTTGTTAAACTATTTATAAAAACTATTATTAAACCACCAATCATTATCCAAAAACCACAAATAAGAGAAATCTCAGCAACCTTCATGAATAGTTTAAACGTACTTAAACGGTGGTGTAACATGATTGCCTCAATTAGATACATAACTCCAGATGTTAGATAAACAATCCAAACAAAGGGCTCAGTTTGTTGCTTAAAAACGTTGAAAAGTATAAGGCAAGTTTTATTATCTATACCTCGCCATACACATTCAAAACCCCATAAAAAGGATAGTGAATAAAGTGATGTCACAAAAATTACTGGTATGGATAGACCGATCCATACAAGTGCCCAATTTCTAAACCAATCCAAGAATGAATCGATTCTTCTATCTCTCTGAAGTGCTTGAGCGTAGAACATAATCACGAATGTGTAGATTAGAAAAGTTAAACCTAGGAACTGTACATGTACGTTGACCAGCACTAGATCAACTGAAATTGATTTTGTTATACTCATAATCAACTCAAATTCTCACAGAACTCACTCAACAACTTTGCAAACCTAACCCTAGCAAAATTCTCAAACTTCTCGTTCAGCTTAATTCCTCCTTCACATCTTTTTATAACACCGAGTTCGAAAGCCTTTTCGAACTCTGATCCTACCCCACATCTCCTGTAAAACATGTCTATAAGTTCCTTAAATCTCTCAACATAATCCCTTTCGATCTTGCAGAAGGACATGCTCGAAAGTAGACTCACTACTTCTTTTGGCATTCCGTAAACCTTTCCAAGGAATGATCCGTAAACGTCGTATGTAGGATAGTAAAAGGCTAAACCTATCTCCATCAACTTCTTAAATAGGCTGACGATATCTTCATAAAGAACAGTGTAGCAGACGGTTGAGCATAACCCTTCGATCGGTTTTTTATTTCTTGAAACTTTGAAAATTAGGTTCAAATCAATATTTCCTATGAGATCATAAAAATCTGAGCTTGTAGAATGTTCGTATTCTGTTAAAAACATACCTCTCCTATCAGAAAGACCTAAAATCGCTATAAACATCTTATCAAATCCGAAATCCTTTACAATTCTGTAGATTCTGTTCTCATTAATTCTCTTGTATATTTCTATTTTTGCAAGTCTAACGCCGTCGAGTGTCGGGAAAACTGTAAAGTTCTTCGGTTTAACAATTTCTTTTGTCTCCTTAACGACAAAACCCATTTCAGTAAGGTATGGATATAAAGCGGAGTATGGAATTCTCTTCTCTGTGCTATCTAATGCACCTCCAGAAATGTACAAAAAGACGAGAGCTTCTATCAACTTCTTTGCAATCGTTCTTCCATACCTCCCTTCCATTACATCAAACACCCTTTCATAAAACCTGAGATCTCTATCTTCATGTTCTTCAAGCCAATCATAGTAGGGTACGAAATCTCCTGAGAGCGTCTTTGATAGGGCTTTATGAATTTCCTCTTCAGTCGTAAAGATGGTCTTACCTCTAAAATCATTAAAACTCGTTACGACGATACTCCTATACTTCAATCTCTTATACCTCTCCATGTTTGGATACATCGAGACATCGCAAGCTACATGAGTTCTACCGATTCCAAATATGTCTATCCATCCAAAATCCGTTCTGTAGTACATTTTTGTCCTCAAACCAGCTTTTTTAAGCATCTCTCTTAGATACTCAAGAGTTAACCTCATTTAGACACCTCAAAGTAGTCAACATAGTACGCATCAACCTCGTCAAACAACCTAAGTCTTTTTGCAATTTCAACGGCCAACATGTGTGCACATGGCTTCCTAAACTTAAGGTTAATCTGAAAGTCCTTACATGTACAAAAATCTTCATCTACAACATATTCCTCACTACCGACAACGATGAAGAAATCTTTATACTTCTTAATTCTTCTTTCAATCAGATACCTGAAAGCTTTTTCTCCTCTTTTTCCATAAACCTTGCTAAGTATTCTATAGAGATCTAAACTCAATCCCCTCTCCAGAACCTTTTCTACGACTTCTTCAAGTTTCACATAATTACTACAACTCCGAGTTAAATTTTTTTGTTGCAAGATGAATTTCCTCCATGAGAAAAACAACTTTAGCCTTAGCTATAATCGTAATGCTATCCCTTCTTATACCAGTAAACGGGCAGTTTCTGAATCCCAAAATAGTTCATATAAAAGCCGTAGCTGTGAAAAGTGGTGTAAAGCCGGAGGGAGCTGTTATAGATATAACCGTGACTGTTACAAAAGGAGAAGGCAAAGTTTTCGTTTCAACATCTCCTTACACTGAAATAGACATGCAAGGTTCGGCCCAGCTTTCAGCCATAACTGCATGTGACCTCCTTGGCCTAGACTTCACGAATTACGACTTCTTTTATGAAATAAAAGCTGATGCACCAATAGTTGGAGGTCCTTCAGCTGGAGGTGTCATGACAATTGCAACGATCTGCGCACTCAAGAATTTGACCTTGAGAGATGATGTCTTCATGACGGGTATGATCTATCCAGATGGCTACATAGGCCCTGTTGGTGGAATACCTTACAAGCTTGAAGCTGCCGCAAATGCTGGGGCAAAAATTTTTCTAATCCCAAAAGGGCAGAGAATCGTCTATGTGACTGAAACTGTTGAGGAGAAGAAAGGACCATTTGTGTTTATAAGGACTGTCACCAAACCCGTCGATGTTGTGGAACTTGGTGAAAGTTTGGGAGTTAAGGTCGTTGAGGTTGAGACTGTTGAGCAGGCTCTCTGGTATTACACTGGTTATACAATCTCAAAACCACAACTCAAGATAAGTCTTGCAAAGTATTCTGACATTCTTAAGCTTTTAGCTATCAAAATGAGAAACGATACACTTGAGTTTAGAAAAATTGTTGGGAAGGTTGAAGAGGCTGAAAGAATTATAGAGAAAGCTAACGAGGATTTTGAAAGAGGTTACTACTACACAGCTACATCCGAGTACTTTCAGGCTAAGATAATTTTGAGGAAGGAGTACTATTCAAAGACCTTGAAGAGCGATGAGGACATTGAAAATGCGTTCGATGATGTTAGTAAGGAGATAGAAGATCTCAAGAGTTACCTCAGAAAGCTTGAGGAAGAGAAGATCGGTGTCGAATCCTTCCAGATAATAGGTGCAGGTGAGGAGAGGGTTGCATGGGCTGAAAAATATCTTGAAAAGGCAAAAACATCAGGAAATTGGTACGATGCGATAGAATATTTAGCTTTAGCTAAGGAGAGGGTTGAAAGTGCCAAGGTTTGGCTTTCTCTCCTTCAAACGATAGAGGAAGATATTCCAATCGATAAGGAAGTTTTGAAGAAAAGATCTGAGTTTTACTTCAGAATAGCTCAGTCTTTAATGGTATATGCCAATTCGATAAACGGATACGAATCTTTGATAGAATCGGCAAGTGAATCTCTTGATGTCGCTCAGAAACTGTTTGATGAGGGTTTCTATTCAGGTTCTCATATAGCTTGCATGGACTCTATGGTTAAGTTGGGTTTGGCTGTCGAGCTTATAGCCCCAAGAGGGACATTTGAAGAGATCTTAAAGTCTAAACTTGAAAGTGCAAGGGATTCAGCAGAAACATCTATAGCTGAGGTCGAAAGTGCTGTAACTCCCATCTTGCCTATAGCATACTTCGAGTTCGCAACGAGCTATCTTGAAGACTACAAAGCCAATGGGAATTTGAGGGATGCTGTTTCAGCATTGATATACTACAAGCTGTCTGAAAGATTGGCAAAGCTTATGCTCTTCGTTTCAAAGGCTTATGAGGAAAGGCAGGTGATAAAGACTGAAATTCCTCCTTTCACACCATCAAAGAGTAGCAAAACAGCCATTGGCAGGATTGAGCATGTTGAAATACCTGGTTACGGAGTAATTGTAGGTGTATTGGCAATTGGATTAGCATACTACAAGCGCAAGAAGTCCAGAAAATAGTGTTGCAAAAAAGTTAACCCCAGCGTTGTTTATATAACCTTTTTTTTCAAGTGTAGCTCCCAGAATGCTGTCCACATGAACACCTATAAATCCTAAGATTGTAGCAACTATCATCCCTTCAATCCCAATCAGTCCTAAGGCAAATGCTATTAGAGATACTACAAAACTTCCGATTAAGGCTGAAATTTCACCAATCAGTGAGACTCCACCACTCGTTCCAGGCTTAACCATCTTGAAGTTTGTTATAAGGTAAACTCTATCTGCCGTCTTTCCGACCTCGCTTGCCATGGTATCCCCCAAAGCTGTAGAAATCGATGTGACAAAAGCCAACGCGAACATTTCACTTTTAAAAACACCGTAGTTCATTGCAAAGAACAGAGCTGGAAGGCTGTTACTGAAAACGTTTGCAAAACCTCTTGCACCTCCAGACTGCTCTGCAATTCCCCTTTCGAGCTTCAAATTGTACTTGTATTTCGTTATAGCAGATCCTAGGATGTAAAACGTTAGAAGTACTATGAAGTATCTGATATCTGTGTAAACTATGATTATCAGTCCTATGAGCGTCGCACTCATTAAGCCACTTTCATCAGCGATCTTAACTTTTAAAGCTAATAGGCTTAGGATGAAGGAAATTGCAAATGCAAAGGCTAAGTGCCACAGTGGAGCTTCTAAAGCGTAGACGTGAAAGATTGCGAGGGTTGTGGATACCGCCAAGAGTATAAGCATAGGTCTTGCATTTATACTTTCCATGAGAGAAGCGGAAAGGGAGGAAACTAAGGCAAGTAGAACCAAGTAGTTGTATCCCCAATTTAGAAACATGTTTAGATAAGTCAGGTAGAGGAGTGAGAGGACAAAGTATATTGCCAAGGATGTGATAGAACCTCTTATGAATCTGTGACCTATCAGTAGGAAAATTGATGTCAGAGATACTACTTTAGAGAGACCAAACTTCGTCAGTATGAGTAGAAGTAGGGCAAGGATGATAGCATCCAAATCCTTATACCTTCTAAGGTAAGATATCAGAGCAATAGTTGATGTTATGATTATCGTCAGATCGAGTGAAAGAGGTGATATCAACGTTGAAAGCGATACTATCTCAAGCATGGAGAAGGTTAAATAGGCTACTTAAAAGCTTAATGAATGCTCTAATCAGATTTTATGAGAAGAAACTTGAATTGGGGTTAAAGATGGGTAGGTTACCAAAACACATAATGGTTGTTGCAGATGAAAGCTTTAGGCTTGATGAATTTCTAAGTTGGTGCAAGAAGTTTGGAATTGAGGAGTTGACTATCTGTGTTAGAAGGGGTAAGAAGAGGGTTGAATCTAAGGTTTTGAAAGGTGTGAAGGTAAACTTTGTGATCGGTTACAGTGGGAAGGACGAGATAGTTGATGCAGTTAGGGAGATTGCAAAACTCGTTAAGGATGGCTACCTAGATGTTGAGGATGTTGATGAGAAAGTTTTTGAGAGGTTTTTGAAGGTTAAGAGCTCACCCGATTTGATAATAAATGTTGGTGATGAGATTCCAGAATTTTTGATATGGCAGAGCATATATAGCGAGCTGTACTTTGCTGATATAAGTCAATTCAGATACGTAGACTTTTTAAGGTGCTTAAGGGATTACCAGAGGAGGGAGAGAAGGTATGGTAGGTAGTTTTGAAGAGAAGTTACTTAGAACAGTTAGGGTTATAGCGGATTACCAGTTTGGAAAAGGTGCCGGAAAAGTGCTCTTTCCAGACACTTGCAAGTTTGTTCTATCGCCAACAACTGGAAAGATCAGGCAGGTAAAGGATAAGGGTTTGAGAGTTGCAACACTTAAAGCTGACACTGGTCTTTTTACTTTAAGCATAGAGGGGGCAAGGAGACTTCATAAAGCCTTTGAGTATCCAAAGCTCAGAGTTGTTGTTTTAAATGAGGTTGCAGATTTTATAGCAAGAGGGAGAAACGTCTTTGCAAAGCATGTCGTTGATGTAGATAGGAGTATAAGGGCTAATGACGAAGTTCTTGTGGTGGATGAGAGTGATAACCTTTTAGCCACTGGAAAAGCTATCCTATCTGCAAAGGAGATGTTAGAATTCGATAGAGGTATGGCCGTGATGGTTAGACAGGGAGTTAGGAAGTAGTTCCTAATGTACGAAACTTTACAATCTTCTTTTCATTTCAGATGTTCTCTCTTCTCTGAGCTTCAGACAAAGCAAAGATAAAAATTAAACAAAAAACAAATTACTCAGCTATATGCATCTTTATCTGGTGTAACAACTGAGCTGGAGTTTTAATTGGGTATTCAAGCTTTTCAAGAATGTCTTCTATCTTCTTACCCTTTATGACAATCCCTTTCAGCCTTTCCATCAACTGCTCCTTACTCGCTGGAAAATCTAGCCCCCTAATCTTTGCAAGCACATGCACAGCCCAATCGACATCTAACACTTCCATTTCCTCTTTCTTTAGCTCTATCTCCTCAGTTTCAAGTCTTCCTTCCTCCTTTAGCTTCTTATAAGCTAGTTTTGCAATTCCACCAGCTATGTGCTCCTTAGGCCTTTCTTCCAACTCACCCTCTATGTATTTCTTAACTTCCTCTTCATCTGCTGTAGCTATGTTTTTTACAGTCTGCTCCGTAATTCCAAGAATTTCCGCAATCTCCTTGTACGTTTTGAACGTCTCATTCTTAAGAACTACAACGTAAGCGGCCTCTGCCAAGCTTGGTAACCATGTGAGGTTTCTAAATTCAACAAGCCTCTTTAAACCGCCTAACATCTTTATAGCTTCCCAGAACACCTTTTCAGCCATCTTGTCAACATCTCCACCCTTCGGTTTTGTTATCACCTCAAATCCCATCTACATCACCTCCTCACTCTTCTTCAACTCTACCCCTCCTCTTGATGAACTCACTGAGGGGACAGATTATGTTAATCGTACCCAATTCAGTTATCTCAAACACCCACGTCCTCGAATCGTGACCGCAAAGCCTACAACCGTCAATCCTTATCGTTCTGATAACGCTTCCAATTGGTAAGCCATATAGGTTAACATCCCATCTCGTCTCTATGAGCTTCTTGTCGAGCACAATGGTTCCATCTACTATGTGAGCAACAGCTAAACCACCAGCAGCTTCAGCACTTTCACTTGCTTGAGCAGACCTCTTTTGGGAAACCAAAATTGCAGTCTGCTTGAACTTCTTGAGGAAGTTGAAGAACTGTCTAACTATTTGCCTTGCCATAACCTCTTTATGCTCATACAAACCAGTTATACTGTCGATTATCGTGTTGGTAACTTTTTTCTCTTTTATCGCATAGGCCATAGTTTCTATGAGAGCTTTTGGATTCTCTCTCAACTCGTCACTCTCGGAAGCGTCAATGACAACAACGTTCTCTTCAACCTTGCTGAAATCTGCACCTAAAGCTTGAGCCTTGTTCTTCAAAGCCGTATATAGGAAGTGAGCGGGACTCTCTACAGTTACGTAAAGAACCTTATATCCAAGGTTAGCCTGAGTAACTGCAAACTGCTCAGCTAGAACACTCTTACCAGTATCTGGAACTCCCGTAACATTTAGAACCGCAAGGTAAGGAATACCCCCCAGTGGCTTCTTAACGAACTTATCACCTTCCGCCTCCATCTTGTAGAACATCTCATCGAGCTTTGTTCCAGTTGGGATTCCGAAGAGCTTCGGAGCCTTAGTTTCAAGATCCTTAAGTTCGTAATACTTTGCCATATAATATATTGTAGTAAGTAAACTAAAATATAAACTTTTGGTCAGTCCTTAAAGAATAGTCCTTGCTTCTTCATAAGTCTTCTACTACCACAGAATGGGCAATATAAGTTGGGTATGTGCAGAACTCCCGAATAACCTGTAGTTCTCTTAATCACTATATCGAATTCGCTACCACACCTAGCACAGTAAAGATTTCTTAATTCGATCATAACATCACCCTATAAGCAATTTGACTTGCAGTCCTCAACTTACGCCTTATGGGAATTATCTCATGCATGTGTAAAACCAGATCTCCATCCACAATTCTGTCATAGCCAAAAGCTCTCTTTATAAATTCGGCATGAAGCTTATCTCTAATGTATATCAGTCTAGTATTGCCAACATTGCACATCTCAAGTATTATAGGTATCTTGAAATTCTCCCATTCTTCCTCATCTACATACTGCGCTATGAATTCCAATTCTTTCCTCTCAATTAGATACTCGTTACCATCCCTTGCAACTATTGTCGGATACTTCTCCTTAAGCATCTCTGCAAGAGTTCTGCTTTTCTTAGGTAAATGGGCATTTACGGCTTCCATCATCTTAGCCAGCATCTGCTCAGTAATATCTTCCATGTCAAAAGTTTGATCACTTTATTTAAGGTATTTGTTCAAGCTCAATCTCATCATTTGACTTTATTCCAAACACCTTTGCAAAGCTCCCTTCTCTTATACTCAATTCAAGCGTTCCAAAACTGCCTATTAAAGCCAAGGGTTCATACTTCTCAACGTCCTCGTAGCACCTTACGATGGGAATTTTAACATCTTCAAACTTCACATACCTACCAAAAACATCCTTTGATCTTAGATTTGTCACGACATTGCCAAATCTGTCCACAAAGACAACCTTACATATTACAAGATTTTCATCGACAATGTAATCGAACAACTCAAGCTTAACAACATCTCCATCGTAAGGTTCAGCAACCTTGCTTAACATTCCAATCGAAGCGTAGGCACCAGCTGGAGCAAAGATATCCCTCCCATGAAACGTGTTTGACAGCACTCCAGTAACTTCAGACGTTTTTTCTTCATCGATTATCCAAACTCTCTCAACTCCATCTTCACTTGCTGAGGGATAGGCTATACCGTTGTTAGGGGCAATGAATATGTAATTTCTACATTCAAATGCCAAAGCTTCTCTCTTCCCACCAACTCCTGGATCTACAACCGCAATGTGAATTGCGTTTGGGAAAAACCTGTAAGAGTGATATAGCAAAAAAGCACCTTGTAAGACGTTTTGAGGCTCAACAGAGTGTGTTATATCAACTATCACAGCTTTTGGATTTACCTTGAGAATAACTCCCTTCATAACTCCTGGATAAAATTCTCCGAAATCTGTGAGCAGCGTGATTATCATAGGAGAAAGTTAAAATATTTGTCTAAATACGTTTCCATGTGAGACAACGTTTCGTGTTGGATACAACAGCAATAACCGATGCTGGTTTAAGGGTTAAGGAAGGTTACGAATCTCTATGTGAGTGTGCAAATAAGGTCTTAGATTTGATTGCTTTGGCAAGGCTAAAACTCAATATAAGCTGTTACATTCCATATCCAACGGTTTACACGGAAGTTGTAAGCTTTCTGAAGAGGTACAAATGTGATCCTGAGGTTTTTGTCAAACTTGACACTTGGGTTGTTAAGAAGACTCCAAACAGATATGAGGTGGCCATCCCAGCTATAATATTCTACGAGTACATTTCAACAGTTAGGAGTAGGATAAACAAGGGGAGGAAAATTGCTGAAGAATTTATATGGGAGAGTTCTGCTGTGACACTCAAAGCGATCATGGAGGAAAAAAGTAAGGAAGATATTGAAAAGGAGGTCGGTTCTTTAATAGGGAAGTTCAGAGACAAGTACAAGACAACTATGAGGCAGGGAATTTTGGATAGTCCTCCAGATTTAGATGTTTTACTACTCGCTAAAGAACTTTCTGCTGGTGTTGTGAGTAGCGATGTTGGAATTAGGAATTGGAGTGAGAGGTTGGGATTAAGGTTTGTTGAAGCATCGAAGTTTCCAAGAATGCTCAAAGAATATCTTAGAATGATGGGTTATGAGTTTGAGGAGGAGAAGGAAGAGATCGAAATACCTGAAATAAAAGTTGAGGAGGAGGAAGAGGAGGAAGAAATAATTTAAGTAGAGGTAAAAATCGATGGCAAATGAAAGTTAGCATCATACTGCCAGCATACAATGAAGCGAAAAGGATTGAGAAAGCTGTTAAAGTCGTTAAGGATTACTTAGAGAGGTTCGGTTATGATTATGAGATAATAATTGCTGAAGATGGATCAACGGATGGAACAGATAAGATTGCAAGAAAATTAGCTGAGAGTGACAATAGAATAATACACCTTCACAGTGATAAAAGGTTAGGAAGAGGTAAAGCTTTGACGAACGCCATAAAGCAGGCTAAGGGTGATATCGTAGCATACCTTGATGTTGATCTCTCTACTGACATGGAGCATCTAAAGGAACTGATAGATGCAATAGCGAACGGTTATGATGTGGCAACGGGCTCAAGGTTGATGAAGGAAAGTCAAACTGAGAGACCTCTCAAGAGGGATTTGGCATCTAGGATATACAATCTACTTGTCAGGCTAATGCTCGGTTCTAAGCTTAGAGATCATCAGTGTGGTTTTAAAGCCTTTAGGAAATCATCTATTCTACCCCTGCTTGATAAGATAAAAGACAACCACTGGTTCTGGGATACCGAGCTTTTGGTTTTAGCTCAGAAGGTTGGTTTGAAGGTTAAGGAGATACCAGTTAGATGGAGACAAAGTGAGGATACTAAGGTTAGATTTACAAGGGATGTCCTGTACATGTTCTCTCAAATCCTCAGAATGTGGATGGAGCAGGAGAAGTCAAAGAAATTTTTGATAATTTCTCTCCTGATATCAATCTCAATACTCATAGCATTAGCTCACTTCTCAGGATTCAGTCTTAAGGACTTGGGTAAAGTTAATTTGTACTTCTTGGCTCTTGCCAGTGTAATATACACCTTAACATTCCTTGTGAGGGGTTTAAGGTTTGAGTACATTTTGAAGAAGATAGGATTCAAAGCTCCAATGCTCTTTTCAAGTGAAGCGGTTGCGATCAGCCAGATGATAAATGTCGTAACGCCTGCAAGGATCGGAGATGTTGTTAGAGCTTATGTCTTTAAGCTGAGAGAAGTACCAATTTCAAGCTGTGTGAGTGGATTGGCTGTGGAGAGGTTGTTCGATCTTTTAGCTGTAATTACACTCTCCCTGATATCAATAGTGCTTTTAGGGAACACCATATACCTTGGAACTGTCTTTTATGCATTTATTGTAGTCCTTTTGATAATTGCACTCGTTTTAATCCTTTCACGAATGGAAAACTTGATTGGAAAGATGTCGAGTGATGTTAAAACGGCTTTAAATAAAGGTTTCTCAATTTTAATATCTTTATCAATATTGAATTGGATGATGGATGTCTTAACATGTTACATAATTGCCATACCTTTCAATGCTAGTTTCTTTGCTGTAATGCTTGGTGTAGCAATTGCAAATATAATTAAGGCAGTTCCAGTAACTCCCGGTGGAATTGGAACCTATGAGGTGGCTATGACTGGCGTTTTAACTGCTTTGGGCTTGAGCTCTTCAAACTCCTTCACGATAGCATTGATAGACCACGCGCTTAAGAACATCTTAACTCTAATAATTGGATACATCTCTCTAGCTCATTTAAATTTGAAAATAAGAGATTTAACTTAAATTAAGTTTTTTGGCGCATGCGAAGATAGCATCAATTACTCCAAACTCCACACCTCTTTCCATGAGTTTGCACAATCCTTCTATGGTTGTTCCAGCTGGAGTGACAATCTTTTCAACTATCTCGTGTGGCTCGTACGACTTCAGGAGTTCAACACCACCTTCAAAGACACTCAAAGCAACTCTTTTAGCCAACTCGGCATTGTATCCCAATCTAAGACCAGAATAGACAAAAGCCTCATAAAGCTTCGAGATAAATGCTAGAGAACTTGCAAATGCCGTTAAAATATCAACATATCTCTCATCAGCTTTAATAACATCTCCAAAGCAAGATAAAACCCTTTCAACTACATCATTATCTTCTTCTCCAAGCCTTGAGTAATACATTGATATTCCCTTTCCAAACTCTGCCGAGATCATCGTCATAGCCTTAACTGGTTTTTTAAGCATCATCTCAAGATCTTTGAAATTTAAGCCAGCGACGAAGCTTATAGTCAATTTATCCTTAGGTATCTCATTCAACACCTGTCTGACGTGTGTTTTTTTAACAGTAAGAATGGCTACATCGGAACTCTGAACAGCTTTGAAGTTATTGTCTGTAACCTCGCAACCCAAATCTTTCAAGAAGCTTATTCTCTCTGGATTTCTTCTCGTCACGATGACATCGTATCTTTTGATGAGAGCTTTAGCCAAAGCTGAACCTAAGTTGCCACCTCCTATAATTGCTATCCTCATAAGGTTAAGTCTTCTCTGCTATTTTTATACTTTTCAAAAGCTCAATAACGCTATCAAATGTCCACTCTTTAGGCATCAGAGCCTTTAAACCATATTTCTTAAGTTCCTCCTCGGTTGGAGGTCCTATCGCAATCACTATCTTGTTTTTCAGAGCTGAAATGACATCATTAACCATATTCATTTCTTTCGCAAGCTCGAAGAAGCTCTTAACTATCATACGGCTCGAAAATACTATTGCATCGAAATCAAGCTCTCTCAGAAGTTTCTCCTGCTCTTCGCCCCACTCAAAGTCTATGTCGTATAGAACTATCTCCTTAGCGTTTGGAATTTTGAGAAGTATTGGATCTCCTCTGTTACTCCTCAGAATGGCTACTTTCTTATCTTTAAGTTCTTCCTTAAACTCTTCATACAGTGTTCTTGAATCGAACTTCGACGGTATCCTTGGATTTATTCCAATTTTTTTCAGCTCCTCAGCAGTCTTTCTACCTATCGCTATGACGTTATCATGCTTCACACCCTTCTTAACTAAGATCCTTGCGGAAGTCCTGCTTGTGACTACCAAGACGTCGAAATCATTAGGATTGAAGTTAAAATCTCTCTTGACAATTTTTATGAAAGGTATGGCTATGACGTCAAACCCTTCCTCTCTTAAAACTCTGACAGTATCTTTGGCAATCTCTTTTGGTCTGAGTATTGCAACCTTCACATTCGAAAATCGTTAAGTTGCGAATTCAAACCTTTCGACATGATAGTGAAGTTCGTTGGAGTTGGAACGGCTGTTAGAGGAATTCAGAGTTGTGTAGTTTTGGAGAGTGATGGAAGTAAGATTGCTGTCGATGTTGGTGCTGGAAGTGTTACAAAGCTCGATTTAGATTTGGATGGTGTGTTGATTACGCATAATCACTCAGATCACAACTCAGATCTGATACCACTTCTAAAAGCGAGGTGGCTTCTAGGCTATGGTAAGCTGGATATCTACGGTGTAGCTGGTACAAAAGCATTCCTAGAATCTGCATTGGAGAGTTACTCTTACTTAAGGAGAAAGTTGAAGTTTGAAGTTCATGAGAGGAGCACTTTTAAGGTTGGTGAATTTGAAGTTAAAACCATTCCAACTAAACACTCAATAGAAAGTCAGGGTTACGTTGTAAGCGATGGTGAGAAAGTAGTTGTAATCAGTGGTGATACTTATCCGATTGAAGAAATCGTAGGAGTTGAATGTGACTTGCTCATTCACGAGATGTCCCTTCCTTTTGGGCATGAGACTGAAGATCATACAACTCCAGAAAACTTTGCAGATCTTTTGGACATCTGTAGAGCCAAAAAGATTGTTTTCGTTCATCTATATCCAATGGCTTTGGATGTCAAGGATGAGATTTTGAGATATCTGAGAAAATGCAGAGAATTAAGCTATCACATAGCAGAGGAGGGAGAAATTTTAAGAATTTAATCAAAGTGTAATGAATTAAATGTAGGGTTATATTTAGGCTAGCCGAAAAGTTTAAAGTTTGATCGGATTATAATGGGTGTGAGGTGGTGGACATGCCTTGGGGTGACGGAACAGGACCTTGGGGTTTGGGGCCAAGGACTGGTAGAGGTGCAGGATTCTGCTCAGGATACCCAGTACCAGGGTTCATGAACAGGTGGGTGTTTCCACCATTTGGAGGTAGATGGTTTGGCCTGTTTGGTTGGTGGAGATATGGATGGGTATGGAGGAGGAGATTCAGATTTGGTAGGAGGTGGTGGTGATGCCTTGGGGTTGGGGTAGAGGATGGGGTTGGAGATGGATGTTTTGGCTCACAGGCTTACCAGGATGGATGAGATGGGGTTACTTTGCACCATGGTGGTTCTACCCGCCACATATGAGACCTGAAGAGGAGCTTGAAATGCTTGAGGATTTGAGAAAGGATTTGGAGGCAGAGCTTGAGGATATAAAGAAGAGGATTGAAGAGCTTAAGAAGGAACTAGGAAAGTGATTTCTTAGCTTTTTTAATTTTGATTTATTATTTTACTAAATGTTTATATTTGTACTCATATGCGTGCGACTTAAATACAGCCGATCAACTTGAGGCATGAGAATTCTACTTTTCACGGGAAAGGGTGGAGTAGGTAAGACTACAATAGCTTCAGCTACCGCTTTAAAATCGGCAAAACTTGGATATAAGACTCTTGTCATTTCAACCGATCCTGCTCATAGTCTTTCCGATGCTTTTCAACTTGAACTAAATCCTTATCCAACGAAGGTAACCAGTAATCTCTATGCGATGGAAGTAAACGTTGAGTACGAGCTTGAGAGACATTGGAATGTGATAAAAGAATATTTAACGATATTCTTCAAATCTCAGGGAATTGAAGACGTCGTTGCCGAAGAGCTTGCAATATTTCCCGGTTTTGATGAACTTGCAAGTTTACTACATCTGTTGGATCATTACGAGAAGAAAGACTTCGATGTGATAATACTGGATTGTGCACCAACTGGAGAAACTCTTAGACTTCTGAGTGTTCCAGAGGTTGCAAGATGGTACATGAACAGGTTTTTTGGTATCGAAAAGAAGCTTTTGAAGATAGTTAGACCTATTGCCGAACCTCTAATAAATGTACCTCTTCCCTCTGAAAACGTCTTGAACAAGGTTCAGGAGCTGTACGTTAAAATTGGAAAGCTTAAAGAGATACTTGAGAGTGAGATAACGAGTGTTAGAATTGTAATGAATCCTGAGAAGATGGTTATAAGAGAGTCTGAGAGAGCATTCACATACTTAAACCTCTTTGGTTACCGTGTAGATTGTGTAATTGTTAACAAGGTATTCCCTGAGAATATCGGAGAATACTTTTCAAAGTGGATCGAAATTCAGAAAAACTACTTAAAGGAGATAGAGGAAAGATTTCCAATTCCGATCTTTAAAGTTCCGTTTAAGGAGTGTGAAGTTGTTGGTGAAGAGCTTGAAAGGTTAGCTAATGAGATCTATAATGGTAGGGATCCGACAGAGGTATTCTATCACCATAAACCAATGGAAATTGTGAAGGAGGGTAGATATTCCGTGCTATCTATCAGAGTTCCATTTATTAAAAAGAGGGATCTTAAGCTCTTGAAAAGGGGTGAAGAATTGATAGTGATTGCCAAGAACTGGAAGAGGATAGTCTTTTTACCTCAATCCCTTGCCTTAAAGGAAGTAGTTAGGGCGGAATTTAAAAATGAATGGCTTAAGATCTACTTTGAGTAGAGGGTGGGTCTATGATAAGTCTCAGTAAGATGGTTAAAGGGAAAGCAACAGTTTCAAAGAAACTCACGTATGGAAGTGATGATTACATTCCTGAAAGGTTAAAGAGGATTAGACAGAGTCTTAGACCAGTCGTGGTTTGGAATGTTACATCTAAGTGCAACCTCAAATGTGTTCACTGTTATGCTTACACTGAAGATAGAAATGAAATTGAAACGGATGTTGCAAAGAGAGTGGTTAGGGAGCTGAACGATCTTGCAATTCTAATTTTGTTCAGTGGTGGAGAACCTCTGTTAAGAAATGATCTTTTTGAAGTTGCGAGACTTTCGAGTATACCAATAGCTCTTTCAACCAATGGAACTCTTATAGATAGAGAAATGGCTGAAAAGATTAAGGAGGTGGGGTTCAATTACGTAGGAATAAGTTTGGATGGAAGCAAAGATGTGCATGATAAGTTTAGAGGAGTTGAGGGTGCATTCGATAGGGCTGTCGAAGGGTTGAGAAATGTGAAGTCTGTTGGTATATTGAGTGGTATAAGATTTACACTAACAAAGTACAATGCCAATGAAGTTTCCACAGTTTTGGATATCTGTGAGGAACTTGAAGTAGATAGATTCTGCCTATACCATCTTGTCCCATCTGGAAAAGCTGATTTCAGTCTAGATGTATCAAATTCGGAGCGAAGGAAGATTATGGATTACCTGTTTGAAAGATCGTTTGACTTTGAAGGAGAAATTCTCACGGTTGATAACCCATGTGACGGTGTATTCTTCTGCCTAAAGCTGAGAGAGATTGATGAAGAACTTGCCTATAAAGCCTACGAGTTCTTAAAATTTAGAGGAGGAGATAGGAGTGGTAAAAACTTGGTAAATATCGATCCGTTCGGTAATGTACATCCAAACCAGTTTTGGTGGGACTACAACTGTGGAAATGTTAGGGAGAGAAACTTTAAGGAGATATGGTTTAATGATGGTCTTCTGAATGAGCTAAGAGGGGAGTGGAAGCTTGTGGGTAGATGTGGTAAGTGTGCTTATAAGAATGTGTGTGGGGGATTCAGATTGAGAGCATTAAGAGCTGGAAATTTATGGGGAGGAGATCCAAGTTGCTATCTGAGTGATGAGGAAATTTCAAAAAATGTTTTTGAATAAATTATATTTCATTCTTTTAATTTTAATTTACATTTTTTATTACATAATATAATATTTTAATTGAATGTTGTAGACTATGCATTGTCTAACTTCGTTGCTCCCTTTCAATCTCTTTAATAATGCGTAAAGAGAATATTCTATAATTTTTGTCCGATTAATTTAATTCTCTATCCCATCTTATCAAGATGAACTATGTCAGCAAGTGATTCAAATTAACTTTCAATCCTCTTTTCATCGAGCTCATAACTCAGAGCCAATGCAGTAGATGATATCATTAGCGTCAGTACCATCAAGGCAATAAGTCTCGCATATATGTCGTAGTCAAAGCGACGAAATAATATTTATATTTTGCGGATTAAGCTTCAACGATGGTTGTTGAAATTCTGAAGTCATTTGGATTGAGTGAGTACGAAGCTAAGGCTCTACTTGCTTTACTCTCTAAGGGAACTTTGACTGCCAAGGAGATTGCTGAAATTGCCAAAATCCCTCGAACTTCAGTTTACGATGTTATGAACTCTCTCGTCGCTAAGGGCTTAGTTGAAGCTTTTGGAAAACCTTTGAAGTTTAAAGCTTTAAGTTCGGAGGAAATAATAGCTTTACTTAGTAGGAAGGTTGAAAGAGATTTGGAGGTCTTAAAGAGGGAACTTCCAAAGGTTGAAGCGGAGGAGGTGGAGGAGGTAAAGGTTTACAGGAATGAGATTGTTGTTGAGAAGTTAAAGGACTTAATTTTAAATTCCAATAAGATATTAGCTTTGATAACATACATTCCAAGTTGGTTAGCCGAAATTTTGAATAGATCAAGGGCTGAAAAAGTAATTGTAAGCTCAAATCCTGAGATTGTCAAAGCTTTAAAGAGGTACAGGCTTAAAAAGGAGTTTAAGGGAAGATGTCATGGTTTGATAATATTCGACGATAGTAGGGTTATGTTCGTTTTTATGAACGAACACAAGATAGTGATAGTCAGCGAGGGTTATGGAGTTGTTCAGTTTTCAAAAATGCTTATAGAGTCTCTTCTTGAGGTGATATCGTGATAGCAGAGGAGAGGATTTACGAAGTTAGGTTTAATGGGAAGAGATATGTCGTCAAGTGTAGTCCCAAGGAGTTAAGTTATCTTGCAAGAGGTTTAGCCTTTGTCGAAGGTTTAAAATGTGATTTTTCAATTGAACAGGTTGATCTAGATGAATTTGAGAAGGTTAAGTGTAGGGAAAGGTGGAACTTAAGAGAGATAGAGAGTAGTTTGAAATATATAGATCTCAACGATCCTACAAAGGCACATCACATCGCTGTTATCGTTGGAAAGAGTGGTATGATCGCAAGGGCTGTAGATGTGAGTAGGCACAACGTCATATACAAGGTCATAGGCAAATGCTTAGAAAATGGTTTAAACGATTTCAGTAGGTACTTTCTGTTGGTATCCTCCCGTGTAACGTTCGATGTTGCACTGAAGTGCTATAAGGCTAAGATACCTTTGATCGTTACAAAGAAAGCTGTAACGGATTTAGCTGTTGAGGTTTGCAAAAAAGCGGGTATTTCACTTGTATCCTTTGGGAGTGGTATTGTGGTGGGTGATGCTGTTGAAAGTAGCGATACTTGCTGGAGGTAAAGGAAGGAGAATTGGGGAAGATAAGGGATTTTTAGAGATAAATGGGATAAAATTTGCTGAAATTCTCCTTACCAAATTTGAGGGTTGTGAAGTTGTATTCGTCTGTAGGGATGAGGAACAGGCTAAGAAGTATAGGAAAGAGTTTTGTTGTGAGGTTATAACTGACAGGATTAGGGATTTCGGTCCACTTGCAGGAATTCACTCTGCCCTTAAATACTTCCAGGACTACATACTCGTAATAGCCGTTGACATGCCTCTGGTTAAAAGGAAGCTTGCAGAGTTTCTGTATTCGATGGCGAGGGGTTATGATGCTTTAATTCCAACTTGGGACGATGGCAAAATGGAACCTCTCTTGGCGTGTTACTCGTACAGAGCAGTTGATGAGGTGGAAAAGTGTATAAAAATGGGTATTAGAAGGGTTGTAAAGCCCTTTGAAAGACTAAACACTCTATACTATCCAATTGAAGGGCTTAGAGTTTTTGACGAAAATCTTATCTCATTTGTAAATGTGAATACTCCTAAGGACTTGGAGATGGTAAGATGCTTGTTGACAGATTTGGGAGACCTATAAAGCATCTTAGGATTTCTGTGACATCAAAGTGTAACATGAACTGTATATACTGCCATAAAGAGGGTATGAACGAAGTTGGAGAGGATATGAGTTTAGATGAGATAATTGAAATATGCAAAGCCTTCTACGAGTTGGACGTTGAGAAGGTTAAGATAACTGGGGGAGAACCACTTGTTAGGAGTGACATCGTGGAAATTGTTGCTGAAATGCCTAAATTCAAGGAGATATCCCTTGTCACAAACGGATATTACCTCTCAAAATACGCTTACGAGTTGAAAGAGGTTGGTTTGGATAGGGTAAACGTTAGTCTAGATACGTTAAATCCAGAAACCTACAGGTATATAACGGGAGTTAAGGGACTTGACAGAGTTTTGGAAGGTATTGAGACTGCTTATAACGCTGGATTGACTCCAATAAAGCTTAACATGGTTGTGATGAAAGGCTTGAATGAGAATGAGATTGATGATATTCTGGAATTTGCTTCAAAGTTTAACAAAAACGGTATAAACGTCATCCTCCAACTTATAGAGCTGGTTAACAACGAAAAATACTATGTTTCTCTCGAAAAGATTGAGGAGAGGTTTAAAAGGCTTGCAAAGATCGTTATAACGAGAAAACTCCATGCAAGGAAGCAGTACATTTTTGGAAATAAAGCCGTAGAATTTGTTAGACCATTTCACAGGGAGTTCTGTATGCACTGCACAAGGATGAGAGTTACATCAGATGGTAAGCTTAAGCCGTGCCTCTTAAGAGATGAAACTGTAGATGTTAGGGGTTTGAAGGGCGATAAACTGTTTGAAGCAATAAGAAAAGCTGTTGAGCTCAGAGAACCTTATATTAAATAAGAGATAGAGATATTGATTAAGTTTTTGGTTCGCAAAGCTTGGTTGAACTTCTTCATCCTCCTAACCTTAATAATATACAGCGAATAAGCTTAACTCCATTACTCCTATCCCTGCTAATTTATCCTTGCATTGAAATGCAGACTTTCTTAGCGACGTTCCGCAAGCTGATCACTATCTATTATAATAATGTTTTATATTAAGTGACACATCTGCTATTGGAAATCGAAAGGTTTATCTCTATGTAGCTAACAAATGTAGTTTAATGAGTGTCGAGGATGTACGTAAAGCCTTGAAAATTGCTCGACACTTTATAGAATGGGACTCCAACGGACCACATGCAGATTTATGGAGTTTCAAAGCTATATCTGCAGAGCTTGATGAAGGAAAGAATAGGTGGGTGGTAGTCTGTCAATTTACAAAGGACAATGAAACATACAAGGCAAAGCTTGAAATTGATGTAGAATCGGAAAATATTTTATCTTATAAAATTATAGAATAATGGTGATTTAAAATGTTGAAATTTAGAGAGGACGAGCTAAAAGATATAACCAAAGAAATTGAAAGAGATTTCATAGAAAAAGGAGAATTTCTAAAGGTAATTCGAGAATTGGATACATACTATAGAAAGGAATTAAATCATTTAAGAGATTATGTATTTGAACTGGAAAAGATTATTTTTGAGTTAAAAAGAGAGTTAGATTTGTTAAAGTCTGAATTAAAGCAAGAAAATGTTTTAGAATTTCGTAAAATATCAAAAGATGCTGCTAAAGAGTTGATAAGAGATTACGTATTGAAAAATCCTGGATGTTTAACAAGTGAAATCATTGAAAATCTAAAATTAGATCCCGAATTAGTTGTACAAATCCTAAAAGAGCTTGAAGAAGAGGGGGTGATTGAGGGTCGTGAATGATATAATTCACTTTAAGCTTGCAACAGTATATGCAAGAAAAATAGACGTAAAAAAAGAGCTTGTCAGATTAACAGGCGGTCATAGAGGACGGGTTGCAAGAGTAGAAAAGGGATACATAATTATCGAAAAAAGATGGTATCCTAAAGGCGTAAAAACTCAATAACAGCCTTTTTCATGATATCTATTGGTGGTTCGATATCAAGCCAAATCTTTAAAGCCTCCGCTCCTTGATACACGAGCATATCCAAACCATAGACTACTTTACAACCTCTCCTCTTTGCAAGTTTGATCAATGGCGTTTCTATTGGATTGTACACGGTATCAAACACGACAACATTCTCAATAAGACTGGCAGGGACTGGCAACTTCTCTTCAAATCCTTTCATCCCTAAAGGAGTGCAGTTTATTAAGATGTCAAATTTGCCCTTAAGCTCCTTAATCTTTTCATACGGGTAAAATATACAATCTCCAAAGTTTCTAATATCTTCTGCAAGCTTTAAACCTCTCGATGCCGTTCTATTCGTTATTATTAGCGTTGATTTTCCCGCTAGAGCAAAGGCAATTGCTCTGGCAACACCTCCGGCCCCAACAATGAGTACTATCTTCCCTTCATAATCTACACCATAAGTTTCTAAGGTTCTCAAGGCTCCTATAGCGTCGGTGTTGTAACCTTTAAGATTTTGTATGTCTACTGTATTTACAGCACCAATCTTCTCAGCCAGTCCAACGGGTTTAACAAACTTAGTTATTTCCTCCTTGTGTGGAATTGTTACATTCAAACCCTTAAAACCTAGAGCCTTTGCGCCGTATACGGCATCTCTTAATTCTTCAGGTTTAACGTCAAACGATAAGTAAATTGCATCTATTCCGAGAGTCCTAAATACAGTGTTGTGCATGATCGGTGATGCGGAATGCTTTATCGGATGGCCTATAACTCCAAAGTACAGCATATTTTTAATTTCTTTTTTGACTATTTAATCTGTTTGCAGATGTACCCTAACCAAATAATTTCCAACACTAAATGTACTACACCAAATACCAAGTGGAGGTATATGTTTGGAGAATAATACAAGTGTAAGCCAACAAAGTCCTGGCACAATCCAACATTACCCTAAAAAAGCTTTAGACATAAAATTAAAAAAATTATGCTACTTCAGACCTACAAGCTTTTCAAGCTCTTCTAAATCTTTCTCCATCTTCTTGATCTCTTCTCTCTTCTTTTCTATCAGCATCTTAGCAATCTCTTTCAAATCCATCGTTAGCTTGTAACTCTTGAGTGGTCTACCCTTGCCCTTCTTCTTTAACTCTCTTTCCTTGACCCATCCCTTCTCCTTAAGTTCCTTCATAGCCAAGCTAACCTCCGGCTGTCTAAGATTTGCAGCTCTCTCTATTTCCCTTGATATAGCTTCTCCTGCTTTTGATAGGTAAACGATTACCCTTGCAATGTTCTTGTTCAATCCAGCCTCGATCAGTAACTGGACGATCCTCTCATCCTTTTCATTCAACTCCTCAACCATTCGTTCTCACCCCAATAATAACTATCTATAGTTGGGTCTATATATATTTTTTTCCATTCTGGAAATTATCTAATTGATCAAGATTGAGCTAATTTTAAGGTATCTCACGAAAGATATGAAGTATTTAAAAGATGTTCAAACCCCTCTCATTCGCTAGAGGTGTGTGAATTTCAAGGATAAGAGATGAGAGGTAACGTTTAAATATTGACTGAAAATTGCAAGTGTTATGCAACTACAGGAGAAAATCAGAGAGTACATAAATGTCCTGAAAATGGCAAGAAAGCCAGATAGAGAGGAGTTTACAACTACAACAAAAATTGCGATGGCTGTGATGTTCATCGTTGGATTTATAGGCTTCGTGATATATGTAATAATGGAGATAATACCTCAGATGTTAAGGTGATAGTATGGGGAAGTTCTTTGCCGTAAAGACGACAGTAAATCAGGAGAGGATAGTTGCAAATTTGATGGAGTTAGCTATTAAAAAGTACAATTTGGATGTCTATTCGATATTAGCTCCAAAAGAGCTTAGAGGATACGTAATAGTTGAAGCAAAGGACATTCAGAATGTTAAGAGAGCTATAACTGGTATTCCACATGCAAGAGGAATTTTAGGCGGTGAAATTCCATTTAAGGAGGTAGAACACTTTCTAACGCCAAGAAGAGCTGTTGAGCAAATTAAAGAAGGTTATAAGGTTGAGATTATAGCAGGTCCGTTTAGAGGTGAACAGGCCATAGTTAAGAGGGTGGATCCCTCAAAGAATGAGATAACCGTAGAACTAGTTGAGGCTGTAGTTCCAATACCGATCACGGTTAAGGCCGATCACGTTAGAGTGATTGAGAGGGGTGAGTGAAAATGCAGGTTGTGGAGGTTTTAGTTACGGGCGGTAGAGCCACGCCTGGCCCACCTTTGGGCCCAGCTATAGGACCTCTAGGTTTGAATGTAAAGCAGGTTGTCGACGCAATAAACAAGGCAACTAAAGACTTTGATGGACTACCAGTTCCTGTCAAGATAATAGTCAAAGAAGACAGGAGCTTTGAAATTGAAGTAGGTGTTCCGCCAGTTTCGGCTTTGGTAAAAAAGGAGCTTGGACTCGAGAAGGGAGCACATAAGACTAGGCATGAAGTTGTTGGAAATCTTACTTTAGATCAAGTGATAAAGATTGCAAAGATAAAGAAAAAGCAGATGCTCAGTTATACATTAAAATCAGCTGTCAAAGAGGTTTTAGGTACATGTGTTTCAATGGGTGTGACTGTTGAAGGAAAGCATCCTAAGGAAGTAATTAGAGAGATAGACGAAGGGAGGATAGAGATCCCCGAAGAGGAATAACCTTTTTTTTCATTGATTTGGTTAATTTTTCTAGCCCTTTAAAAATGATTTAATAACCTTGCAGAGCGTAACCGTTATATTTTGAGGATATTATTTACTAATAAGTGGGGTCGTGGCGTAGCCAGGAAGCGCGGCGGGCTCCAGCGGTGTGATGACCAATGGGTCTGCTGAAGTGTGATGACCCGTTGGAGCTCTGACCGAAGAGACCCGCTGGTCGTGGGTTCAAATCCCACCGGCCCCACTCTACTATTAAAATCCCCCTATTAGAATCGCTCTACTACTGGAATTCTGAAAAACTACTGCAAAACTCGAGTAGTTCTCATCCCAAGAGTCCTTAAATAATAAGGATAAAAATAAATTATATATTAAAACTTATGTTTTCGATTTCGTTCATATACTGAATGAGGTAGTCTATGTCAGTTTCGTTTATCATGTTTGCCGTCGGTTCGCTTATTTGAGGCGTAACTGTAACCGTAGTTGTTGTAGTCACTGACGGCTGTGTAATCTCTTTCTTTTCGCTAACACATCCGAGTGTGATTAAAGTCAGTGCTATAGCAACAATTAATATGATTCTCTTCATATTTACTCACCTATCGCGAGTGTTTCTTCTCCACTTAGTGTAAATTCTCCCATTTCCTCCTTTGGTAAGGTCTTTATTCTGTAAACTCCCTCACCGTTGAGGTATATGTTTGCAACACCCTTGACAAACATCGTGTAGTTTCCTTCAGCACTCACCGTCACATCTCCAACTACGACCAAGTTTCCTGTGCCAGTGTAAGTTACCGTTTCGTTGTTCTCACTTACTTTCTCAAATCCCACCGCTGTAACAACCGCAGATTTCGGAGTTACATCAATCGTAGCGTTACCTCTTATATGTACTATGCATTTGCCACTCACATCCGAGTATCCGCTTATCCTGACCCAAAGCTCTCCAGTCTCGTTGCCCAAGAACAACGGCTGAACATTTACTTTGACAATCTCTCTGTATATTTTCTTAAGTATCATGAAAGCTTTGCTCAGTTCTTCTCTTACCTTTGCGATATCGTCCATTGCACCCTCACCGCTCTCGATCTTTTCAAATGCCAAGTTCAGGTAGTTTCTCGCGCTGTCGATGTGTGTGAAGTACTCGCTGAGTAGAGTCTCGAGCTCTGAAGTATCGTATCCCTGCTCTTTCATGGCGGTTATATTCCCCTGCACGCTCATACCTATGGTTTCGG
Organism: uncultured archaeon; assembly: GCA_964522325.1. Taxonomy (GTDB): domain Archaea; phylum Halobacteriota; class Archaeoglobi; order Archaeoglobales; family Archaeoglobaceae; genus Archaeoglobus_B. Next base: position 23,597 of record CAZFVO010000003.1, on the reverse strand, counting down.
CTTTATCTAAGACGTTTTCAAGCTTAGTGGATATTACGAGTTGTACATACAGCTTTATCTTCGGCTTTACTTCGTTCCACACCGTGTTAAGTTCCCTAACAGCAACTCTTAGCTCATCTGGAGTGGTAGAGTTGTTTACCGCATTGAGATTGTCTTCAAGAGCTGAGATATAACTGTCCAACTCCCTCAGGATTTCATCCTTATTCGGCACGTTGGACAGCTCCAAGTCTGTCCTAAGCAGTAGAAGGAAGTTGAGGCAAGCGTATCCTCCATGATATACGTACTGCTTGGCGTATTTGAATCCTTCCTCGCTGTTCAATCCCATCTTAAGGAACATCCCTCTGTACTCCTTGTACATCTTTATACTGTCAACCATATTTTTCTTTATCGCCTCCCTCTTCTCTTCAATATGCACAAACTTCTTCTTAAACTCTTCCAATCTCTCTCTTATCTTCTTCTTTATTTCGTGCCTGATTTCGTTTATGTGTCTAATTCTCTCTTCTCTATTCTTGATCCAGCTTTCTTCTTTGATGCTTACCTTATGTTTGTACTCGTGCTCGTATCTAACTTTACCCAACGTTGGCGTCGTAATACTACCACCGATATTAATTTCGTGCCTCTCCCTTACGCCAACTGTAACGGTATTGTTGTTAATACTGACACTGCCTTCTACGGTGCCTCCCGTACTCACGGTGCTCGTGCTACCATTAGCCCCCACGCCCGCGCTTGCATTTATATTCATGTGGCCATATTCGACGCTCATATCTACATGGCCATGTCCACCCGCATTTACGCCCATGTGTTCCTGTTCACTTACACTTAAAGGCATCTTGGCCATCGCTGTAGGCATTACCAACAGCACTACCATCACTAACGTCAACCATCTCACGTTGCACCACCTCATCCGTTACTTGAATCCTAAAGAAGATAAGCATTCTTTTGATCTTAATTGATTAAAACCTTAATAAAGCTTTATAACTCTTTACAAAGCTTTATCTAAGCTTTTCAAAGTTTAAAAACGTTTTACGAGGTGTAGAAGGACTTAAAAACAAAATGTGCATTCAACTTCTAATGAAGTGTTTTAGGGTCATCGTGACTGCATTTCTACTTACTGTATTGATCATACCAGTTAACTCTGCGATCATAAAGGGTGAAGTATACTCGTGGGAATTAAAGAAGGTAAAAGCCGTGGTGGAAATAAATACTACGCCTGTCCAAAGGATTGTAACTGAAAACGGAACTTACGAGTTTGTTGTTCCAAAAGGTGTTTATGAAATTAAAGCCTACAGCGTGGATAGGGAGTTAAGTTGTAACGAGACGATAGTTGTGAAGGATAACGGAACGTACAGGTTAGATTTGATTCTCTTCCCAGATATGGAATATCCAATCAACTTTACAGAACTGGACTTCAACTTGGATACGGGAAACAACGGCATCAACTACATCTTCCCAGTTTTGGTTGCGTTCGTATTCGTTTTAGTGTTGGCGGTAGTGTGGCGTATGAGGGGGCGTGAAAGCCTTGAAGAAGTATCTAAAGAAGATGAACTCCCGGAAGATTTGATGCAACTTCTGGAACTATTAAAGAACTTAGGTGGTAGAGCTACTCAAAAAGAGCTTAGAGAGAAGTTAGGCTGGTCTGAAGCAAAACTCAGCTTAGCCTTAACAGATTTAGAGAGAAGAGGTCTTATAGTGAAGTACAAGAAGGGTAGAGGGAATGTCATTTTTCTGAAGATTTGAATAAACTTCAGAATGTCTCTATACGTATCAGGTTAGCCTTATCTGGAACCACTTAACTATCCCACCGAGCTTGATTTTCTTAAACTCGAACAGAGCTGTGTCCACATCGAAATCTCCTTACTTCGATCCTCAGGTAGGTTAGTCCAAAGACCTTAAACAAAAGATTTCTAAAAAATTGCTCGATATGAAACGGAATTCTTACATCGATCACTTTGTACGATTACTTTTCCTCCAAGTAGTAGTGCAGATCGAAACGATTGTAACAAAACATCGAATGGGGCCGCCGAGATTTGAACTCGGGTCACCGGCTCCCAAAGCCGGGAGGATAACCAGGCTACCCTACGGCCCCTCGAAAGTTTATAAATTCATCTGCTTAAAAAAGCTATCGCAAGAGATTTTAATAATTAACACTAAATCGTATTATGAAGTTGATACAGGATCCTATTCACGGACTCCTGAAAATTGAAGATTGGATGCTCAAGATAATAGATACACCAGAGTTTCAAAGGTTAAGGAGAATATCCCAAATTGGATTTGCAAATCTTGTCTTTCCGGGTGCAAATCACACTCGTTTTGAACACTCTTTAGGTGTCATGGAAATTACAAGACAACTTGTTGATAGAATGGATGCCAGTGATGATGAAAAGGTGGAAATAATAGCATCAGCACTATTACACGACATAGCTCATGCTCCTTTTTCCCACTGTAGTGAGGCTATAGTTGAGAAATATTTAGGATTAAATCATGAAAATGTTGAAATTGTGCTTAAAAGAGGTAAGATAAAGGATGTTTTGAGCGATCTCGGTTTAAGCGTTAGAAGGATAAGAGATCACATCTCTGGTAAGTCTGACTGCAATGTGGTCAAGGGAGATATAGATGCAGATAGAATAGACTACCTCATGAGGGATTCCCACTACACAGGAGTGGCACATGGTGTTTTCGATGCTCAAAGACTGATAAACAAGGTTGTCTTTGTAGGTAAGAGGATGGTAATAGATGTTGGAGGTTTAAGATCTGCCGAAGCACTTTTGATATCAAGATTCCTTATGTACACTACAGTCTACTATCATCACGTATGTAGGATAGCTAGGAAGATGTTTGAGAAGGCTGTAGAGTTTTGTATAGATGAAGGACATCTAAATCCTAGAGATCTATTTTACATGGATGATTGGTCACTTATGACTTTCCTAAGGTCTCAAGAAGGCTATCCAAAAGAGATCGTAGATATGCTCATGAATAGAAGACTGTTTAAAAGAGCACTTTATGTTGAGGTTGAGAAGGTTGGTGTAAATATAGGTAGAATAGATACAAAAGCTGCAGAGAGGGAAATTGCGGAAAGATGTGGTTTGGATGAGGAATGGATAGCTGTGGATGTGCCAAAACCAATTGAGGGTGAGGAATTCGGTGCGTTGGTTAGAGTAAATGACGAATTCAAAAGACTTGATGAAGTTTCAAAGCTCGTCGTCGCTTTGAAAGAGGCTGAAAGAAAATCTTTGAAGATTGGTGTTTACACACCGAAGGAGTTTGTAGAGAGAGTTAGAAAGGTCGCAATCGATTACTTTGCTGTAGAAAAAACGTATCAGCGCAAACTATTCTGATAAAGTTCTTTCCTCCTTGCTTCAAGTAGATCTTCTCTCTTTCCAACAAATTCAGATGCTGATTGAATATGAACTCCGAGCTCTTCTCCAAGCTCAAATATTTCAGTCATTTTTATTCTCCAGTTTATATCTCTCAGTAGATGATGATCCAAAATTAGAGCTTTTACATTCGTCTTCTCCACAACGATTTTCAAATTTTTTAGAGATTTTTCAAGGAGCTTTCTACCAAAGATATGAGGCATGTATGTCATGGGTCCATCTACGAAGATTATTTTCGGATTTGAATGAAGTACGAACTCGACATGCTCTTTAAGTGGTAAACCTTCCACATCTGATGTAAAGAGGAAAGATTCCTTCTTATCCTCTATTAAGACTTCCAGTACGTATCCTAGCTTCGTATCTTTTCCATGTGGGACTGGCTTTGAAAATGTTATAAGTGTATCTCCAAATTCAAAGCTTCTTGCATCGGCAAACTTGACATTTGCATCAAGAGAGCTCAAAAAGAATTTAGCCCTCTTCATCTGACTGAAGTTTATTGCTTCTTTTGGATGTTTAACGAGTAGAGTCTTACCTCCCAAGACTTCGGGCTCATTTGGATTGTGATGGTCGTAATGGTAATGCGTTATTATTACGACATCTGCGGATTCGAGCTCTTTCTTTATCTCATTCCAAAGTTCATCTTTTCTCCTAAGCTCCAATTCGTGAGGCGGTAGGCCATACCTCTTTGGAGCTAAAGCTACACTGGGATCTATCACTATCTTGATGTCTTTCGTTTCTACTACCGTGCACATACTCCTCGCACCAAACGAATCGAAAGCTATGGGTCTAACCTTCATTCAAATATGTTAGCGATAAGTTTTTATTAAGCTTGATATATACCCTACCAAGCGGGGGTTGCCGAGCCAGGCCAAAGGCGGGGGACTCAAGATCCCCTCCCGTAGGGGTTCGAGGGTTCAAATCCCTCCCCCCGCACCACGCTCATCTAATCACTCAATATCACGACTTCCTCAAACTTATCAAGCTCAAAGACATTTCTGATAAGGAAAAGAAGAGATATGCTACTGTCGTCGACAATTTTTTAGCCAACCTTTCATATACTCTTAATGATGAAAAGAAATTAGTTATATAAACCGACTAAAAAGCAGATACGCTCCGAGCACCGCCAGAAAGAGGATAATCTACATAAGGGCATTTCTAAAGCATATAAACCATCCCTTAGCCGATAAGATACAAATCCCGAAAGTTCCAAAGAAAAGAAAAGTCGTCATAAAGCCTGAGTATGTTAGGGGCTCTTCTCAGAGAAATTAACGACACCCTCCTGGAACCTTACAAGTCGAAAAATCTCAAATAGAGAACTGAAACTTTGTAGCCTTTGCTAATTCTTGTTCTAGCTGTTCAGGAAAATCTCAAATAGAGAAAAAATATTCTCCGTTCACGTAGGTAAAAACCATCTAAAGAGAAATAGCAACCGATAAAAAATGGGCTTTAGTGTCAGTTAGGATCGAGCAACCAACTTTGAACTTCTTTAATCGATTCTGGAGTGTATCTCAACGTAACTCTGCCACTTTCCCTCTTAACCAAGGTAATTTCCCTCAGAAATTCGCTGTGAGCGAAGAAGTTCCTCTTTTTATCCTTAGACTTCCCAGAACTTTCTGGAAAAGTTCCAACAACTTTTCACCCTTTAAATTCTCAGCCAACTCTCTTATCCCCTCAATGTCCCTCTCCAAGAATCTCGAATTTACTTCGAGATCCAAGCAATTGTAGAGACTCCTGAAAGTCCCAAGAATTGCGTCAAGCTCGGGATCACCTAAGCTCTTACTCCACTCGATAACGCTTGAAAGCATGGAAAGAGCGAAAAACGTATTCACAACACTTCTACTACTTACAATCGGTCTCCGCACAGTTATCGTGTTACCATTTACCACAACCTCTCTCAAATCCTCAAGTTCGTCAACTACTTTCACAAACTCCCTCTCAATTCTTCTAACGTCTACGTTCAAGTTGAGAATGTCCGAATGGTAAAAAGCCAACGGTGTGTTGTACTTTATAGCGTTGAAAGCCATCCTTAGAGTCTTTAAAAGTCCTGAAATCTCTTTGAAGAGCTTTCCGTATCTTCTGTTAATCTCGACTTTTGTATCCGTATCGACGCAAATCTCTCTCGGATTTGCGTGGGGCAAGCTGAAGAATACTTGAACGTCAAGCCTGTGTAACTCAACGTTTACAACCTGTCCCTCCGATAAAACCTGAGGAACGAACGCCAACTTCGGAGCAATCCCATCCCCACCCTGTAAAATTCGTTCAAGCTTTTTATAAGCTGCGTACTTCCTTAGAGCTTCGAGCATTGCCGTAGTGTATATGTTTAACCCTGTCGATACGTCCGCATAGATTACCTCAATCCTACGCTTTACCAACTCCTTAAACACAAAAACCATCGTATTCTCAATAGAACCCTCAAAACGGACGGTGTAAGCCCCTGAGTATGTTCCAACTGAAGGAATTATCAGTATGTCCGCTTCAACGCCGTTTAACAATTCCGCTATCCTCTTTTTAAACCTTCCCTTATCCCTCAACAGCTTGAAAGCTTCGTCAACATCGCTCTCTATTCTCGTGATCAAACTGTCTGGAACGAGAAAGATTATCCTCTCCTCACCTAACCACTCACGAATTGCTGAGGCTAAAAACTTCTTCTCGTATTCTTTTCCGTCTATAACGTACCTCGCGGATTTGTATCCCTTGGATCGCCCAACACCTGAAGAATTGCCATCGGAATTACCTCGTTTCAACTTTTAAAACTCTTATCATTCCCAAGCCCGAAGTTCTTCCGCCCCCAACGTTCGAATACTCTCCAAATCTAAGTAATTTCGACGTAATCCTTGCAAATTCTTCATTGTACGTATCGTTCGGTATTGAAAAGCTAACATCCCCTACAAACCCTACATACCACAAACCCCCTCTTCAACAAAATTTTCTCAGTCCTAACGTTACAAGCTGAAACTGCAATACCCCATTTGTCGAGCCATTCTCTATACTCTTTTGGTAAGCTTGAGACGTAAGCTTCGTAAAGTCTCGCCAAACTTCTGAATAAGAGTTGTGGAAGTGGTAAAGGAATGAATCTGTAACCCAAATTCGGTATTCTAAAGTAACATGGTGTTAGAAACTTTATTTTGAATTTTCTAACCTCCTCATCTTCAAAGTCGTCAACATACTTAATCTCTATTTTTTCCAACTCGTTCAGCATGCCAGCAAAGAATATTCGATCAATACTCGTTAGGTATTCTTTTAGAGCTTCTCCGATCTCTTCGACAAAGGTTGTAAGTGTGAATGTGTATTTTTCACCTTCTACAATCTTCCCTACGCAGTAATCCTCACCTTTAAAAACGGGTGATGTTGCGAAAGGTGCTAATCCCCTGTTTGAGTGCAACTCCTCAGCTAAAATCCTGTTTATCTTCCTTAAAACCCAGTAGAGAAAGCCTCTGACGTATGCACCCGAATACATCCAGAAGTATCTTGACTCTGATGCTACGAAGTTGATGGTAAAGTGGACAATCATACTCGCTCAATTTATAACCCTCAGGATAATAATTTATCCGTGCTTCATTAAATGTCGTTTGATCGATGCGATTAAGACGTTAGAGAAAGAGTTAATCCTAAGGGTGTTATATAATAGGCAACAGTTCAAATTTCATGACTACTAATGGAACAAGATAATATCAAGAGGGCTCTAGTTGAGATGGAAAACCGACATGTCAAGCTCAAGAAGTTGAAAAGATTGCTTGTAGACGTCAAAACTAAGTGGTCTGAATACGATTACCCAGAGAGTGCTACGGGTAAAAAATCCTCCGGTAGAGTCCTTTATGATCCTTGGATTTGAGTGTGAAGTCCTTGAAATAGACTTTAATTAGACTAACAACCTTAAAGGCCTAAAAATTGACAAAACCTTTATCATGCGTTTTTATTATTGAGATTTTGATGAGAAACGTTGCTTCTGAGTTGAAAGAGGTTGGGATAGTTCTCGGAGGTTCTACGCCATCATATGCCCCTGTTCAGCTGAGGAAGGATGTTGAGGATGTGGTTGAGGAGCAACAGCTTGCCGTTATAGAGGATAGTAAGTACCCGGGAAAACTGTTCATAGGAGTTCTTAGGGGGATTAAGAGGTTGGATCCGATTCTGAGAGGTAACGTTAGAACACCATATGTTGAATATCACGAGTATTGTTGTCAAGCGTATCCTGAGATGAGCTACACTAACGTTTACGTTTCCCTATGCTCTGTAATCGATCCCAATAACAAGAAGATCGAAAATTGCAGGATTGCTCCACATCCGAATTCAAAGGTATACGTGATGACTAAAGGAGCGTCGATACTGAGTAAAATTGAGGAGGCGATAAGGAAAACCGTTCAGGAGGACATCTGCGTCGGCGAGCAGAAGTACAGCTGGCTAAAGTTGCCCTTAAACGCTTATTATGCCAGATGCCATATTGGAGTCTTTGGAGCTACTGGAATGGGAAAATCCAGATTGGTTAAGGCGTTAGCAGATGAACTCGTCAAGAACTATGCAATTATCATATTCGACCACACCGGCGTCGATTACACGCCGTTTTACGATCACGTTATCAGCTCCAAGGACATTGAGATCAGTGCAGATGTTCTGTCTTCAGTTGTTTTAGATATGGCAAGACTTGACAGGACTACCTACTCAACATATATGGACGTTGCGTGTATGGTGTTTCTAAAGCAGTTAAAGGGGGAAAAGGTTGAACTTGAGGTAGGAAAGAAATCATTCAGGGTCGAGGATTCTACGGAAGATCCCTTAGAAAGGTTTATCAGTGTTGCAGATGGCGTTATGACAACCTTAGGTGCAAGGGAAACAACCAGAGCGAAAGCTAGGCTTTTTCTGAGCGAGTACATGGATAAGAACTTCATAGACGAGGTAGTTAACAAAAGAAAGAAGTCTCCCAAAGAAATAGTTCAGCAAGCCCTAAAATTGAAGGGTAAATCTCCACTCGTGATAAACTTGGGAGACGATACCGAAATTGCCGTGAAAAGGGGAATCGTGTACGATATAATTTCTGCGGCATGGGAGATCGTTAAAGAGAACAGGGATCCCCTCAACTTAGGATTTGTCATTGACGAAGCTCAGAACTATGCTGGTGAATACACATATCCCACAAACAGAATCATAGAGATGACGGCAAGAGAAGGAAGGAAATGGGGACTGTTCGTTATCCTTGCGAGTCAGAGGGTATCGAGGGATATTTCAGCATCGATTAGGGCTAATATAAACACCGTATTCTTCTCAAAGCTTCAAGCTACTGGTGATTTGAAGGAAATCAGTGGATTTTTAGATATTGGCGGTATAGAAGAGAACGATTTAGCACTGCTTGAAAGTAGGGACTTTTTCGTTGCAGGTTTGATGAATCCTCTAAGAGTCCCCATGCTTTTGAGGGTTAGAGAGGTGTCGTAATGGAGGAGGACTTGTTATTCTTCATTTATCCTCCTGCCTTCTTAGGAGCTATAGAAGGAGTTAAGAAAATTGCAAGAGGGGAGATTAGAGAAAAGGTGGGAGAGATCGTCAAAGCTTCAAAGGAGCTGAGAGATATTCTTGAGATAAAGACGATTTCTCAATCGTCTAAGAGTTTCTCATACATTGGGATTGACTCAACTTGGACAACCCCGCATTTGGAACTCCTATACGGAGACTGTGCTCTAATTCTCTACGGTTGCTTGGGTAATGAGATTAGAGAAGTTCGAGCTGAACCAGTAGTTTATGCTGGAGAGGACTTTAGCTCCTTTGTGTGGAGGAGATCTGTTGAGCTTGAAAGAGAGTTGGCAATTGAGATTTTGGAAAAAGCTGAGGTTGATCTGCTGATATTCGACGGCAACATCTTTCCATTTCCGATGGTTTATGCAAGAGACTGGAAAGAGTGGGTTAGTGTTGTTGATGTGATGCAATCACTTATCAGTTTAGCTGAGAAGAAAGGTGTGTCCTTGGTTGGTGTCGTAAAGCGTGCCAGATCGAAATACCTCTCGTATATCCTTGGAAGGGAAAGTCCAGCGAATGACAAGCTTTTGGCAAGTATAATTCTAAAGAACGGTGAATATATTAGTCTCGGCAAGTTTGGAGATTTCCTCCCTAATTATCTGAAAATTGTACACAAGGATAGGGCTAAGGATTACATAAGAAGATTCAAGGAAAGGTGTGGAGAATTACCGCTGGATGAGGTAGAACTGGTGTTTTATAAGGCTAAAAAGCCGACTCAATACGATTCCGCTACAAAGGTTGAAATTCTCGATTTGGCTGGTATCGGAGTCGATGAGATAGTTAAAGTTTTAGCGGGAATGAGCACCGATACGGGCTTCCCTGCGGTGATAGATTGGATCGACGAGATCGTAAGGAACGAACATAGAATCTTAGCGTTTTTGAGGGATCTGCTTGAGAAGGAGCTTATGAATACTTGCTCCGACGAGGAGAAAGAAATTATAATGAAACTGTGCGGATTTATGAATCCCCAAAAGTCCTATCTCTTTAGGTTCTAATGAAGCTTGATATTCTTTAAAATCAATAGCATTCATATGAAATTGTCTAACGTACTCTGCTCTTTTGAGTTCTTTTTGGTAATTCTCTTATCTGATATGAGTGGTTCATAGGAGTAGTCGATTTTCCAAGTATATTTTGATCTTTCTTCCCACTCCTCAAAAGCTTTATCGACCAACTTCCATACTTCACTTTCTTTCATTCCAGTTATTTTGGATATCCACTCCACCGTTTCCTCTAGCCTGCCAGAAACAGCTGCAAAGCCCAAATGGTGGGCTAGATGACATCTTTCACACAATATTCTGTAGCCTACAAGCTTCTGCACCTTCTTTTCATCGTTGTACTCCCATATCTCGTGACAGTGCAGCCCCTTCCCACTGTAACCGCAGATCTCACACTTGTATCCCGCCCTTCTCAGTTCCCTTTTCCTTATCCTGTTCCAAGTCTCTTTGTCCAGCAGATTAGCTAGACTCTTATACCAGCTACTTCTCGGAACTAGTGTAGCGTCAAAAGGCCCGATCTTTACCATTAGCGTAATTAAGGAACTCTAGAGAATAATTTTATTTATTTGAAAGTCGAGGGATAACGGGAATTGAGAACGTGGAATTCTACGATGCTATGATTAAGGGTGGAGAGTTCCTTATAGAGTATTATGTCGAATTCAGTAGGGGAAAGATAGCAGTAAAAATCATTGGGAGTGGAAACCCTCGTGAAGTGTTGAGAAAGTACTACGCTCATCTACGGGAAAGTCGGACTCTATCCTGCTAACTTTCGTTTGGTAAAGGAGTATTAACGATTATGGACGACTTCTTCTCCACTGCGGAGTTGGGAGAGGGAGTATACTTCGAGACGATTTTAGTTGGGGATAGGATTTTTCTGACTATAGACTTGTCTAATTACGTGGATTGCGACGTTTTCGTTAAGTTTTACCCTACTCATTTTGTAATCTGGATTAGGGGGGCGTCCTTTGGAAGTGAACTATCCGAGGGGGATAGTGATCGATCCGGATAGCGTGGTTAAGACTAGGAAGAACGGGTTGATTGACGTTGAAGCTAAAGTCGTTAGAAAGCCATCGTTCTTCTCGTTAATGTTCTAACACGAAAAAAAATCATTTCAGTATTTTTGAGTCGTAATGTGACTTGTGAAAAGTTGGAATCTTTTACTGGATCTCGTTACCAATTGTCGCGCTCTATGTTGAAATAGATGAGCTCCTAAAAGAGATGAGGGGGCTAAGAAGCGTCAAGGCAAGTGCTTGCTGATAAAATCTGTACAAGATGAGAATTCACAGAATTTGCATCATACTTCATGAGGGTTTGAGCTTTTAGTTATGAAAACCAAGTTGGATTAAATAGCCTAAGACTGCGTTTGAATTCGCTTAGCAACGCTTTCTATAACCCTTTGTAAGAATTCTTCGACTGGTATATTCTTTTTCTTGCAGAAATCTTCTATCATTTTGTAGGATTTCGCGGAAATGGAAACTGTTAGGGTTTTTAGAGCTTCGTCTAATTCACTACCTCTGAATTCTTTGAACCAGTTGCGTATATACTCTTTGTAATGTTCTTCAACTACGATCTTGTATCTCTTATTCGGTTCAACGATCACGCCACTTCTCAAAGTTATCGATTTTTGCGGCTTTAGGCCACTAATAGTAGTCTTAAAGACCTCTTTTTTATCGACGACTTTCTTATGTTTCAGTACGCCCAGTATCTTCTTTTCTTCTTGAATAGGCTCGTCGAACAATTCGTAAACGCGCACGACAATTTTGTTAAACCAAATGTCATCTGGATCGTCTAAAACATCGTCGTAACCGATTGTTACGTTGCCTGTATTTTCGAGTTTTACTAGGAGTTCACCATTCTCAGACTTAAGTGGCTCAATTCGCAAATCTTTGACGAGTTTACCCCTCAAAGCTTCTTTAACTCCGCTCATTTCTCTTAGCTCTTCCTCACGTGAACTTCTACCAAAGCCATATCCCCAAATCGCAGAACTAGGATCGATTGGTGGCATAACATTTTTTCGTAAAACAAGACTTTAACTTTACTTATGAATTTTGGACAGATCCTCACGCGAAGAGATTTAAGATTTTAATGAGTAAGCGATTACGATGTGGTGTCGATCTCATAGAGATATCACCAATGTTGCAATAGATAGTCTTAAAATAAAAAGAGGAGAGCTTACTCACACGATCTTAAGGAATATCTGCTCACTCGACAGGGCTAGGAGATACGATAGAAGAGAGAGGTTTGCACCACACCACTGGGGAAGACACCGAGACATTGTAGATTACATCTTTCGGGCACGAATGTGCTACCTTAACAATGATTTAAAATCAGCGGGAAGATACCTAGCTTGGGCTTTACATTTAATTCAGGACCACTGTGTTAGTACCTTAAACCATAACACACTCGAAAGGAGTATAGCTCAAGAACCTGTGAAGGATTACGTTGAACTATCTGAATTTAGACTCCTATACAGTTTTAGGGCCCTCGAAGAGTATATACATAGCATTACACCGAAGAACGATCCAAAAGAGGCGATAATTTCAGCGCTCAGTCACACTATGACTGTTCTTAAATCTGTTGTGGCGGAGAGAAGAGAACCTCCGTCAAATCTTTTAGAATCCCTTCGTTCATTAATTAAATATCTTAAGATTATTCGGGCAATGTACAAAGGAATTGAACAAAGACGGAAAAAGAAAATGCTTATCAGATTCATAACGTATAATGCAGTACTCTTATCTTTGCTTGCTCTCCTAGTATTCTTGGCAGGAGTAAATATTGTCGCAGTTGTGTTTACAGCTTTGTTATCAGAGCCCTTCATACTCGCTATGTCGCGTGAAGAGAAACTACTGAACGAGTTGCGAAGATTGGGAAGGGAAGAAGACTCTATACGGGATAGAATCAATGTTATTAGCAAAGAGATTGCTTGGCATAGTGGTACATTCGTAGAACTTCGCGAGCTTTGATAGAAGCAAGAGAGCTAAAAGATTCAACCAATAGTTGAATCATACCTTCTCAAATTGAGATTGTTTTCAAGGCAAGCGTTCGCAAGAGAAAAAACTCTTCCAGTAGCCTTATCTCTTCTTTAATCTCGTTAAGAATCTTCCTTAGGTTTTTTTTTCTCTTCTTATCCAAGCGGTGTCTCATTACTCTCACGTAGCATTTCCAGTCTCCCTTACGTCTCCACTTCCTTCTGAAGTCCTCTAAAGTCATTTCTCCCGCTTTTACCTTCTCGAAGTCTTCGAGCACCTTAGTGCTGTCTTTCTTGGAACCCCATTTTTCGAAGAACTCTTCCAAGCTCATTTCTCCCTGCTGAACTTTCAGCCAGTCCTCGATGAACTCGATCTCTCTTCTCGTTAAGATGTAGAGCATTTTCAGAACCTCTTTAACCATTCCCTTATTTTAGCGTCCTCATCGAGTTCTTCGAATTCTGCGAAAGGAGACACTCTCAACTCGACTTGATTATTCTCCAGTAGTCTCTTGAACGTGAAAACGTCGATTTTTGTTCTTTTTAAGAGTTCGTCTAAGAGTTTAGCCTTTTCGTGCGGGGATAGGTCGACGTTAGATTGGTTCGTGAGGACTTTTAAGGGCTTGTAGACGAGTAGACAACTCTACTAATCTCTCGCTCAGCCGAAAAACTTTCAACCCTCTCCGTCAGGAGTACATTTTTAGAGAATGCGCGTTTTTAGATGCAACTACCCACTCCTCGTGTATCAGACCATTCCTTGAAAGCCACTTGAGTCTGATCGAATAAGTTGCCCACGTTACATCCACGTGTTCTTTCAACTTCGACGAGCTAAGCGGTCTTTCGCTTAATACTTCGGGGGATCTTTAGCGGCCACTTGTCCAATATGGTGTCTTTCACTATCCCATCATGCACTAAACTTCAACTCATTTAAGATATCGCAATTAGCGAAGGATCGTCTGAACAATTATATTCAAAGACAAAATGACAAAAGAGCGTGCTATGTTAGATGTTTGGAAACCGCAATAGGGCTATATACAAAGGTTCGTAGTCGACCCCCTGCTTCGTGTTGACTGTATTCAATATTATAATTCAAGAAAAGTTAATAAAAACTCGAAACATCTGAAGGGTACTGGAAAGAGGTACGCTCGGCACTTTATTCAATCAATTCGATCTCGAAAGCCACCCTTTTTCCATAAATTCTACATATGAAGATGCTTATAATCTTATCCAGCAGACCTAGTCTCGAGTTCACGAGTTTTATGATTCTCTTACTCTCTTGCTCATCGAGTTCCACAGCTTTGCCTTTCAACCACTCTCCAATCACCTTTCCAGTCCTCGTGCACGGTGCCAAGCGAAGGTAAGGATTTCTTCGTAGTCTCTTAACCTTTCCAGATTTTACTGGTGTATGAAAGTACACCTTACCACCTTCAATTGTGAACCAAACTGGTGTTCTTACCGCCTCGCCATTCTTCCTGTAAGTCTCAAGACAGATGAATTTGGCTTTCGAGAGTTTCTCTAGCTTTTCTTCCATATTACTAGTTATTGCTAACTACTTATTTAAGACTTTGTCTGATGTTCTCAATCTTAGCTTTACCCACGAATTCCATATCTTTGTGTGATTGAGAAAATACGAATTTCACCACTGTGAATGAGAAATTTAATAAGGTACAGATTGGAAGAATATTTTTGTGAGACTTGTCTTCGACCAGACGAGGGGAGGATTAATAATTAAGGTAAAAGAGGGTACTCTGTGTTCGAAAGATTAATTTCCACGCTATCTTCCTACGACAGCGTCATCCTAGTCGCAGGACTCGGTGGGGAGAGGTGGAGAATATTTCGTTGAAGCTACGAGATTGTTAAGAAACGTCGCTGCAATCTTTGTCGTTTGGCCGCTCCGCATAGAGAGAGCAAGAGTAGCAAAGGCGGAGAGATAGCTATCCAGACTTAAGAGTCAGGCTTTCGTGAGAAGACTCGACGACTATTTCGAAAAGGTTTCAGGGAATAAATCCCTAGCAGAGGCGCTAGGGGAATTTGACGAGGAAATTGCAAAGGAAATAGCGATAATCCTGAAAGGTCTGAGACAGTAACGACTTCTGCACTCATATCGCGTTCTAATCCATGATGAATGTCCGAAGAACTGGAGGAATCTGGAAGAATACATTACATAACACCTTTACGGCCTTCGAGTTGTGGCGTTTCAAGATATGATTCCTGTTTCAATTTCTACTATAGTTCCTTCTTTGCACTTTGGACAAGGTTTCCAAAGGAGCTCAAATACAGTCTTAACGTCATCTAATCCACTTTGGACATTTCCTCTCATCCTTCATTTTTGGTGGTTTGAGGCTTCGAAAAGCATCCTTGAAACTTGGAAATCCATATCAAAAACGCCACTCGTTAACCTTCTCATCTCTTAAATCCGCTTCGAACTTGTGCAAGCAATCAAGGCATATACAGTATGAGTTGAAGCCTGTTCGGCTTTTTACAAGATTTTGAGGAGCATTTTCACCCAGTATTCGGGCGACAGTCTCATGCTCAACTTTGGTCTGTATATTCTTTACTCCCACTTCAACTCAGCTGTCATACAAGCGCTACATGACTTATAATTTAAACTTTTCTGAATCGAAACCCCGTTTTATACAACGCTGTAAGGAGATGGATTAAGAAGATAGAGGAGAGATTGCCTATTGCTGCAGAGAAAAAGCAAAGAAATCTTATTGCGATAGACAAGACAATCGTCAAGGCAAACAAAAATCATTATTTCGTATATTCAGCCGTAAACATTGAGAAGTAATTTTAATGAAAGTTTACACGACGGGAAATTATCTAACTACGAGAGTGAAAGAAGTCCTAAAATACTGCGAGAATAAACCGATCGTTATATATAAAGCTCCATGGCTTGTTGAAGCCCTAAAAAGCTTAAATCTGGAATTTGAGCATGAAGGATTTCGGGAAAAGGAGTCTAGTTGAATCAGTATTCAGCTTGTTTAAACAGAGAATAAAAATCTTCTGTCCCATTACGGCTAAAAATCCTGTCAGATGTTGAATCTATTCTGTAAGCCGTTTATGTGGTATTATAATCATTTGAGAAGGTTATGTTAACAAGTCTGTTCTTCATTTCGTTATTGTTTTCCAAGCTTCTTTGAGCATTAAGGCGTCCTCCTCCAAGTTGGGACTTTCGACGATTATAGTCCCATCAACTTCAAAATCTCTCAAGGCCCTAAGAAGATCCATATACTTAAAATCTGACTCTTTTAAATTCAGATGTCTCTTTTCACCCTTTAAGCCGTAATCTATTCCACTGACATGCATGTGCATTCTCATCAATGCATCTTTACCCAACAGGTTTTCAACCATCTCAAGGATCTTGCAGAATTCATCGTAGCTGTTATAGGATCTGTACCTTGCATGCAAATGGGCAAAGTCTATACAAGGTAATATTCCAAGCTCATGGCATAGATTTAGCGTTTCCATCAAATCTCCAAATTGATTTGGCTTTCCAGTTGTCTCCGGTCTAAGCATTACACCCCTTTCCAGAGAAAATTCAACAATCTGCTTCAAATTGTCCCTTACCCTCCTGTACGTAACATCTTTGGAGTGTTTTAGGTAGTATCCTGGATGAAAGACCACATCCTTCGCAAACACACTTCCAATTTCCACAGTCTTCTTCAACCTCTCAACACTTGCCTCTAACTTCTCTCCCTCAGCGTTCAGATTTATGTAATAGGGAGCATGAACTGAAAGCTTGACATCAAGTTCTTCAGCAACATCCCTAACCTGCTTAGCCATCTCAACTTTCATCTTAACTCCTCTTACGAACTGAACCTCCATAGCATCCAAATCCAGCTCTCTTACTGTCTTGACGCCACCTATCGTTGACCTATCTTTTGAACAGTTTGGAACTCCAGCAGTCCCGAACCTCATATTACATCTCCCCATATTCAACTATCAAACGAAGGTCGTAAAGTCTATCTGCAACCTCAATCAACCTTTCATGATCTTTAATTCTATAGATCCAATCTTCTGGAATTGCATTTACCCCAAGCTCACAACCCTTTAGACCAGAAGCCAAGGCTGAAATCGAATCCGCATCACCACCAACGTTTGCAGATGTAATTGCACACTCTTTAAAATCTTTTGAGCTGAGAAATATGTGAAAGGCTAATGGTAGGCATTCGAAGACCGATGTGGAATTACCTATTTTGTCTATCGCGTCATTCAAATCTACTCCAACAAGCTCTTTTGCAAGGTCAATCTTGTCAGCTAAGAGATCATCGTATTTCCTAACAATCCTAACAACCTCTTCAACAACTTCCTCCCCCTTAAATCCGTTTAAGATACAAGCTATAGCCAAAGCGTAAGCTATCGCACCAGCAACCGAAATACCCCTATGCGTGACACTTGCAGAGATCATTGCATACTTCTCAACAAGATCCAAATTAAATGAGAACACTAAGCCAATTGGTAAAACTCTTAAACAGGCTCCACAGCTATCCGACTCAACTCCTGCATCGAACCAGTGATAGCCTCTTCTAAGCCTATCCAAAGCTTGTTTGGTAGTCCATCCAATTCTATGACTACTTATGCACATTAACCTCCTTGAGAGATCAAGGGGATCTAAATACCTCCTACTCAAAAGTGACTCGGCAAGTATCAGCATCTGTTCGGTATCGTCAGTCCACTCCCCAGCTTTTAAGTCTCCGAGGGGAGAATCCAAGAAATCCTCGATCTTTCCAAAATACTTTTTGATCTCATCTCTACTCAAACCTTCAGCTGGCATTCCCAAGGCATCTCCTATGGCAAATCCTAAGATTGCCCCTCTAAATCTCTTAAGCATCTTATGCTAGGTAAATCTTTTTATATAATTAGTCTACGGTGTGCGTGGATGTGGCAATATTTAAAAGTGAGGTTGATGGCGAAGTAACACCACCACCGTCAAAGAGTTATACACATAGAGCTTTTATAGCATCTTCACTTTCAAGACATTCAAAGGTTTACAACCCCTTAATAGCCGAAGATACTGTTGCAACGTTGAGATGTTGTAAAAAGATTGGAGCTTTGTTCTTCAGGAAGGATTACTTTGAATTCTTTGGTTGTGAAGAGATTAAGTCTGGATACTTCTTCGTTTCAAACTCTGGAACGACCTTAAGAATCTTCATGGGTCTCCTCTCACTTTCTAAAGATGATAGATACTCCATTTTGGATGGTGACGAATCGATAAGGAAAAGACCAAATCTTGAGCTTGCAGTAGCGTTAAGAAAGTTAGGTGCAGACGTTAGGGGATTTAGGAATTACTCAGCTCCTATTTGGATTAGGGGTGTATTGAGAGGTGGATATGTGGAGATGAAAGCCATCAGTTCTCAGTTTGTTTCATCTTTACTTTTTTCACTCCCCTTAACCGATTACGATTCGATCATTAAAATTTTAGATGTAAAGTCCAAACCGTACATAGACATAACCTTGCACGTCCTTGAGGAAAGTGGGATTAGAATAAATAAGGAAGATATGACGTTTTACATTGAAGGGGGTCAGAATTATAAGCTTAAACGCTTTGACGTTCCATCTGACTTTTCATCCGCAAGCTACTTGATATCTGCTGGTGTTTTGGCTGGAAGAGTTATACTTAGAGGTGTTTACGATTCGAGACAGGGTGATAGGGCTATAGTTGACATAATTAGAGAGATGGGTGGAAATGTTAGATGGGACAGGGAAAAGGGAATTCTAATTGCCGAAAAGTCTGAGCTTGAAGGTGTTGAAGTTGATGCAAGGGATATACCAGATTTGGTTCCGACAATAGCTGTGTTAGGTGCTGTTGCTAAGGGTAAAACAATCATTTACAACGCTGAACACTTGAGGTTTAAGGAAACTAATAGGATTGAAACTGTTTATAGGAATCTAAGAGCTTTGGATGTCGAGGTTGAAAAGAGGGAGGATGGATTAATCGTTAGAGGTGGAAAGGTTGAGGGAGGTATTGCAGATTCGTTTGGAGATCACAGGATTGCTTTAGCTTTCTCTACCTTAGGTCTGATAGCGGATAAAGGTGTAATAGTTAAGAATGCTGAGGTAGTATCAGTCTCTTATCCAGGTTTTTATGATGTTTTGAGAAGTTTAGGAGCTAGGATAAAGGTGTTATAAGGATGAGGAAAGCATTTTTAAATTCTTGACAAAGTCCTTTCATGATTCCTGCAATCTACAAGAATCTCTGTCAAGTTTGTGGTGACGATTTTGATACTGATGAAGCTCAAATAGGAAAGTGTAGGAAGAAAAATAGGGTAATGTGCAGATTTTATGAGGATTACATAGTTGAAGAATTCTTCGAATTCTTTAGAAAAATCGTTGGTGAGCCGAGAGCGATTCAGAAGTTTTGGGCTAAGAGAATTTTGAGAGGTGAAAGTTTTGCAGCTGTAGCACCAACTGGAATAGGTAAGACTACCTTTGGCTCAGCTGTAGCACTCTTCTTAGCTTTAAGAGGTAAAAAGAGTTACGTCATACTTCCAACAACCCTCTTAGTTAAACAGGTTGTCGAAATACTTCAAAAATTCTGTGAAAAACTTAATTTAAATGCAAGTTTCAATGAAAGGGGTGATCTGGTTGTTCTACACTTCCACAGTGACTTGAAGAAGGATGAGAGGGAGAGGTTCTTCAAGTTACTTGAGGAGGGCGCTTTTAACATACTCGTAACAACCTCACAATTCTTACCGAGGTACTTCTCAAACATGAAGCATCTCAGATTTGACTTCATATTTGTTGACGATGTCGATTCAGTTTTGAAGGCTTCCAAGAATGTTGACAGAATTCTACAGCTTTTGGGATTTTACTACGATACTAAGGAGAGGAAGTGGAAGGGAAAGGCAAAGGGCAGTCTAATGGTTTCAACCGCCACAGCTAAAAAGGGACAGAAGGTACAGCTCTTTAGAGAACTACTCAATTTCGATGTTGGTACATCAACTCATGCTGTTAGAAACATTGAAGATGTGGCCGTAAACAGTGAAGATGTCGAGGTTCTTTGCGATGTACTGAAAAGGATGGGGAGTGGTGGTTTGATATATGCGAGAAGCACTGAAGAGGCTGAAAGACTCTACGAAATTTTGAAGGACAAGTTTAAGGTCGGAATTGTAACGGCTGGTAGGAAGAAGGACTTTGAGCTTTTTGAGAAAGGTGAGCTTGATTATCTAATAGGAACCGCTTACTACTATGGAACACTCGTTAGAGGATTGGATTTACCTGAGAGGATAAGGTTCTGTATTTTCTACGGTGCTCCCATCTTCAGAGTTAAGGTTGAGGATGTTGATACGGCCAGTGTTGGAGTTATAAGGACTCTTGCAATGATCTTTAGGACTCATGAAGAAGTTAAGAAGTTTATACCTTACTTGACAGTCATAGATAAGAGGCCGCAAGATTTTGAGGAGTTAAAGAAGGTTCTGAAGAGGTTACTTGAAGTAGGAGATGCTGAGGAGAGAGACATAGTAGTTAGAAAGGGGGAAATAATATTCCCAGATGTTAGAACCTATATTCAGGGTTCTGGTAGAACATCTCGTCTCTTTGCTGGTGGAATAACTAAGGGTGCTAGTTTCCTCCTCGAAAAAGATTCGGAGATTTTGAAAGCGTTCATTGAAAGGGCAAAGTTCTACGATATCGAATTCAAGAGCTTGGATGAAGTCGATTTTGAAAAGCTTGTAAAGGAGATAGATGAGAGTAGGGAGAGATTCAAACGCAAGACGGAATTTGATGTCATAAGGCCAACTCTCTTCATAGTCGAGAGTCCGACAAAGGCTAAACAGATTGCAAGGTTCTTCGGACATCCAAGTGTAAAGGTTTTTACCGAAGATGGGGAACTTGAACTCGTAGCTTATGAAGTTCCCACGCCTGAGCATGTACTTATAGTTACGGCCTGTATTGGACACGTCACAGATTTGATAACGAACATGGGATTTCATGGAGTTATAACGAACGGTAGGTTTATACCAATCTATGCTTCAATAAAGAGGTGTAGAGATTGTGGATATCAGTTTACTGAGGAAAGGGAAGACTGTCCGAGGTGCGGTAGTAAGAATGTTGATGATTCTAAGAAAAGGATAAAAGCTTTGAGGAAACTAGCTCACGATGTCGATCTGATAATAATTGGAACTGACCCAGATAGCGAGGGAGAGAAGATAGCTTGGGATCTCAGAAACTTACTAGCGAGATGTGGAGTTATAAAGAGAGCAGAATTCCACGAAGTTACAAGAAGGGCTGTGACTGAGGCTTTGAAAAACTTAAGGGATATAAATGAAAATCTCGTAAAGGCTCAGATAGTTAGAAGGGTTGAGGACAGATGGATAGGATTTGTTTTAAGTCAGAAGCTGTGGGATGTATTTGGCGATCGTAATTTGTCGGCGGGAAGAGCTCAAACACCAGTTTTGGGTTGGGTTATTCAAAGATATGAGGAGTACAAACAGAAGAAAAAGGTGGCAATCGTGAGGGAATTGGATTTAGTATTGGATGTTGAGGATACGAAAGGGGAGATTGAACTTGAGATAGAACTTGTAGAGGAGAAGGAAGAGGAGAGGACACCACTTCCACCCTACACAACCGATACAATGCTAAGAGATGCAAATGCAATTTTGAAGATCCCTGCAAGAGATGCAATGAAGTTGGCTCAAGATCTCTTTGAACTCGGTTTGTGCACGTATCATAGGACAGATTCAACGAGAGTAAGTGATGTAGGTCTTAGAATTGCGAAAGAATATCTTGGTGATTACTTCGTTGCTCGAGATTGGTACATGGAGGGAGCGCATGAGTGTATAAGGCCTACAAGACCCATTCCTAAGGAAACCCTGCAGAGGTTGATTCAGGAGGGAGTGATTCAAGTTGAGGGAATAACTGCAAGGCATTTAGCCTTGTATGATCTCATATTCAGACGTTTCATGGCGAGCCAGTGTAAGCAGTATAAGGTTAGGGTGGCGAAATACCTAATAAGGTACGATGGGAAGGAGGTTGAGGAGGAAAGAGTGCTTAGTGCTGAAGGAAGGGCTATTGAGCTTTACAAGTGGAGTGTGTGGGTAAAGCCAGCATTACCGACTGGTAAGATTAGAGTTAAGGCGGAAGTGAGGACAGTTCCAAAGGCTCCACTGTTTACACAATCGGACATAGTGAGATTAATGAAGGAGAGAGGAATTGGAAGACCTTCCACTTACGCAACGATAGTGGATAGACTTTTCATCAGGAACTACGTGATAGAGAAAAATGGAAGAGTTATTCCTACAAAGAGAGGTATGGATATCTTTAACTACTTAGCATCGAACTATGGTAAGTTCGTTTCTGAAGAGAGAACAAGACTACTTGAGGAGAAGATGGACGCTGTTGAGAGAGGTGAGCTAGACTACTTCAAAGCTTTACAGGAACTTTATGAGGAGATAAGGGAAATTACATAATAAAATATTATTATCCCCAAATTTATAAATAAAATTATTTTATTATTTCAAAATAACTTTTATATCACGGATTGTGTCAAAGGGTGGTGTAATAAAGTTGTTAATTACTGCAACACGACTAGTTAACTTGTTAAATTGACGTACTGGTTCTATACATTATAGTTTATAATTTTTAAGCGTTTTGAGTTTAGAGTGTGTCTCTAAATGATTACAACGTCTTACTTTTAATAATAAAATGTGGAATTTCAGTAGCACTATCGATACATCAAAGTAATAATCCTTTTATAATTGTTGCTCAAGGTAAAGATATGGAGGAAAACATAACGAGAATAGGTGTGAGCTTGCCAAAGAACTTACTTAAAGAGTTTGATTCTATAATAAAAACTAGAGGATACTCTTCGAGGAGTGAGGCGATAAGGGATGCCATAAGAAACTACATAATGGAGTATAAGTGGCTTGAGAAGGAGGAAGGAGAAATAGTCGGTGTAGTTTATATAATCTACGATCATACAGTAAAGGGTGTTAGTGATGCTATAATAGACTTACAGCATGAATTCTTAGATGTGATTACGACTACAATGCATGTACATCTAAGCAAAGATTACTGTCTTGAGATAATACTTGTAAGAGGAGATATGAAAGCAGTTAAGAGATTGGTTGATAAGGCGACGACAATAAAGGGCGTTATGAACGTAAAACTCGTTACAGCTGTAAAGGGATGAAAGAAATCAAATATTCTAGTTGGGATATATTTATCATAATTTTGCTGAGTTTTGTATTTTTATACTTGGCAATGCCTTTAACTGGTGTTCGTTCAATATCCTTTGGTTTATCATACATATCAGTAAATTTAGGCGGTAACGTCGTAACGTTAGAAACACAATACACCTCTTTAACAGTTCTTCTCATTTTGATTTTAACTGTGCTTCTTCACGAACTCGTGCACGTCGTTGCAATGAAGATTGGAGGAGTAAAATTCAATCTAAGAATCCTAAAGTTTGTAGCAATTCAGTTAGATTACGATGAGATGGACATCTGGAAATACTACTTGATTGCTCTCTTACCTCAGATTTTAACAATCACAACTGTATTAACTGCTAAAATCATTAATCGTCCCTTCAAGGTTTTATTAATTCTCTTTGCAATTTTTAACTTTGCCATGTCTTCTGGAGACTTCTATGGAGTTTTAAAAACGCTCTTCAAGGTTAGAGGCTTTAGAGGGAGAATTATCAAAGTCGATGAGCTTAAATATAAAGTGGATGAAAAGGTTTAAATAGCAATTAAACATAACAAATGTTTGGAAGCGGGGTGGGGTAGTCAGGTAATCCCGGCGGGCTCATAACCCGCAGAT
>CAZFVO010000002.1:6122-59142 GCA_964522325.1 uncultured archaeon | reverse complement strand
CCATCTCCTTTATCATCTTCTCCTCCTGTTCTATGAACTTCTGTAACATGTCTGGGTCGGTTATGTTTATCTCAGCATCAGTTTCGGTCTCCTTAACCTCCAACGCAGCCTTCAGAACAGCGATCTTAGCATTCTTTATCCTCTTCGGCATTGCCGGGTGAACTACTTCCTTGTCAAGCACGATACCATCAACAAGCATCGTATCCTCAATTGCACCACCGTGCTTCTTCTCTATCTTGATGTCGTCATCATAAACCTTATACCTATCACCAACCTTCTCCGTTACCTTTCTTACAGCATCAACAACTATTTTGGACAAGTGCTCTATGGCATATTCTGCATGCTTACCCGTTATTGCGGTAGCTGCAATCTTTTTAAGTGTTTCATCGTCATGTATGTCTACGCTCATGGCAATCTCATCGAGTAGCTGGAGAGCCTTTTCACAAGCCAATCTGTAACCCTTGGCGATTATGGTTGGATGGATGTCCTGGTCGAGGAGTTCTTCAGCTCTCTTCAAGAGTTCACCGGCCAAAACAACAGCCGTAGTCGTACCATCTCCAACTTCGCTGTCCTGTGCCTTAGCCACTTCGACGATCATTTTAGCTGCTGGGTGTTCAACATCTATTTCCTTAAGGATAGTTACACCGTCGTTAGTGATTACTATATCGCCTAAGCTATCTACTAACATTTTGTCCATACCTCTTGGTCCCAATGTAGTTCTAACTGCCTCAGCTATTACCTTCGCCGCAGTTATGTTCATCCTTAACGCATCCCTACCAGTCGTCCTTTGCGTACCCTCCTTCAATATTAAAACTGGCACACCCTGCAACGTCGCCATACTTAACCACCCTTAAATGGTGGGACAGAAGTTCTATATAAGATTTTTGAATCATTTGATTGAATATATAGAATTATGTAATGTTAATAAAAGTTAATCTTCCGTTTTCTCTCTAACTAAGCTGAGAAATTCTCTTGGTGAGCTTACGCATTCGAGTTCATCCTTCATAACGAAAGCAACGCTGTTAATTTCAACCCTAACCTTCCTATCAACTATGTAAACGGCTTTCGTAGAAAGAACCTTGGATATTCTTCCCAAGATGCTTGCCCTTCTATCTATCTCCTTAACCTGCTTAACACCTGTAAGGATCTTTTCATCTTCAGCCTGAGAAACTACATCGAAAGGGGCATGCCTTATGGGATAAACCTTAACACCAATACACTCAAGTTGCTCAAGTATATCCTTTTCCTTCCCGCTGAAATCGTATTTGACTCCTATCTCCTCATCTTGCACGAAGTTTAGTATATCTATTGCTTTAACAACACCACCACCTAATATCTCTTCAAGTTTCAACGCTGTTTCTATTGTCGCATCCACATCCTCTTCGTACTTCTTAACGGTCCTTCTCGAAACACCTAAGAGGTTTGCTAGATCTCCAAGCGAAAGTCCAAGCTTTTCCCTCATCTCCCTAACCTTTGCGCTATCTATTCTGACAAAGTAACCACCTGGAGCAGAGTAAACAAATGGATATATACCCTCAACTATGAAGTCGTAGAATGTTGCGGTGTTGACGACTGGCAAACCATGTCTGTTATAAACTACACCTCTCTCGAGGTAATCGTTCTTATACTTTTCACCAATCACTATTGGACTTGCCTTAAGTAGTTTGGCAATAACTTTCATCTCCCTAGCCATTTCAGGCTTTAAAGAGTCGATATTATAAAGTACTTTCAAAAGAAGAATTATATCACCCTTTCTTGCAACTATATCGAAACACCTCGGCTTTGTCTCAACCAAATCTGTTACGATGTACCCAGCTTTTGACAGTATTCCGAGTATGCTTCTGACTATGGCTGTCTGCATTTCATATTGAAATTCGCTTAAAGTTATATAACATCTTCGTGAGTTGGAGCATACTCGAAGCAATAACTTCAAGTGTACTGCTTGGAATTCTAACTAGTTTGACGCCTAATATTCATAATAACACCTCTCAGTGATGTTTATCCTATTGGTATTCCAAATCTTATCGAATTACTTCAATAGAGAAGATTTACAATCGTCGTTTTTGTTAATGTAATCATTCACACCTTTCTCAATATCATCCTACCCGTATTTTTGGGTGTTCTAAATGAGGATACCATAGCAACGATATTACCCATGTATGAACTCACTTTGAATGGTGAAGGATTTTTCAGCATGCTTTAACTAAGCGTTTTCAAGCTTAGCTGGTTTTTCTGTTTGCAATTATTTTCACTCTATCTAAATTTAAGAAGAATAGTTTGACAATAATAATTTTCTAATATCTAGTATCGATCTTACATCGTTACACATGAAAGAGAATTTTTAGAGAACATGTTTAAAGAAATATCTGCAAAATTTAGCTGTATTTTCACTCTCTGGAATCTTAGGTTAATTCTACTTCGAAAAGTCAAATTTATTTTTACTCCTCGCATCACAAACATCTATTATGAGTTGTGGAGGTATTGAAAAGCAGAAGATACGCTTTCAAATCTAGAATTACTGATTTTAATCTTGCTCTTTCCAAGTATAAGCCCCAGAGTAGCAACTCTGATCTTATCAAACCACTTAAGGGAATCACATAGAATCGTTTCAGCT
Source organism: uncultured archaeon (assembly GCA_964522325.1). GTDB lineage: Archaea > Halobacteriota > Archaeoglobi > Archaeoglobales > Archaeoglobaceae > Archaeoglobus_B. The sequence goes on along the minus strand of CAZFVO010000002.1, from coordinate 56,528 downwards.
GTAAGCTCAGCAAATACTGTAAATGCAATTCTATGTTTTGCAATTTTCTTCTTAATAGGAGTAAGATACGAAGTGGAGCAATTGCTGTATTTAAGGACATCACTTCCAAGCTTCGATCATTACAAACTAATATTAATTTGGATTAATTTCAGCACCGACTGCAACACTCTAACAATTATATTTGCCATCATTATTCACTGAATAATCAAACTGGTTTTATCCTTAATAGTCTTCACATTCAACGTTGCAATTGTCTACGTATTGACAGGTAACTATGATATTTCGATGTTCGCCCATTACAACATCGACAGATCTCTAATTATATTCTTTATTAAGATAAATTAATAATTTTAATTATTTAATATATTTACTTACTATAAGCTCTGCAACCCTCTTTCCACTCAGAAGCATTCCACCGAAGATAGGTCCCATCCTCGGCAATCCGTAAACACTTGCAACGGCCATTCCAGTGACAAAGAGATTAGGATAAACCTCTCCAGTTTTTTCAACTACAAGTTTTTCAGCTAGGTCGGCATACATGTACCCTTCCCCCTTAACATCGAAAGCTTTGGTTTTCTTTGCGGTAATTCTGCACACAACAGCATCATGTCCTGTTGCGTCGACAACAACCTTAGACGAAATTACCAAAGGGTCAACATGCAATCTACTCAAATTCACAGCACTCCAGTTTACAACAACCCCTCTAACACCATCCCTAACAACGACATCCTCAACGCAGACACCGTTTAATACCTCAACTCTCCTTGAAACAGCTTTTATCAACGAGCTTGCGAGTTCTATTGAATCGACAACGTAATGTGTATCATCGTACTTCTCGTAGCTTACATCAAAATCTTCCAAAATTGGTAAAACTTCACTCTGAACAACCACCTTGTTAAAGAACATTCCACCTCCCCATATCCCCCCACCCAAGCTCAAATTTTTCTCAATTAGGCACACTTTAAACTTATCTGAGAGGTAGTATGCACAAGTTAGGCCACTCGGCCCAGCACCAACAACGACGACATCAACGTTCAAACATCTCTTCAACCTTTCGAAGTAACTCTCGATAATAGCCTGAGCAATCTTTATCTCCTCAACCATGCTTTGGCTAAATCATGTTTGAAATAAAAATCTTATCCTCTCAAGTTTTAGGAGTTCGATCTTTATGTTCAATCCAGAACTGAAGCCACCTAAACCGTTTTTAGCTATGACACGGTGACATGGAATTACTATAGGTGTAGGATTTAACTTGAGTGCAACACCCACAGCCCTTGGAGATGTGTTTAAAGCTCTCGCAATCTCACCGTACGTTGTAGTCTCACCATATGGTATATCTCTAACTACATCGAGAACTGATCTGACGAATGGCGTAACTTCAAGATAAACATCATAACACCTAAAGTCTACCTCATATCCTCTAAAATAATTTGTCAAATCATTTTTCAACATCTTTGCAGTTTTCGATTTGTAGTTTTCTTCTACAGGCTCTTTCGAAAACATCACTTTATAAACCTTTTCATCCTTCAGAAAGACATTTACAAACAACTTCCACTTAACGCTCAGCGATTCTATCATTCTTTGCTATCTCTCTAAGTCTTTCAACACCGCCTATCTCCCTTATTACATCTGCAACAGCCTTAGGAACATATTTTTCCCAATTGCCACCTTCTATCATAAGTCTCCTTATCTCCCTACCCTGTAAAAATCGTCTGTTGTAAAGTTTAGTTTTCCTAACCTCAAAACCAGCTTCTTTAAATAACCTTATCACGAGGGGATTGTTCGAAAATACCACCTGAAAGGGAGGAACCATTGAACAAACATGAGAAACCCAGAGAGCGTTTCTGTAAATATCTTCAAGTGGAATTATGTATACTCTCTTTCTTAGCTCTGGATCTATCTCATCCAAAGCTCTTGAGACCATAAGAATTCTCTCGCCAGCAGTGAATGGATTCTCTATTGTATGACTCTCCTGAGCACTACCGATTCCGATTATCAACTCCTCAACCTCGTTAACTATCTCCTTGACTATCTCGTGATGTCCCAAGTGGTACGGCTGAAATCTCCCGATGAAGAATCCTCTCATCTTCTCCACCTCTCGATGAACTCCTTAGACTTCAGTATAGCTTCAACATCTCTACACTCTATCGTCATATAACCCTTGTAGTCCCTTGGAATTATGTTGAGATTTACCTTGCCATCACCCAAAGCAAGGTGAAGATCACTTTTAAGGTCGTTGTCGTGAAGGTGCACATTTTTTACCCTATCAAAGTGTTTTAAGAATATGTCATGATTGCCCTTGCAAAAGTAATGCCCAATGTCAAAGGTCAGACTTATATCTGTGTTATCTATCAGAAATTCTATTGCCAATTCCAACTTCTCATCGAGGGGAATCGTATTCTCCAATGCAAGCATCTCAGCATTAACATTCTTCAAAAAGTTAAACATCTCAGTTGTTATGACTCTGTAGTTGTGATCACTGTACAACTCTCTTGGAAAGACAAAACCCTTTGCAGTTATAAAACCCGGATTCCAACCGATGTGAAAGGTCACAAGTCTTGCGTCACATTTTTCTGCAAACTTCAGAGTTCTTTCCAACTCCTTGTAACTTGCCCTTCTCATCACTTCACTTATCGATAGGAAATTTGTTGATGTTGCTGGTGCATGCAAAAGCACATCAATCTCATAGCACTCCTTCATCTCCAAAATCTCAGTTGGACTAAGTTTCTCAATAGAGTATAAGGGATGATCCATTAAAAGTTCGATGTGATAAAATCCATGATTTTTTGCAAATTCAAAAGCTTCTTTTGGTTTCTGATCTATTGATGGCTGAAATCCAAGCATAAAGTCACCAAGCTGTGCGGTTATTCAACTTTGCGAAATCTTTGAATGTGAACAAAGTATTTATCCTTAGAAGGTATTTTAAATCTATGAGATTTATCGTAGAAAACTTTGGTCCAATTAAGTATGCAGATGTGATTTTAGGAGATTTTACAGTTTTTATTGGTCCAGGAGGTACTGGAAAATCGTATTTGGCTTATTTGATTTGGATGCTTCAGGAGATGGAACCAGATTGGAAAATTCTAGCGGATAAGATTTATCCTCTTAGTGAGTTTCTAGATATCTGTTTTACAATAAGTGGCGAATATGAAAAATTAGGATTTGACGAGACTATAAAATTTGATGAGGACTTCACTTATCGATTGCTTACAGAAGTTATGAAAATTGCTCAAGAAGCTCATGAACGAGTAATAGACCAATACTTTAAGGATACATTTAGAGTCAGAGATGTTAAAGAGTTAATATATGATGGTGCAGATTTCTGTGAAATTAAGATCTGCAACAATAAATTATCAAAATATGTAGATATTAAGCTCGATGAAGACGTAAAAATCAGTGGATTTGATAAACTCATAGACAAAGGTGATTATATCATAAATTTTGATAAATTAAAAAATAAATTAATATTAAAATATAAAAATATAAATATTTATGAAAAATATATTTCACCAAATCTTGATATCGGAGAAATATCTGGTATCGTTTACGATTTAGTTACCACGGCAATACCTCACGTAATGGTCACATATTTAGACGGTTTTTGTACGTCGAGGGCAAGTTTTATCCTTACAGATAGCAAATCTGGATTTCTTAGATTCGCACCAAGCTTAATTAGATACACTTTACTTGAAGCAAGAAGAAAAGGAGAATTTCCCATTGGACTTCCAGATATTCATATGCTTTCAAAGCTTGTAATAGATAAAAGAGAAATTAAAAATAAAAAATTAATGAAATAGCCAATTTTTTAGAAGAAGCTATTGGTGGTGAAGTATACATTGAAACAGAGGGATTGGTATTTCCAGAGATTTTCTTTAAAAGGAGGGATTTAATTATACCCATACTTAGATCCCACTCAGGTGTAAGGGAGCTGGCGCCTCTAATCATATATTTGAGATACGTAATAGAAGAAGGGGATTTTGTAGTAATGGAAGAACCTGAAATACACCTTCATCCATACATGCAAACCGTAGTAACTAGAGCTTTAGCCATGCTAACTAAATATGCTAAAGTTCTCATAACAACCCACAGTCCACTGATCTTAGATGAGCTTGATAACCTGATTAAGTTAAACAAGTTAAACCCTGAAGAGAAGAAAAAGCTCGGTTACGGAGAAGATGAAGGACTAAATCCAGAATCATTGAAAATTTATCGCTTCAAGCTTGATGGGACAGTTGAAGAAGTTAAAGTTACTGAAGAGGGAGTAGAAGAGGAAGAATTCTCATCAGTGATAATGGAACTCTCAAACAGATACGCGGATGTAGAAGAAATTTTATGGAGGAAGACCCATGGCAAATGAAATTGACAAACTTATTAAGACTCTAAAGAGTAAAATCAACGACAATGATTGCGTTAACTTTAAGTTGCACATTGACTGCTGTAGAATAAAAATATCAAGATATTTGCTTAAAATCAGATTTGATAAATGTGCAGATAGATTTTTTGGTAAAAACGGAGGATGTAACTGCATTTTTATCTTTTCAGACAAAGTTTGCATAGTCGAATGCACAACTGGTGAGTTTGGCAGTTTAGATGCTAAGAGAAAACCAAAACAGATAAAGGAGTGCTATGATCTTATTCGATCGTTAGGATATAAGGGCTTAATCGTAGCAGTATTCTACTATGAGCATTTCGGCAAGAAAATTTCAAAAGAGAGAATTGAGCTTGAATTGAAAGATATAAAGAAAAGAGACAGAGGCTTTATAATCAGATTTAAGAAGTGTGGAGAAAGTTTAAGCTGATAAAAATTATTAAAACAGGCTGACAAACTTAGACCGTGCTTCCAGATGTCCAGCTTTTGAAACCAAATGTACCTATAAGACTCAACAGAGTAGGGGTTAAGGGAATAAAGAAGCTTGTTGAAGTTGAGGTAGAGGGGAAGAGTAGACCAATAATACTGATATCCACATTTGACATATTTGTTGACCTACCACCAAACTTGAAAGGAGCAAACTTAAGTAGAAACTTTGAGGCAATTTACATCGTTCTTGAAAGAGCTACTGAAAAGCCTGTAAAGAGTATAGAGAGTCTCTGTACGGAGCTTGCCGAGGAGGTGTTAAAGAGGCATGATTACGCTGAAGTTGCAGAAGTTAGCATGAAGTCCGAGCTTATAGTACGTAAAAGAACACCAGTAACTAAGCTCAGGACAGAGGAGGTTGTAAACATAAGCTGTGATGTAGTCATGAGTAAAGATGGCGATAGAAAGGTTTTTATTGGTGTTGAAGTTAGTGGCGCTACTGCCTGCCCGTGCGGTCAAGAACTCGTTAAGGCTAAGTTGATGGAAAGATTTGGCAATGTGATTGAAAAGATACCACTACCTACTCACAACCAAAGGGGAAAAGCTATGATTAAGATTGAGGTTAAAGGAAAATCACCGAGGATTGAAGACCTTATAAAGATTGCAAAGAGTTCGATGAGTTCTGAGGTTTTCGAACTTTTGAAGAGAGAGGATGAGCTTGAGGTAATCCTCAAGATGCATGAAAATCCTATGTTCGTTGAGGACTGTGTTAGGGCAATGGCTAAGGGAATCGCTGAAAGATTTAAAGATTTTCCTGATGATTCGCTTGTATATATAAAACAGGAAAATGAAGAAAGCATTCACCAACACAACGTCGTCGCTGAACTCTTCGCAACATTAGGGGAGATAAAGAGACAAGTGCTTTAATGAGAATTTAAAACAAGATAATTAAGATTTGTCCAAACCCCCTTCAATCCCAAAGCTGAATACGTCAAAGCTAAATGCAATACATCATGCACTTTAAGTGACAGTATTTCTCATATAGAGGTACGGATAAGGGTTTAATCTACTTCAGTAAAGGATAGAAGGGAGATTGCAAGTACAAAGGTTGGACAAACTTCGACGAGCGTGAAAGGAGTAGGGAGATTGAAGATGTTTCGACATAGATTGAAGAGTTAGCCAAAATCTTTTGATGAGAAATAAAAGTAATATACACAGTTTGTAATTGCACTTGTTCTACTTGTATTCCATTTATAATCCTAGCCTGCTTGAGATTGAGAAAGCTCAAGTAATGATCTTCTTAAGCCTTTCGTAATCCTCAGATTCTGGTGGAGGGAAGTCGTATATTTCAAAATCGTAGTCCAAGAACTTTATTATCTTTCCAATCCTTCCACAGTCTTCACACCTAACCACCATAACTTCAACATTACCCTTAAGCTTGATTTCCTCTCTATCGAGTTTTCCTCTTTCTCTCTTTAACACTACCGCCTTGTGCTTCTTTTTGTCGTCACAAACGGGACATTCAAACTCAATCTCTTCCATGAAATGAATTACATTCTCACAACATAAATTGCTTTCCAATTCTCTCAAAATGTGGATAATCCAGATTGATAAGTCTCTTAACACTCACACTTGTTACATCCTTCCCTTTTCTTTAAGCAAAAAATCCTCAACCTTCTTGATTAGCTTAAAGATGTAATGTCCCTTTTCTTCACAACATCAACTCCTTTAATACTGTGGCAGTAGTAGACAAATCCATACTCGCCATCCAAATTTTCCTTCCTAAAGATGGGACAAGATACAAAAACTTATCCCAATCCTTAAATCTAACATAATCCCTAGGAGCTTTTAAAGATAGAACAAGTCTAAACCCCATAAGCAACACACAGTCGATAAGTCTTAGAGTTCTTTATTAAAAGCTTAATATAATTTAAGCTCATCGAAAATGTCTAAAACTTCCTTATAGATTTGATAAATCTACCCTTAGCTCATTCTGAATTGTGTCTCCTTCTCAAGCTGAGATAGATTTACCTAATAACATTCATTTGAAGTAGTTTGAAATAGCAAAGACGAGGATAAGAAAGATACTAGAAATTACTTACGCTTATCATCTTTGATAGGTAGAAGATAAAACTTTAAAGTTTTTGATTGAATTTGGAGTATGATAATAGAGATCATCACAGAATGGCGTTTGAGAGAACTTGAGAAGCATAGAAAGCTTAGAGAGGAAGGGGCAATAGAGGTTACTGATCTAATCAGATGCCCTCTAAAAAGAGAATTTGAGGAGAAGTATCCCGAACTGTATAAAGCCTCAGCCTACACTCCAGCCACTATTTTAGGCTCTCTCGTTCATTTAGGTTTGGAAAACATACTTTCAAGTGAACTTAATGCAGAAGTGGAAGTTAAGGGCGAAAAGGCAATTGGAGAGCATAGGATAGTTGGTAAGATTGACGCTAAGATTGGAAAGGTTGGAATAGAGATAAAAACATCTCGTGCAGATTTTGAAATTCCATATGAGCACCATGTTCTCCAAGCAAGAATTTATAATTGGCTTTTTGATTTAGAAAAGACCATTTTAGTATACATAACACCAGACAGAATAACAGAATACGTTGTTGATGATGAGATCAACGAGGATGAGATCATAAAACTCATAGTGGACAAAACTGCCCCAAGGTATGACTGGGAGTGTAAGTACTGTCACTTTTCGCTTCTCTGCCCAAACAAGAAAAGGAAATAATCAGATTGGCGGCTTCTCATCACATCTCAGCGACCCCTCCAATCATCACGAACGCCGGGACGGGGATTCGAACCCCGGAGCCCCGAAGGGCACGGGCTCTCCAGGCCCGCGCAGTACCACTCTGCAATCCCGGCATAATCAATTGTAACCTTTAGCTTTAAAACGTTTGTCGTAAAAATAGAAAACGTTAAACAACATTAGATTTTAGGTTAGGGCATGGAAATATCATGTTTAGTTATCTCTCACAAGAAAGCTTCCATAAAGGACATTGAGAAAGCTTGGCATGGTAACTGTTGCAATATTATTAACAAAATTTTGTCCAATCCCGATATTGAGGAGTGTGCTCTCCTCTTTACCTGTAATAGGGTTGAAGTTTACGTTGTGGGGAAAAACACGATCGATTTTCTCTACAAATTTGCAGATGAGATGGGTGTTTCAAAAAGAATATACGACGTCTACGTTGGAAAAGATTGTCTTAGACATATTTTAAGAGTTGCATCCGGCTTAGAATCGATGATAGTTGGAGAAGATCAGATTTTGGGACAAGTGAGATTCTTCTACAACGTCTGTAAGGACTGTGGTGGAATTAAAGATGTGTTGGATTTGATCTTCAGAAAAGCCATTCATGTTGGGACAAAAGTTAGAAGGTTTACAAAGATAAATAAAGGTTCTGTTTCGATAGCTTCTGCTGGTGTTGAGCTTTTAGAAAGAGAAGTAGGGTTGAAGGGGAAAAAGGTTCTGCTCATAGGTGCAGGGGAGATGGGTACGAGCGTTGCGAGAAACTTGGCTGGAAAGGTTGATTTGTACATAGCCAACAGGACTTTTGAGAGAGGTGAAAGACTTGCTAAAGAGGTAGGTGCCAAGGCTGTTAGGTTTGAAGAGATCGAGAAGTACGTGAAGATGTGTGACATCGTAATCACAGCAACCTCTGCAACGGATCCAATAATAACGAGAGATATGGTTGAAAGGAGTGGTGTCAAGGTTTTGCTTGACATAGCTCTGCCGAGAAATGTTGAAGAGAGTGTTGCCCAGCTTGAAGATGTTAGACTGTATACAATAGACGACTTGAAGAGGTTAAGTGAAGAAAACCTTAGAAGAAGACTTAAGGAAGTTGAGAAAGCTGAAAAGATAATTGAAGAGGAACTTAGACAACTTGAAGAGAGTTTAAAGGCTTTAAGAGCGAGGAAAGCTATAAGGGCTATGTACAGGAGAGCTGAGGCTGTAAAGAGAGAGGAGGTATTAGAGGCTTACAACAAGTTGAAGGCTAAGTATAAAGTTGATAGTTCAGTTATGGAGATACTTGAAAACTTTGCCAACTCTTTAATAAAGAAGTTTTTGAGCTATCCAACGTTTAAGCTTAAGGAATTTGCTAAGGAAGGTAAGCTTGAGTTACTCAGTATATTTGAATCCGTGTTTGGAGGTGATGGCTACGTTCCCAATTACGAGATTGAGAAGGCTGAGATCGAAGAAGTTGAGAAGACTTGTAAGAGAGACAAGACTGAGCTTGGAAGATCTCATAGTTCCAATATTTGTTGATGAAAACATCTCATCTTCGATTGAGATAAGATCGATGCCTGGCTATTACAGAATTCCTGTTGAAGGTGTAGTTAAAGAGGTTGAAACTTGCCTTGAACTAAATCTCAAATCGTTCATACTCTTTGGAATTCCCTCTTATAAGGATGAAATCGGTTCTTCCGCCTTTGATAGAAACGGTGTTATCCAGAAAGCGATAAGAATGATAAGGAAGGAATTTCCAGATGTTGTAATAGTTACAGACGTATGTTTGTGCGAGTATACAACCCATGGGCATTGTGGAATCGTTAGAGATGGCAAGATCTTAAACGATGAGACACTACCCATACTTGGTAAGATTGCTGTCAGCCATGCTGAAGCCGGAGCAGACATAGTAGCTCCATCTGGAATGATGGATGGAATGGTTAAGGCGATAAGAACAGCTTTGGATGATGCTGGCTATACGGATGTAGCAATCATGAGTTATTCTGCCAAATATGCATCAAGCTTCTACTCACCCTTCAGAGAAGCAGCAGATAGCGGATACAAGTTTGGGGATAGAAGGAGTTATCAGATGGACATACACAACAGCAATGAGGCTTTGAGAGAGATTGAATTGGATTTGAAGGAGGGGGCAGATATTGTCATGGTAAAGCCCGCATTAGCATACTTGGACATTGTTAGGAGAGTTAAAGAGACTTTCAAAGTGCCAACGTGTGCATACAACGTGAGTGGAGAATATGCAATGGTTAAAGCTTCAACTATGCAAGGATGGCTCGATGAAAAGGCGATAGTTTACGAAATTCTAACGTGCATAAAGAGGGCTGGCGCAGATCTAATAATAACCTATCATGCCAAGGACTTTGCAAGGTGGATGATGGAGGGTTTCGAATGGTAGCAGAGAGAGTCAAAGGTATCTCAACATCATTAATCAGAAGAATGTTTGAAATAGTTGAGAGGGCAAAGAAGGAAGGAAAGGATATAATAAACTTGTCGATAGGTGAGCCCGATTTTGATACCCCTTTGGAAGTTGTTGAAAAAGCCTATGAATACATGAGAAAAGGTTACACGCACTACACATCGAATTTTGGCTTAGAAGAGTTGAGAGTTGCAATAGCTGATAGATACGGCGTTGAACCAAAAAATGTGATGGTTACAACAGGAGGTAGTGAAGCACTTCTGAATGCAAGCTTAGCTTTTATAGAGGAAAATAGTGAAGTCGTAATTCCTTCTCCAAACTTTCTCAGCTACTTCACCTACGCTAAGATTTGTAAAGCTAAGATTTTGGAAGTTTTGACACATCCCACATTCGAGCTCGATTTGGATAGGTTAAACGAGGTTATGAGCAGAAATATATCTGTCATATTTCTGAATTATCCAAACAATCCAACAGGAGTTGTTTTAGACGGGAAAATTCTGAAAGGTGTTGTTGAGATAGCTAATGATTATAATGCGATCGTTATAAGTGATGAGATATACGATCAGATTTACTACGATAAAAAACCCGTTAGTTTGGCTGGATATGAAAATGTAATCGTCGTAAATGGCTTCTCAAAGTCTTTAGCTATGACAGGATGGCGTATAGGCTTTGTAATAGCTGATGATACTCTTCTAAACGAGATGTTAAAGGTACACCAAGTCAATGGTGTCTGTGCTCCAGCCTTCGCTCAGAAGGCCGTTGCAGATATCCTGCCAGAAGCGGATAAGATAACGAGGAAGATGGTTGAAGAGTTTAGAAGGAGAAGGGACTTCGTTTACTCGAAGCTAAGTAAAGTTTTCAATGTAGTTAAGCCAGAAGGAGCTTTCTACATATTCCCAAACGTTGAGATGGACTGTGAAGTATTTTGTGAGGAGCTTTTGATGAGAAAGGGTGTATGTGTAACACCCGGAAAGGCTTTCGGAAGTGGAAACGATAGCTACGTTAGAATTTCGTTTGCAAACTCGATGGAAAATTTGAAAAAGGCTATGGAGAGAATAAAAGAGTATGTTTGTGAGAACGCTTGAGAGGGAAGATATTAATGAGTATGTGAAACTGTTGTTTCTGTGCTGTAGCGAATTGAAGAACATATTTGGTGATGATTTCATCGGTAGAGAAATTCTTGAAAGTTGTTATGAATCTTTTGACAGCTACGAAGGTATACTGGTTGCAAAAGCCGAAAGAATTTTGGGTTTCGTCGAGCTTAAGATTAGTGAGATAAACAGGAAGTTTCCAATCAAGCCATTTTTGATATTGGGTTTCTCTAAGGGCTTAAAAGCAAGGATGCTTCTCAGCTTCTTCGACAGAAAACCCAAGAAAAATGAAGCTTATATTAGATTCATGGGAGTTCATCCCAAAGCGAATTATGAAGTAGGAGAAATCTTAGTGGATAAAGCGGTAGAATTCGCATCTCTTAAAGGAAAGAAAAAAATTTCAGCTTGGTTACCTGTTGAAAGCGATTTAGTAGATATATGCTTAGAGAAGGGATTTGAAATAAGGAGAATGCTTGAAAGCACCTTCGCTGAAAAATATATGGGTAAAAAGTATTACTACCTGCTTGAAATGAAGTTAAATGACTAAACTTCTAATGCTCTCTGCAACCTTCCTACCCTTCTTGTACCTGTCTTCCTTCGGAATTCTCTTCACGTTTATTTTAACTGCACCTCCATCTTCCGTGTAAGCGTAATAATATTCAGCAGAAATTATCTCAGCAGCGGCAATCTCACCCCTAACACCGATCACACCCATCGCGCCTCTACTTGTTAACCTAAACTCATCTATTGGAACCTTTTTAGCATATCCATCCTTCGTCAGTATGAGAACGTAATCACCCTTTCCAATGGACATCCATACTATCTCGTCACCTTCCCTCAAACTTATCGCTCTCACACCCTTAGCTGTTCTACCATATTCGGGTATCTCATCAGACTTAAATCTAACTATATAGCCCTTCTTCGTGGCTATTATCACATCACCATCGTCATAAAGTCTGACAAATCCTATATTCTCACCGGCGACTATTCCAGCCCTCTTTGCGTTTGCAAACTCCTCTAGTTTCACCCTCTTTATATTTCCATCCTTACTGAGCAGAACTATATCGCCTTTTGCAGGAACACTAGCCTCAGCCTTCTCAGTCGAGATGAACTTTGAGAGAGGAGTTAAATCAAGTGGTACATCTTTGGCATGGATTGAGAAAGCTTTCTCACTTGAGAAGAGTAAAATCTCAGAATCGCTTGTAACTCTAAGCAATATTTTCGGCTTGACTCTTAAAGCTTTACCGATCTCAAACCTCTTTATATATCCATCCTCTGTAATTACAACACCAAATTCCTCAATTCTCTCTTCAAGTGCATCTTCTTCTACTATTTCTGTTCTCCTTCTATCACCAAACTTCCTTTTAATCTCTTCAAGTTCATCGATTATTATCTTATCTATTCTCCTAGGATTTGCCAAAATTTCGGTAAGCTCTTGTATTCTACCCTTTAAATCGTTGTACTCCTTTACTAAACCTTTGTATTCGAGTTTAGTGAGCATCTGTAATCTCAATTGGAGTATCGCGTTAGCTTGAGTCTCACTGATATTCAAGAGATTCATCAAATCCTCTTTAGCCTTACCCGTCGACTCAGCACTTCTTATCAGATTTATAACTTCATCAAGCCTCTCAAGAGCTTTTATAAGTCCTTCAACTATATGTTCTCTCTCTTTAGATTTCTTAAGCTCATGTTGAACTTTTCTCCTTATCACTTCCCTTCTGTGGTTAACGTAATGAGCTATCAATTCCTTAAGGTTAAGTAGTTTGGGTTCATTGTTTACCAAGGCAAGATTTATCACGTTGAAGGTTATTTTAAGGGGCGTGTGCTCGTAGAGTTTCTTGATTGCTGTGTATGGATCTTCCTTAAGCTCAATTACAATCCTTATACCCTCCCTATCAGATTCGTCTCTAACGGTTCTTGCAAGTAGTTTATCCTTCCTTATTAGATCTGCAATTTTCTCAACGAGTTTAGCCTTATTTACCATGTAAGGAATTTCCTTTATTATTATTCTGTCTCCCTCAATCTCAACCTTACCTCTTAAAACAATCTTACCTTTCCCAGTTTTGTAAGCTTCAAGAATTCCATCCTTTCCAACAATAACTCCACCAGTCGGAAAATCTGGACCTCTCACATATCTCATAAGCTCCTCAACACTTATATTCGGATTTTTTATGTAAGCTATGATCCCATCACAAACTTCCTTGAGGTTATGTGGTGGAATGTTGGTAGTCATGCCAACAGCTATACCAGTGCAACCGTTTATCAGCAAATTGGGAATTTTAGCTGGTAAAACAACTGGCTCCTGTCTAGATGCGTCGAAGTTCGGCTGGAAATCGACAGTGTTCACATCTATGTCTTCAAGCATCTTTTCAGCTATTTCTGTGAGTCTACATTCGGTATTGTGATTTATAAATCCGTTGGCGACGAAAGCTTGATCCCTTTCAACTCTAAGGGAGTAAACATCCTTATAACCAGATTCTTTTACCTCTATAACCCTATCAAAGAAGTATCTTGTTTTAAGGAAGTACTCAACCATTTTAAAATCATCTTCATCTAAGATTTCTCTGAGAACGTTTAGATTACTTTCCAAACGGGAGTAGTCGCTAACATTATTTTTCCTAATCCATCTACCATGATATTTCTTTCTCAGGTAATCCGAAAGGTAAGGTATCCTATCGTAATTTAAAGCAGAAAACTTAAACTTCGACAAAGCTGATCTCAGTTTTTCACCTTTGGTGCATAAAAATCCTATTTCATCCGCAAACCTCTTTGCATCTTGTGTGTAAATGATCAATCTATAACTGCTCTTGTCTCGCTTTATCGACGAGACTATTCCAAAGTTCAGCAGAAGTATCTGTAACTGCTTCAAGAGCTTCAAGCTACTTGAATGGTAGCATATACTTATGCCGTCCTTTCTAACATTTACACTTCCATCACCTTCAAATAGGGCTTTTAAGAACCACTTCTGTGACTCCTTGCTGCTCATTAGAATAGCTTTTGGAATTTCCCTGTTTCTCGAACATTTATTCAAACCTAAAAACCCCAAAATCTCGCAGAATTCTTTGTTAAGTACATATACGTCGTATTCAGTTTTACCACTTTTTAACGGTCTCTCATAAACCTTAGGATCAAATCCCACATTTCTTACAGATTCAACAACGATTTTAACGAATTTATCATCTGAGTTTACAAATAAAGCTCTGTAACTTCCCTTCTCTCTATTTATCTCAACATAGCCTTCGCTCAGAAAGGCCCCGAGTATTATAGCCCAATCTTTATTCACCTTTATTTTCTTTCCATTAAACGTGAATTCAAAGTCTCTCCAGTCAAAAGGAACGAATCTGTTTATCGCAACGTAGTCACCTTTCTTGACATTCTTTAACGTTTTCCATCTTAGTCTAGGTCTTCCAAGCTCGTCTCTCTCAAGCACGACTATTGGGTGGTTCAGCGTTCCCTCTATCTCATATCCGAACTTTGTTTTAATCTTCAAAACTCTGTGTCTACCAGAGTGAAATAGCATGTCCGATCTGTTCACCCTTCCATTAATCGATAAAACTGTAAGGTTGATTGGATTATCCGAATTGGGTTTTGCATCTATTATCTCTCCAATTTTAATCAAACCTTTCTCAGTCACGACTAAGCTTTCGGCAGTGACACAGTAACGCATCGCAGCCGGTTCATCTCCGTCTATGCTACCAAAGTTGCCCTGACCGTCTATTAACGGATATCTCATACTGAAATCCTGTGCCATTCTCACAAGAGCTTCATAAACTGGAGCGTCACCGTGTGGATGATAGTGACCTAAAACATGACCTACAACTCTCGCACACTTCACGTGAGGTTTATTGTGCGTCAATCCCATCTCATACATAGCAAACAAAATTCTTCTCTGAACGGGTTTTAAGCCGTCTCTAACATCTGGTAAAGCTCTACCTATAATGACACTCATCGCATAATCGATATAAGCGTCCTTAAGTTCTTCAGCTACATCCCTAATGAGCACATCGGTCATACACGCTAATTTTAATTCTAGAAATTTAGAAATTACTATTCGATGTGTTGCTTAAAGGTGAAAGCATGGACAGATCGCTATTAAATTTCGATCTGAAAAAGCATGTACTTATTCAGACAATCCCAATTATAGCGTATCTAATTTTACTACTCATTTTGTGGGATGATATTCCAGAGTGTTTTGCAATTCACTTCAATTTCGAAGGATTACCTGATAACTATGTAAACAAAGTCGTAGGTACCATAGGAATTCCGTTAACAATCATGTTAACGGTTTTAATATTGACGAACATATCTTACAAATATCCATTGTGGAGATCACAAATTTCGACTCTCATTCAATATCTCTTAGCTCTAACTTTTAGCCTTACTCTCCTGTTTAATGTTGGAATGGTTTCCAGGATGGTTGTGTTATTCTGTGCTATAACAGGCACAATTGCGATAATTTTCAAAGTATTTCTCAAAGCGCTAAAAATCAAATAATCACACCTGCAAATATCCCATCCTTCTCTCTCGTAATCTTAATCTTTACGAACTCCCCAATTTCTCTATCAGTGAAAACTGAAACCAGTCTATTCTTAACAACACATAACTTCTCACATTTCATCCTTCCCGGTAAGACTATCTGAGCTTTGTAAACCTCACCCTTCTTAATCGGTTGAGGTATGCGCGGTCTCTTTTCTATCCTAAAATCCTCCGGACTCAAAACTAATTTTATACCATACTCCTTCTCAAGTTCTCTAAGTTTCTCGTAGAACTCCTTAAAAGTCATAACTCTAACTTTGGGCTTTCTACCGTGCTTGTGCGGTATATACTTCTGAATACCCAACGGTGGAAACTTCTTGCCAGCTCCTATTTCTAAAGCAAACTCGATTATCTTTGGAATCTCACTATCGTTGTAGCCGGGAAGCCAGACTGGAGCAATGTGGAGATCTATCTTGCTGTTCGCTATGTATTCCGCTATGCTCAAAACTCTCTTTAAAGGATACCTTACTCCGTAAAGCTTGTCAGCTGTTTCCTGACTTAAAGCACTTATTGACAGGTTTATTCTATCCATGTAACCCTCAAGTCTGTCTATTCTCTCCTCACTCAACAGAACACCATTTGTTTGCATCGAAACTATCCCCACTTCCTTAATCTTCTTCAATCTCTCAACGAGTTCCTCAAAGTATGGGTAAAGCGTAGGCTCACCTTGCCCATCTATATGTGCTTCAACTCCCTCTCCTTTAAACTTGGCAACCTTCTCAAATTCCTCAACGATGTAATCAATATCGACGATATAATCGACAAGTCTCGTCTTACTAAATCTACCCTCATCAACGCTACAGAAGATGCAGTTGAGGTTACAACCCGTAATTGGCCTTACCTGAATTAAATTAGTTCCCCTATCAATTAATCCAAAGGCGTTGTAGCCTAAGAGGGGAATACCACTTTCCTTGGTTATGTAATAAAGGGGGCGTTTTGTGATGTGATGAACTATCTTCTTTTCCTCTGCAAAAGATATTATGTACTCTTTAGAGTACCTCCTACTGAGCCTCTCATATGTTCCTTTCGGAATCCTAACTTCTATTAAGTTCCTTATAAGGAATACTTTCTCCTCTCTCTCCTCAAATTCCCTTAACATACTTTAGCAATTCTTTAGCTCCTTTCTTACTGATTTTAACCTTATCCCCTTCAACAACAATATATCCTTTCTCCTTAAGTCTCTCAACTTCCTGTCTAACAACAACTTCAGGAACTCTTATGTTCTTAGCTATCATCCTCAACTCACTCTCACCATTCTTCCTCAAAAATTCAAGGATTCTTATCTCATGCATAACTCAAAGTTTACTTGATAAATAAAAACATTGACGGACAAGCCTTAATACCGAACAGATGTGCTTTGAAAGATGAAGGTAATGGGTATTAACAGTGTCGTTGAAGCTCTAAAGTCTGGTAGTGTGAACAAAATCTTCGTGCTTAAGGATTCAACCAATCCAAGAATAAAAGAGATCGTAGCGTTGGCTAAGAAAAAGAAGGTTCCAGTAGTTTACACACCTCACCTTCCAAAGGATGCGAGAGGTGTGATGGCCGAGATTTCACCTATAAAGTACAAGGATGTTGATTACATCATCGAGAAGTGTATTAGAGAGGGGTCGTTTATTCTATTCTTAGATTCGGTTGAAGATCCTCAAAACATGGGAGCTGTATTGAGATCGGCTGAGTTCTTTGGATGTGCTGGTGTTGTTATACCGAAGAGAAGGTGTGTACAAGTTAATGAGACAGTAGCAAAAGTCTCTGCTGGAGCGGTATTTCACTTAGATATAGCAAGGGTCGAAAACATCGCAAATACACTTAAAAAACTGAAGAAATTTGGAATAACCATTGTTGGAGCAGATTTGGATGGAGAACCTTTAAAAAATGTTGATTTGTCTCCACCACTTGCCATAGTCGTCGGTGGTGAGGATAAGGGTATTTCAAAGCCAGTTAAAAAGCAGTGCGACTTCATTGCAAGAATAGAGGGTTACGGTAAGATAAACAGTTTGAATCTCTCAGTTGCTGGGGCTATAGTCATGTACGAGTTCAGGAGGAGGTTGTATGAAGGGTGAAATTCTAGCTTTAATTTCCGCTCTGCTTTGGGGTATTGCACCTCTTTTGGATAAGTACGTGATAAGTACTGGAGTCTCACCTTATTTAGCTAACGTAATAAGGGTGGCCGGAGCCTTGTCATTTCTTCTGATTGTCACGTTAGTTGTTAAGGACTTCTCAGTGACGAAGCTTACACTGAAAAACGTAACTTATCTGATAATTGCTGGAATAATTGCTAGTGGTGTAGCAATGATAGTATATTTCCAAGCCCTCAAACTTTCTCAAGCTTCAAGAGTAGTACCGATAACCTCAATCTATCCACTGTTTACAGTGATCTTCTCTGCATTACTCTTAGGTGAAAATATAAATCCAAAGGTTGTTGTTGGAGCTGTTTTGATAGTTATAGGGCTGTCTTTGGTATGTGGAGAGTGAAGGGTAAGGTGTAAGTTATGATTGAACTATCCGCTGAACAGATAATTCAGTGTGTCCAGCAGTATCAGACTCTATCGGAATCCTATCTTTTATCATAATCTATGATAATCGGTTGATCACGATTTATTCATCAGAGACATCTCCTTACAAAATTTCATCGTGAGCGGTGGATAGTCATTCTTTGCAGGGAATATATCGAATTCGAGAGAAAATTAGTTGAAGACGACAAAGAAGTTATCAAGGATCTTCTTTCTTTCGTTAGTGGTACAGTTGTGTATCCTTTGCTCGGATTGTTAGTCATCCTTGCATTACTAAATTTGGTTGTAATAATGGAACATGCTTTCAATTTTAAGATTTTAAGTCCCCTATCTTCCTCTTTGATAACTATTGCTGGGTTTCTCATAATACCTCTATTTGCTTGTGATATACTTTACCATAAAATCAACCGGAAAGTATCAAAGATTAACAATATAGATGATTTGAAGAACACACTAAGCACTTCACAAAAGTACTATTCACATATGCTCGGTACCATAGTATGGGTTAGCATGGGTTTTTGCGATATCATTGGCTTGGAGCATAATAGCTATTGAAGGTTACGAGGATATAATAAGCTATTGATCCCGTTGTTCTCTTTTTAGCGATAATTATTTGTTGAAGAATAGTTTTAAACACTCGCTGGATACTTAAGTTTAAGCTCATGACAGAAACTGCTAAAAAGTTGTCATTAATTGACTGATATAGAGACGTTTTCAGGAGAAATCTTGGAAATAAAGCAGAATTTCATACAATTAAAGCGTAATTCCTCTATCATATCAGTTCCATGAGATGAAATTAAAGCCATAGAAATCCAAGAACAAACTTAATTAAGCTCTTAAGCTTTGAGAGTACTTTACAGGTATGGACTTAGAAGGCTATGCGAGAAAACTGCTCAAAAAATTCAATGAGGATAAGGTTAAGGAAATGCTAATCGAAAGAATAATCGAAATAAAGGACTTCGACAGGAAGAAAGCTGAGAGATGGGCCAATGCCGTAATTTTGGAAGTTAAGAATGCCTATTCTAAAACCTTACCAATTCTCAGTTACTACAAGACGGGAGTCAAAATGGGTGAATTCGGTGTTGGATCTCGTGGAATTGGAGACTTCTATGTTCACAGAAAGATAGGGGAAATGATATCAAAATCAGTTAAGGCTGAATTGTCTTCAGCAGATTTGGACGACGCAGGAGTCGTCAAATTTGGTGACTTCTACGTTTCAATATCTGTAGATGGAATACACTCACGTTTAAGCGAGTTTCCTTTCATAGCAGGTTTTCACGTCACAAGAGCATGCATGAGAGATGTTTACGTTATGGGAGCTAAGCCAATCGCTGTTTTTTCAGACATACACATTGCAGATGACGGCGATGTGGCTAAGATATTCGATCATATAGCTGGAATCCTAACGATATGTGAACTTATGAATGTTCCACTTGTGAGTGGATCAACGCTCAGAATTGGAGGTGACATGGTGATAGGAGAAAGAATGACAGGTGCAGTCGGCTGTATTGGAGTTTCAAAGTACATAACACCAAGGAAGAACGTTAAAGAGGGAGATGTCATCCTCCTTACGGAGGGTGCTGGAGGTGGAACAATCGCAACGACAGCCATCTATTACGGAATGCATGAAGTCGTTGAGGAAACTATAAACATAGATTTCCTTAGGGCTTGTGAAGCAATTCTTGAGAGTGGACTAGTTAAAAGAATTCATTCGATGAGTGACGTAACAAACGGTGGTATAAGAGGTGATGCTGAAGAGATATCGTACATTTCGAAGAAAGCCTTGGTTTTCGATTATGAGAGATGTAGGAGTATTGTCAACCCAAAGGTTTTGAAAATGCTTGATGAGCTTGAAATAGATTTCATGGGTGTTTCAATCGACTCACTCATGGTTTTTTGCGATGAAGAAACTGCTAATGAAGTTAAAAGGGTTGTTAAATCGGTTGGGGTAAGAATTGAGGAGGTTGGCTGGGTTGAAAGAGGTGAAGGTGCTTACTTGATAGAAAACGGTGTTAAAAGACCTTTAAAGCCAAAATTCAGAGAATCTGCCTATACACCGATTAAGAAAGTTGTTGGTGAGAACAAACCTGAGAATTTCGATGAAATGATGAGAAAGATAGATAAAGCAGTTGAGGAGGCTATGAAGAAGAAGGATCTTGTCGTTAGGAGGTTAAAACGGTAAGCTTAAATATGTTTAGCAACTCAGAGACTTTGGTGATAAGTATGATCACAGCGAGGTCACTTGCAAAGAAGACCGTTACATTGTCAGATGGTACAATAATTGGTGAACTATACAATGTCCTTGTAGACTTCAAAAATGGAACACTTCTAAGTCTCCTCGTAAAACCGTCAAAAAAGATTGACGATTTTGAAATGCGAGACAACCTTTATGTGATTCCTTTCGAGTTCGTTAAGGCTGTAAGTGATTATATAATTGTCAATAAGAGAAGAAGATGATAATACCTCCTCTACTCATACCATTTTTCATACTCTTCATTCTCCTTCCCTTCTCTCTACTCTTCATCTTGGCAACACCTACGGTTTTCCAAATTATGTTTGGGTTAGATTACAATTCTGCTCTACTTCTGTTCGTACTAATAATCATTGGAAGTTTCATAAACATCCCACTATACAAGAAGAGAGGAAGGGTGGTTATTGGAACCTACAGCTTCTTTGGACTGATTTACATGATTGAAAGGAGGACAGACTTAGTCATAGCGGTAAACTTAGGAGGTTGTGTAATTCCATCTCTCCTCGCAATCAAATTACTTTTACAGTTGCCGTTAATACCATTCTTGGTTGCCTTCACAATATGTACAGCTGTGATTTACACGTTTGCTAAACCAGTTCCGAATGTAGGTATAGCTGTACCGATGTTCATACCACCAGCGATCTCAGCTCTAACAAGCTACATAACGACTACAGTATTTGAATTACCGATTTATATGCTACCTAAGCTTGCATTCTCAACTGGAGTTTTATCAGCGCTTGTAGGTGCCGACATTCTCCATCTTAAAGATGTTGAGAAGATAGGTAGTGGTGTAGTGAGTATAGGTGGTGCCGGGACGTTTGATGGTATATTTTTGACGGGTGTATTTGCAGTAGTCTTCTCACTCTTCCTGATTTAAGAAAGGTTTCACATCGCCATTCAAGCTTTTAATTAGCCATTTGACAAACTTCGTAAATAGGATGAAAGCTCCGACGACGTTTTCAACCGACGGATTCACAAGTGTATGCCAAACATCAAATATCAAATCACCATCGTCATCCAAGCTTATCGAAACTTTAAATTTGGTTGGCACCTTGAGAATCTCCTCAAGGATCTTACGATCGACAGCACTTCCTACATCGTAAACTATACCCAATGCCCTCACACCATTTCCGTCTTCATAAGCTAAAAACTCAGCTAAGTAGTCATCAACTCTAAGAGGAACGACTATTCCACCCTTCTCCTTATCTAGGAAGCATTTGAATCCTCTCTCCTTCAAAATCTTCTTAACTCCTATTAAAACCTCCATCGAAATGACGTACGTTTTCAAATTTAATATCTTTCGAAAAGACCTTTAACAGATTGAAAACTTCAGTTTTATGGATGTTGAGAGCGGTTACAAGAAGATCGAATGGGCAGAAAGGAATATGAAGACTCTTGCAAAGATAAGGGAAGAGTTCAGAAGGGAAAAACCTCTTGAGGGTTACAGAATTGGTATGGCTCTCCATGTAGAGGCTAAGACTGCAGTTTTGGTGAAGACGTTGATTGAAGGGGGTGCTGAAGTAGCTATAACCGGTTGCAACCCTTTGAGCACTCAAGATGATGTGGCAAATGCATTGAGAGATATGGGAGTTAAATGCTTTGCGAGAAGGGGAATGAGTAGAAAGGAGTATTATGAGGCATTGAACAAGGTCATAGATTTTAAGCCAGATGTTGTCGTTGATGATGGAGCTGATTTGATATTTCTTCTTCACAAGGAACGTTTAGATTGGGCTGACAAAGTTTTAGGGGCTAGTGAAGAAACAACTACTGGTGTCATAAGGCTTAGAGCTATGGAGAGAGAAGGAGTTCTCAGATTTCCCGTTATAGCCGTAAACGATGCCTATACAAAGTTCCTCTTTGATAATAGGTATGGGACTGGGCAATCCACATGGGATGGAATTTTTAGAGCTACGAACATGCTCATAGCTGGAAAGACAGTTGTTGTTGCTGGATATGGATGGTGTGGAAGAGGTATAGCCATGAGAGCTAAGGGTCTTGGGGCGAATGTTATAGTCACTGAGGTGGATGAGATAAGGGCGTTAGAAGCGGTAATGGATGGATTTAGAGTTATGCCCATGAAAGAGGCCTGCAAGTACGGAGACATATTTATAACGGCTACTGGCAACATAAACGTGATTAGAGAAGAACACTTCAAGCTTATGAAGGATGGAGCAATTTTAGCAAATGCTGGCCACTTCAACGTTGAGATTTGCATTCCAGATTTGGAAAGGTTGAGTGTATCAAAGAGGGAAATCAGGCCTTACTTAACTGAATACGATCTTGGAGATAAGAAGCTGTATTTGATTGCTGAGGGAAGGTTGGTTAACTTGGTTGTTGGTGACGGGCATCCGATTGAAGTTATGGATATGAGCTTCTCAGATCAGGCTTTGGCCGTGAAGTATATCGTCGAAAATCATGAGAAGCTTGAGAAAAGGGTATACAGATTGCCAGAGGAGCTTGACAGAAAAGTTGCAAGGCTCAAGCTTGAGAGTATGAGCGTTGAGATAGATAAGCTTACTGAGGAGCAGATTAGATATCTGAGCGATTGGAGACACGGTACTTGATGAGACAACCTATTTAAATAGACATCAAATCTAACTCACATGTGTAAAGAAATAGCGTTGCTGATTGTAATATTTTTAGCATTCACACCTGTCGTAGATGCAAAGGGTTTTGGAAAGCTTAAGACTATAAAAGAGGTAACTTGGAACTATTGTCCAAAAGGGTTAACTTACGATCCCTATCCAGGTGAGTGCGGTAATTACATGGACACAGACAACGACGGTTACTGCGATCACTCCGAACCACCACCTTGGAAAAGGCTGAGTATGGCTAAGCAAAGTAATAAATTGGAAAGGTACAACGTCATCCCACTGATCGTACTAGGTCTTGTATTTGTATTTTCGGCTGAGATTATCGAGAGATTTTACAATAGGTCATTTGCAAGGTATCTATGGAATGTCCTACTCCTAACGTTAGCCATCACCTCTGCATCAATAGGTTTTCTGTTGATGTTTCTTGATTCTAAGACTATAAGAAGTTATGATCTTATATTTTGAGGTTCAGCGGATGTCCGCATTGGTGAGCGAACATCCGCCTTGGAGCGCATCACCCTTAGAGGGCTTGCCCCCCTTCGGGGTAACCCCAGAGCCCCACATCCGAAGGTTTAAGACTGCAATAATATCTCTATCCTGAGCAAAACCGCAACGATCACATTTCAACAACCTGCCCTTATAGGCAGATAATCTACCTGAGCAGAAAGGGCAGGTTTTGGAGGAATTAGCGGGATTGACATATTTAACTGGCAGACCGAACCATTTTAGCTTATATTCAAGCATTGATTGAAACGTTCTACAGTTCCATTTTGATAACTTACGGTTTAGGTTTTTACAACCGTTGAGAATTTAATGTACCTTAGATCTTCAAGGATTGCACCGCTCTTTATTGATACGAGTTCTCTAGCGATTGTAGTGGTAATTTTGTGCATTAAATCTCTTGCACGATTTTTCTCCCTCTTAGAATACTTTTGCATCAGTTTTTTAGCTGTTTTAGGTTTAATTTTACTTAACTTTTGGATTCTTCTTCTCTTTTCCTCGTAAACTCTGTGAATGTGGTATAATTCTCTTAGATCGTAATAATTCTTCCATTTATCAATCCCGTTACGTTAGTTAGGTTAACGTCAAAAGGGAAGTAATCGCTAGGTTTTACTAATTCGACTTTCTTTTTGAATGTAATGATCAATCTATTCTCTTGCAGTATCAATCCTCCGATCGAGTCATAATCCTTTGGTAGATAATTGAACCTTGTTAAATCAACTTCCAAATAACGCTTTCTTGGCTCTATCGTAATTACAATCTTACCGTTTCTGACTGAAAACCGTGTAGTTTTGACGTAAACAGATTTTCTAGTTATTTTAGGTTTAGACTTGGATTTTCCCTTGTTGTACAGTTGAATCCATCCCTTTACCAATCCTATAACGGAATTAATAGCTGAATCTACGTAATGCTTTGCAAATCTCCAGTTTTCAAGTAGTTTAGACCTTAACTGTCTTCTTCTATCTTTGTTAAACTTTAAGTGAGCTTTTCCGTTCTTAGAATATTCAACATGCTTGAGTATTTCTTCTAATACAATTTTTCTCAGTTTAAAGTATTCTTCTATCAAGTCTCTTGGTGCCAGTTATTGGAACACTGTATGCTTTTATCACTTCCACAACAGTACTTAAACGCAAAAGTTTATTAACTTTTCTACGTAGTAACGTTTATGAGTGAAATGAGACTTAACGTTACCGTAAGTGAAAAAATCGGGAAATTGTTTAGAATGAAAGTTATAGAACTTAAGGGAAATAAGAAAGGAGCGCTAAGCGAAGCTGTAGAGGAGGCTTTAGTCCTCTGGCTCGAAAAACATGGCGTCAAAGTTCACTAACGTTCGTGAATGCTCACGAAAATTGTTACTGCTTCGCAAGGCATGTGGAATTTTCCATAGTCGCAAGCGTTCTATGTCTGTATTACACAGTCAAGGGGGTACAGAGCTCTTTTCAGAATCCCCCAAGGTACAATAACACTAAACTTTTTTATAGTTGACATCAAGCGAACTTTATGGAGTTCTATCCAGAGGAGAGGTTCAAGAATTGGATAAAGTTAATCGAGAATACTGAAATAAAGGAAGATGATCCGAAGACGTTCGATGTTTTCAACAACTTTGTGGAAGATTTTGCAATAGCATGCTTCAAGCTAATTTCTGCAGTGAGGGAGAGGGAAATTTCGAAGAAGAGAGCTTTAGAACTTTTGGAATTAGCTAAGAGGAATTTTCTCATAAGCATAGATTTTGGTGATGATCTAAAGAATGAGTTCTATGAATTCGTAAAGGAGAGCATAAAGGCCATAGCCCAGTCCACAATATACTACCTCCAGAATAAGGTGAGCAAGAAAAGTTTTGAACAGCTGTTAAGAGAGGCTGTTGAAAGTGAGAGTAAGGGAGACCTAACGTCAGCTTTCGATAACATTGCCAAGATGGGAGCAAAGGTATTAAAGGGTGAAGAGTTGCCCGAACTCGAAGCTGACGGCTTTGTTGCGAACTGGCTTGATGGTGTTGAAACCCTAGCAATGGTCTTAAAGCTTGCAAAGATTGATCAACACCTGTCAAGCTCGTAATGAGCTATAACTATACACTGATCTGCCTGAAGCGAAAGTTTTGAAACTGAAACTATGACTTCAGCGTAATTCATAACAATCCTTTCATCCTCTTCCCGCAAACCCATGTGATCTCCCAAAATGAACAGAGGATTGTTGAGATTACAAGCTATCTTCCTTATATCGATTCCATCCTCTCTGAGATAAACTATATTATACTTCTTGTTAAGCTCATTTAAAAGATCCTTTAATCCCTTTCTTGCAATGTAAACTCCTGGAGTACTTCTCCTCCATTTATCATCCAAATTCAAGCTTAGAGCTTTTCTTATTATACCACCAATGTTCCTTTCATCTGGAGCCATATACCTAACCTCACTTCCAACAACTTTCAGAGCCTTTGGTGGATCTGGCTCACCCAACAGTAGAACGTAAACCTCTACATCCTTTCTAATACCGTGAGAGATGAAAAGGGCTTGAGCTATACACCTACAGATTATATCCATTCTACCAGCAGATCCAGCCAAGTCTTTCAAGCTGAAAGGTCTAGTTACTGCCTTATTTCCTACCACGAGGAATGCTCTCATTTTGGTATCTAAAAGGATTTTAACCTTAATTTAGTTTTATGTAAGAGATGATGTTTCAAGAAGTATATCGTGTCGTAAGGGAAAGGATATACATAGGCAATGAAACGTTTGAAGTTGGTAATAGGAGATATGAGCCGATATCTCTCTTTGGAATAATTACTTGTTTGCTTGGTGGCAAAGAGTTGATTTTTGGTGATTACGGAAGTGGTAAGACTAGTTCCAGTGAGAGGATTGTAAGTTTGATCTTTGGTCTCCCCCTAGAATTCGTTCAATCGACAACAATTCATTCTCATCCTGAACAGACTGAGGAGAAGATTAAGGCTACACTCGATTTAGGCGAGCTTGAGAAGGGAAGAGAAGTTGTTAGGTGGAAGGCCAGAGTATTTTCTCCAGCATTGGTGATAGACGAGATAAATAGATTACCAGTTGGGAAGCAGAACATGATACTCAACGAAGTTGACAGAAACGTCTGGGGCTATAGAGGTGATACGATAGTTTTTGAATTTCCAAAAGCAATATTTGCAACCGTAAACTTTGCAGATTTGGGTACAAACGAGATAATACCTCCACTGTTAGACAGATTTGACATAGCTTTGGAAACTTCAAGAGTTCACCCTTTAAGGAGGAGACTGATAAGGAAAGGTATAGATGACTCGTTTTTGAGAGATCCAAGAAGATCTGAGGATATTTTGGCATACATAAGTGAAAACAGCGAGACTAAAAATCATAGGGAAGTTGTAAAATACCTTTTCGAAGCTTCGGATGAATTTAAGGAGATTTTGGAGGATAGACTTAGAAGTATGGGATACAATATCCAAATCCCGAGAAGTTACGAGTTTGAGGATATAAGGAGGGAGATTGAGAACGTTGAAGTTGAAGATGACGTAGAACTCTTCCTGGACTTTGTAGGTGAAGAGGTAAGATGTCAATTTGGAAGGAAGGACTTTTCGAGATGTGACGGATGTCACTACGTGAATTACATCTGCTCCGACATATCTCACATCTCACATCGAGCGGAGATTAGTTTAATCAGGTATGCAAAAGCCTTGGCTTGGATTGAGGATGATATTGTAAGTCTTAAACATGTGATCCCAATACTACCTCTTATCCTTTGGCACAGGGCTGATCTGAACGTTAAGAAGATTGAAGAGGTTAGAGAGGAGGAGAAGAGTTGTAGTGATGAACTCTACGCTCTAAAAGACATCGTTTCGAGAGCTTTAAAGACTTGGATGGAGCATAAGATCTACCAGATAAGAGCTTACTCGTGTATAGCAAAAGGGGACTTTGAAGGACTTAGAAAGATAGCTGAGAGATTTAACCACCCATTCTTTAAGAGGTTGATAGATCATGGATGCTAATAGGGCTTTCGAGAAAGCGAGAGCTGATTTATTTTATCCACCTATAGACTTCGAGATTAGAGATGTTCCAAAAAGTTACATAGACTTCTCCTCAAGGATTAAGATTATCCTAAGTGAAAATCAGGCTAAAATGTTGAGTTACAGAGCTTTGGTTGGTCTATTTCATCACGAACTAAATCACTGGGTCAGGCATCCTTACGACCTAAAGACGCTTATCCTCGAAAGCTATTGGCTTGAAGGCTGGAAAAATAGGCATGAGATTAGAAACGCTTTTGATGATATAGTCGTAAACTTAGATCTCGTAGATAAAGGCCTGAAATATGTTCTCCAAGTTTATAGGGAGATAAAGCCATATTCATACCTTGAAAACATTTTAAGAGCAGTTTTAACGGAGATAACTGGTTTGAAGTTTGGAAGTTTCAGTTTAAGCGAGGATATGGCTGAAAAGGTTGAAAAGCTTGTTAAGATAGATTACTTAGACACAAGAAGATCTGCTTTGAAGGTTAACTTGAAAAGATTTGCCGAGATCGTTGGTGAGAGAGAATACAAACCCTTCTTCATAAGCTTTGACTTTACAGATTTTCCCGAAAGAAGAATTAGAAGAGCTTTAAAGGAAATTGCTGAGAGCTTTGAGAGAAAAGATTTTACATGTATTTTTAGATTCGTTGGAATAGATAGATCCACTTCAAAATTTGAATTGGATGCTGATGTCGAGTGGTACCTCGTTAGAGCAAGCAACTACATTAAAAGATTGAAGTTTAGGCAATCCGGCTCACTCTATCCGCATGAGATAAAGGATTTCTGCTTAGAAGATAGTATAGATTTCTACAATCCTACAGAAAGCTATTTAAAGTTCATACCTGGAATTGCAAAAAAGTACGATCTCAAAGACTTTGAAGGATTTGACAGGAATGAGAGAAATGTTGTAATCGTTATAGATTCCTCTGGAAGTATGAGAAATCCGAGGAAAGATAGATCACTAGCCGTTTTAATAGGATTTGCAATAGCAAAGCTATGCTTGGATATGGGTTGGAAAGTTGGAGTGATAAACTTCTCTGGCAAAACTGAAATTCTTCATCCAACAAGATCGTATGATGTCTTCAAGTATATAAAGACTTATCAGGGTGGAGGAACATTTTTGGATGTAAATAAACTGAAAAGATACTTAAAATATGTTGATGCCAAGTATGTGTTAATAACTGACGGAGGGATAGATAACCTCGATGAAGTTAAGGATGTTCTTTCAAATGTTGATTTAAGTGTAATCTGGATAAAATCTGATGTTAAAGGGAGGAAGGAGTTTGAAAGGATAAGAGAGCTAAATAAAATTTACGAGGTTGAGTCTGAAAGAGACATTCAGAAAGTTTTAAGGGATATCCTATGGACTTGAGGAAGCTTGCTAGACAATATGCTGACAGATACGAGAAATTTGAGGAGAAGAAAAACCTAAGCTACATCGTTGACGAGTTTGCAGACTTTGTTAAGGACTTACCAACCTGGGATTTTGAAATTATGGATGACGTGTTCAAGTTAGGTAAAAGGCTTTCAGCGGAGTTTAACGTGAGTGCTAACGATGTTGAAGTTTTGTTCAAAGATCTTTTGCCAGGGAAAGTTTATGGTGGATTGGTTGGTTTCTTTGTCTCGGGTTTGTACAATAGGATTCTGAAAGATGAGGATACACTTGTGCTTGATGGAGCAAAATATAGGGGAACTGTATCTGGAATAGCCTACAAGCATAGAAGAGGTAAGATCGTTCTTAAGAACTGTAAAGCTCTGTTTTTGGCTTACAAGATGGTTGGTGGATTTGTCGAAGTTTTTGGTGACGTTAGAAACTACCTTGGAAGAGAAATGAAAGGTGGAACTGTTTTAATTCATGGAAACGCCTGTGATTGGGTTGGGTTTGAAATGGAGGGAGGAAGAATAGTAGTCGAAGGTGATGCTGGAAATGCGATAGGTGTGAACATGAAAGGAGGTGAGATAGTCGTTAAAGGTAAGGCTGGATTTTGGACTGGTGAGGGAAAGAAGGGAGGCAAGATAATCGTTGGAGATAGTATATTCTAGATATGGCCAATTTTTGATAATATCTCATTCTTGATATCTCTAATATCTCTACGTTCTTAGAGGATTATATTCTGCTTGTAGCCACATGCTGGACATCTATCACCATCCAAGTTCATCGCAACGATGTAGAATCCATCTCTGTCTATCAAAAGCTCACCACAGTTGGGACAGTATGTATCCTCATATTTGTGCCCCCAAACGTTTCCAATATAAACATACTCAACACCAATATCTCTAGCAATCTCTACAGCCTTCTCAAGTGTTTTGACAGGAGTTGATGGCTTGTCAAGCATCTGATAGTCTGGATGAAATCTTGAGAAGTGTACTGGAATTCTCTTATCCAAATCGACAACCCATTCCGCAAAAGACCTTATCTCATCCTCACTGTCGTTCTCATCTGGGATGACGAGATATGTTAGTTCAACAAACACTCCCTTCTTGTGCAAGTACTTTACACATTCCAACACCTTCTCAAGTTTAGCTCCAGCTCCAACGATTTTTCTGTAAAAGTCCTCTGTAAAAGCCTTAACATCGACGTTTGCGGCATCCAAAATACCTTCAAACTGATCTATAGCCTCATAACTCATGTAACCGTTTGTGACGTAAACTACGTAAAATCCCTCCTTCTTTACAAGCCTACTCGAATCCAATGCAAACTCATGCCATATTGAAGGTTCGTTGTATGTCCAAGCTATACCGTCAGCATTGTAATCTTTAGTAAGTTTTAGGATATCTTCAGGTCTCAATTCCTTAAGATAAGGATAGCTTAAATCCGCTCTAGAAATTGAGTAATTTTGACAGTGTTTACACCTGAAGTTACAGCCAACGCTACCGAATGAAAGGACGCTACTACCTGGCTTAAAGTTGTGAAAGGGTTTTTTCTCTATAGGATCCAAAGCTATCGATGAAACCATTCCATAATTATAAACTTTCAAAACACCGTTCTCATTTTTCCTCATCTTGCAAATACCCCACTTATCAGGCTTTATTACGCAGTAATGCATGCAAGTCTTACATCTCACAACCCCGTTCAGACCTTCATAGAGGTAAGATTCGACTATCATAGTTAACTGTATCCTTCAAACTATATATGGTTGAGGATGGGTTTACCTTTCTTTAAAAATCGTCTAATCATCTCAAAGCACCAACTCACATCCCCAACTCTATCCAACGTGTGAGCGTCACTTCCAACAGAGTACTTTATGGTCTTGTTTGAGCACATATCAAGAAAATCTATTGGAGGAGCATGGTGGAGCGAATTTATCTCCAAAGCGACATCGTTTTCTAGGAGAAGGTCTATTATTTCGACATCCTGAGAAAAATCCCTACCGCAGCTGAACATCTCGGAATGTAAATGACCAAGAACGTGTATTTTGTCTCCGTACTTCCTCAGACACTCCTTTATCCTGTAATAGTACTCATCCGTCCTTAAGAGATCGTGAATGGATGCTACAATTATGTCAAATTCAAAGTCTGGTAATGCAATCTCACCGTTTGGCAAAATCCCACACTCAATCCCACTAAGAATCTCTATATTGTAAATGTCCTTAGCCTTCTCTATTTCAATCTGTCTTTGCTTAAGCTTCTCCTCAGTTATTCCCTTCCTATGCTCTAAGGAATGATCTACTATCGCTATAACCTTTAAACCCCTCTCCTTCGCTTTCCTCGCTATCTGATCAATCGTGGCAGTTCCGTCAGAATACACCGAGTGTATATGAAGATCGTACCTCATATTTCCTTCAAGAGCTTCTCAGTTATTTCTATGAAGGCTTTCGTAGTCTCGCTATCTTCCTTAACGAAAGGTACACCCTTTTCTCCACTCTCCATAACCTTTTCGTCAAGAGGTATTGAGCCTAGGAATTTGACGTTGAACATCTTAGCCAACTGTTCCCCGCCACCCTTTCCAAAGATGTAAACTACGTTGCCACAATGCGGACATCTGAAACCACTCATGTTCTCTATGACAAACACTTTCATGTTACCCTTCTTCGCAAAGTTAACGGCCTTCATAACGTCTTCAAGCGCAACGCTTTGTGGCGTTGTAACTATGACAGCTATTTCAGGGTTGAGAAGCTGGGCTATGCTTATGACTTCATCACCTGTTCCAGGTGGACAGTCTATGACAAGGTAGTCCAAATCCCCCCAACTCACATCTTTCGTAATCTGCTCCAAGAACTTGTGCTTCATTGGCCCTCTCCAAACAACTGGTGTTTCCTTCGAAGGTAAGAAGAATCCTATTGATATGACCTTAACACCATTAACATCCAAAGGTTTAAGCTTATCCCCCTCAACCTCAAGACCACCAACCTTATCTATACCTAAGAGCTTTGGAATTGACGGTCCATGTATATCAGCATCTAAAAGCCCTACCTTGTAACCATTTTTAGCCAAGGCATAAGCCAAGTTTACGGCTACAGTACTTTTCCCGACTCCACCCTTCCCGCTCATCACAATGATCTTCTTCATAAAGCCAGCGACACCACTCGACATAAGAACTTAATCTTATTTTAGATCAGTCCTAAGGTAAGGTTTTGGCGTTTTTGTCTGAAGGTCAAACGTTATATTTTCCAAGATAAGGCTAGTGAAGTTTGTAGTAGCAACTAAAAATGTCTTTTGGAAGAGAAGTAAAATTCCTGATTAACCTTTAGACGGGGCGTGTCCAAAAATTTGTAATTTGATCATTTAAAATTCGATTAAATCAGATTTTAATTGAACTTTTTGATTCAGATAGTTTCAAATTCGTTGAAGACCAGTTAAATCTTGTGTCTATGGTACTCGATTGATTGTAATTTTTATCGATACCGAAAATGTTAAATTATTGGACACACGTCCCCTTTAGACGAAAAGTTTATGAATTTTTCACACAATCATAATTATGATTAATATAGAGGTGAAATATGTCCATCAAATGGAAGTTCGTAACTATACTCTGTGTGATATTCGTAATCATGCTCGCAATCTTCATAGCCTATACTCTAACCACGACATCGAAGATTTGCAAGGAGTTAGATGAACAGGAGATTTTTGATGAATCAAAAAGAGTTCTAAACACTCTAAATAGAGAGATAGAAGAAATTGATAAGATGTGTAAAGACTGGGCTTACTGGGATGACACCTACGAATTTGTGATAGGTAAGAATGAAGACTACATCGAATCGAACTTGGTAAATGAGACATTTGTAGATGTAGAGTTAAATTTTATAATTATTCTTAATAAAAATATGAGTATTATTTATGCAAAGGCTTACGATTGGAAGAATAAAACTACAATGAAGATTCCAAAGGAGTTGTACAGTTTTGTAAAGTGCGTTGATAAAGAGCTTAGAGGAGTTGTTAAGCTTGATAAACTTTCAATCATTGCGGTCAGAAAGATACTTCCAAGTAACGAAAGTGGAGAATCAAGAGGATATCTAATCTTTGGCAGGTATCTTTACTCAGATAAAATCTCAAGAATTGTAGGTTATGATGTACATGTGCAATCGACAAGGTTTGAAAATTTAACTTACGAGTACATAAATAACTCCATAAAAGTTTATGTTCCAGTTAGAGATATTTACGGAAAAGTTGTTGCAAATTTCGTTTTCGAAGTTTATCCATTTTGGTTTGAGATCTTAAAAAGTTACATGAGTAATACCACTGTGTTCATGACGCTCACAACGGTTACATTGTGTGTGGCAACAGTCTTACTGCTCAATAGAGATGTTAGGAAAATACTAATCATAATGAACTTTTTAAGAAAGGTCACAAGCGATTTGAATAAGAGACTTATTCTGAAAGGTAATGACGAAATTTCAGAACTTGCAAATGGTATAAATGAAATGCTTGACAGGATAGAAAAGTCTTTTAGGGATGTAAAGGTTTTGAGCGATTCTTTGAGATTTTTAAACAAAGTTATTAGACATGATGTGAGGAATAAGTTAACAGCTATTTTAGGTTATGCTGAGCTTGGAAAGAAATCGAAAAATCCTGAGTACTACGAGAAGATTGAGGACGTGATTAAGAAAACCGTTGAGATGATAGATAGGATTAAGGAGTTAGAAGGTGCCTTTTCAGAACTCAAGCTAAAAGAAATGGATATAGTTAAAGTTATAGAAGAGGTTATGAAGGGTTACAACGTCGAATGGAGTGTTAAAGGCAGGGCAAAAGTTAAGGCGGATGAAGGTCTGTATACGATAATTGATAACTTGGTGCAAAATGCTATAAAGCATGGAAAGAGTAAAAAGATCGAATTTTATGTAAATGATCTGAAAGAATTTGTTGAGATAAGGGTTGTAGATTACGGGGTGGGAATACCTGATGAGATAAAAGATAGGATATTTGATGAGGGATTCAGTACGTCAAGTGATACAGGCTTAGGTCTTTTCATTGTTAAAAAACTCGTTGAAAGGTATAACGGCTCAATTTCAGTTACAGACAACGAGCCCTCTGGCACAGTATTCGTAATCAAAATACCTAAGTATACCAAACGTAATTACGGACAATGCGGAAAGAAAGGCTAATGCTCATTATAGCCATAGCTCTAACGTTTCCATGGCTGATGTCACTTGCCACTTCAACACATTACCCCTCTCATATAACAGCTATAATTTCAGGTTTGGCAGTGATCTCAGCAGCTTTCATAATCTCCTGGTCAGCTGAAATAGCTGAAATAGACATTCCTCGATCCTTAAGCTTGGCTGTCGTAGCACTCTTAGCTGTTTTGCCAGAATACGCCGTTGACATGTACTTCGCTTGGATGGCTGGAAAGGTTGGTGGTGATTATGTCCACTACGCTACAGCCAACATGACTGGAGCAAACAGACTTCTAATTGGTATTGGCTGGAGCCTAGTGGTGTTTATAGCTATGTTCAAGCTTAGAAGGAGATGTGTTGAGCTTGATGAAGGAATAAGATTAGAGACAACGATACTACTGATTGCAACGCTCTACAGTTTTACGATACCACTGAGATCCGAAATACATCCAATCGACAGCATATTTCTAATTTCACTCTTCATAGCGTACATATACTTGGCTACAAAAGCTTATAGGGAGGAGGTTGAACTTGAAGGGGTTCCAAAATACCTTGCAAGCTTCTCAACGAGACTTAGAAGGATAACAGTCACAATTCTACTTCTGTTTTCAGCATTTGTGATTCTAGTCAGCGTTGAGGCTTTTGCTGAAGGTTTGATTGATACTGCAAAGGCCTTTGGATTTGATGAGTTTTTAATGGTTCAGTGGATCGCTCCACTGGCAAGTGAATCACCCGAATTTGTTGTAGCTATATACTTGGTGAGAAGGTTGAGAGTAACAGCTGGAGTAAACGCCTTAATATCTTCAAAGGTCAACCAGTGGACTCTCCTGATAGGATGTCTACCTGTGGTCTACAGTATAGCTTTGGGATTTCTTTCACCACTCCCCCTAGATGCAAGACAAAGGGAAGAGATACTGCTCACTTCTGCACAATCACTCTTTGGCTTAGCGATCATATCAAATCTGAGGATAAGCGTATGGGAAGCATTAGCTCTACTAATCCTATTCCTAGCTCAGTTCGTATACGAGAGTATCGAGACCAGATACATTCTAAGCGGAATGTATATAGCGCTTTCAATTCCGATAATTTTAAAGGAAAGAAAAAATATAAAGACGGCTGTAAGACAGGTTATGAAGATTATAGGTTCCTGATCTTTTCGAGTATAATCTTTCTTTCAACCCTTGCAACAGTCTCCCTAACCTTTTGAACAGCATCTGGATTGGCTGAAATGCTGTCTATACCCATCTTCACAAGTATCTCAGCAAACTTTGGATCACTTCCAGCCTGACCGCATATAGAAGTTTTAACGCCGTACTTCTTGCAAACGTTTATGACGTGCTCTATAAGTTTAAGCACGGCAGGATGCTTCTCATCGTAAAGATATGCTATATGCTCGTTGTTTCTATCCACAGCTAAGGTGTACTGTGTTAAATCGTTCGTTCCAAAGCTTACAAACGTGATACCGCACTCCTTGATTATGTCTTCTATTATCAAAGCGCTTGCGGGAGTCTCAATCATTATTCCAAAGTCGATCTTGTCGACCGGTATTCCCTCTTCCCTTGCAATCTCTTTAGCCCTCTTAACCTCTTCAACCCTTGTAACCAAAGGCAACATTATACCGATGTTTGTATAACCCTCATCTATCAATCGCTTAATGGCTTTCATCTCCGCCCTAAAGTGCTCCTCCTCCCTTAAGTCCCTCCTTATACCTCTAAATCCAAGCATTGGGTTGGCCTCTATGGGTTCATCCTCTCCTCCTTCCATTGACCTGAATTCATCGGTTGGAGCATCTAAAGTCCTTATCCAGACTGGTTTTGGATAGAATGCCTTTACAACCTTCTTCATTCCGTCGTAAAGCGCATTTATATATTCTTCAGCCTCTCCATCCTTTATGTACTTCATCGGATGCTTTTTCAAGCCCAAAACCATGTGCTCTATCCTGAAAAGACCTACACCATCAGCGTTCGTTTCTCTTGCTACCTTTTCGGCGACGTCTGGTATTGACAAGTTCACCTTAATCTCAGTTGCCGTTATTATCTGTGGTGCAACTGCAACCACTTCAACCTTCTCCTTTTTCTTCTCCTTCAAGGCACCCTTGTAAACTACACCCTTTTCACCATCGACCGTTACGACCATACCATCCTTAAGGACTTTTGTAGCGTTTCCAGTTCCAACAACAGCAGGAATACCAAGTTCCCTTGAAACTATAGCTGCATGGCAGGTATATCCTCCCTCATCTGTTATGATCGCAGAAGCTTTTCTCATAGCAGGAACCATATCTGGATTAGTCATTATCGTGACAAGAATATCTCCCTCCTCGACTTTGTTAATTTCGCCGGGATCTAATATAATTTTAACTCTACCAATGCCAATACCTGGAGATGCACCTATCCCTTTAACAAGTATCTCTCCCTCTTCAACTTCTTCAACTTTCACGTCCTTACCTTTAATCGTTGTGACTGGTCTTGACTGAACGATGTACACCTTACCGTTCTCAATAGCCCATTCGACATCTTGCGGGTGACCGTAATGATCCTCTATGATCTCCCCTAGCTTTACAAGCTCTTCAATTTCCTCATCACTCAAAACTCTTTCCTTACCCTTCTCACCAAGCTCCACCTTAACAGTCTTGCTATCCTGCCTCGTTAGCATAAACTTCTTCTCAGCTACTTGAACGTTAACTAGCCTTCTGTTGATCCTGTCATATTCGTAGTGATCTGGCGTCACTGCACCACTTACAATAGCCTCACCCAAACCGAACACAGCCTCTATTATAGCTATCTTCTCACCAGTTACTGGATGAGACGTAAACATTACACCCGATTTTTCACTGTTCACCATCTTCTGAACTACGACTGCTATACTGACATCCTCATGCTTGAAGCCGTGCTGAACTCTATAGAAAATTGCTCTTGGGGTATACAGACTACTCCAGCATTTCCTAACCTTCTCAACTACATCATCTTCACCTCTAACGTTCAAATAAGTCTCCTGCTGTCCGGCGAAGCTAGCACTTGGAAGATCTTCAGCAGTTGCAGAACTTCTTACGGCCACATAAACCTCTTCGCCAACCTCCTCGCACAACTGTCTGTAAGCCCTTCTAATCTCCTCTTCAATCTCCTTTGGCATTGGAGTGCTTTCAATCATCTCTCTTATTTTCTTAGATGCTTCCTCAAGCTCCTTCATATTATTTACATCGACACTACTTAAAATTTCAATAATTTTATCTTTCAATCCTGTGCTTTCGATGAAGTGTTTGAATGTGCTCGCATCTACAACAAATCCCTCTGGAACCGGAACTCCCAAGCGGAGGAGCTCACCCAAATTAGCCCCCTTTCCACCAACCAATGGAATGTCATCCTTATCAACCTCATCCAACCACAGAACGCCCATGCTACCACCAAACTTCTATTAAAGCGGTAAATTTAAAAGGCTTTTGAAGTTCTAAGCTTGAAGGTGTTAGTATGATCGAGAGTTGGCAGGAGTACAAGATTATCAACGAGGAGCTTGAGAGACTAATAGAGAGTGCCAAGACAATTCCAAAGATAAAAAGAGCTCTTAAGCACGTTATAAAAGCTGGTGGAAAGAGGACACGTCCATTAATAGTTCTACTAACTGCAAAGCTGTGCGGTGGCGATTACAGAGATGTCATGGATATGGCTTTAGCCGTTGAACTCATACACACCGCAAGCTTAGTACACGATGATATAATAGATCAGGGGGTTATGAGGAGAAATGTAAAAGCTCTACATGTTGAGTATGACATATCCCTAGCCATTTTGGTCGGTGATTGGCTGATATCAAAATCTGTGGAGCTCGTTTCAAAGTATAAGAATGAAATCATATTAGATTTCGCAAAGACGGGTATGATGATGTCTGAAGGAGAAGTTTTGGATGTTTACAGTCCTTACGAGAAGTTTACGGAAGACGATTACTTCAAATGTATCACGTTTAAAACAGCCTCACTCTTTGCTTATGGTGCAAAAAACTCTGCAATGGCAGTTTGTGAGGATGAAGAGGCATGGAAAAGGATGTTTGAATACGGTCTGAACTTAGGTATAGCTTATCAACTCGTTGACGATCTTCTCGAATACCTCAACTCCTACAGTGAGAAGTCATCAAAGATTGAATCCGTAACCCTACCGATGATATACGAGAAGAAGTACGGTGAAAGAAC
This sequence comes from uncultured archaeon, assembly GCA_964522325.1. Lineage (GTDB taxonomy): Archaea > Halobacteriota > Archaeoglobi > Archaeoglobales > Archaeoglobaceae > Archaeoglobus_B. The sequence goes on along the minus strand of CAZFVO010000002.1, from coordinate 18,351 downwards.
TGTAGATGTTATCCTTGAGCTGATAGAGGATTATGCGAATAAGAGTAAGAAAGCTTTAGATTACTTTGAAGATTGTGAAGCAAAGAGAAAACTCGACTTTCTTGTAGATTACATGACATCTAAACTTATAAGGAAGAAGCTATCTCAGAATGAAAACCTTAGTGTCTAAACCACCGTACTTAACCCATCTCTCCTCCTCTATCGAATAGTCAAGTCTCAAAGCACAATTCTTCAATATTCTATGTTCAGCAGTTATAACAACGATCCTACCAATCTTATCTCTTGCAGACTTCAAAAAACCCATGTAAAGTTCCTCTATCATACCCTTTCTCGCAATTCTCAATCCATAAGGAGGATTTGTGATTGCAACATCGGCGTACCTTAAACAGAGTTTTGTAGCATCTCCTTGAACGTAATCTATCGTATCAGAAACACCAGCTACTTCAGAGTTTAGTTTTGCACCTCTTAAGTGTTTCCTAAACCTCTCTATCCCTATGAGATTAAGATTATCATTCCTCTCAAAAACTTCTCTTTTCAACTCCTCAAGTAGATCGTAACCCCATATCTTAGTGAACTGAAAGTTATCTCTAAGCTTTTGAGGAGAAATGTTTCTGCAAATCATTGCAGATTCTATGAGAATGGTGCCACTTCCGCACATAGGATCAACTAAAATCTCTTCACATTTCCATTCGGAAAGCATGACCAGAGCTGATGCTATCGCTGGGTTTAAGGGAGCTGGATGATCGTAGACTCTATAACCCCTTCTATGTAAGGCTTCATCACCAGTTGTATCTAAACCAACGTAAACCTCGTCATTTATGACATCAACCCTTATTATGATGTCAGGCTCATCTAGATTTACTTTCAACCTAACTCCCTTACTTTCAATGTAGCTGTCTATCACAGCTTGTCCCGCAACTCTTCCCACATCTAACGATGTAAACTCATGCTCTCCAACCCTTAATGGTCTTATCGCGAAAGTTTGATCGGGTTTTATGAAGTTGAAGTTTATTTCTTTGACGATTCTATATATGTCATTGAGCGTTTCAAATTTTTCAACCTTTAATAGAACCATAACTCTCTCAATGGTCCTCGCAAGATAGTTAAGTTTCACAACAAGCTCTAGGTCCCCTTCGAGAAAAACTCTACCTTTCCCTACCCTTACCTCTCTTATCTTGCCTCCTAGGGCTTCTATTTCCCTTGCTGAAACATCTTCTAAGCCTGGTGCCGTAGTTACATAGATTTGCATTGAAGGAAAATTGTAGGCAAAAAGTTTAAATTTATTATCTGATGATTACTCTTATAATGATAATTTCCATGAGCAGCGGTTTGAAAAAGCTGTATGCTATTAAGACAAAGAGAAGCTATGCTGTTATGAGTGTAGAAGGTGAAACTATCGTAGTTGTGGAGTGTTCAAACAAGGAGAAGTGTGAAAGTATGGGTATCTTTAACTGTCCCCCTTTTTGTGATAAGATTTGTGTCCTAAAAAATTACCTCAGAACTGGCAGATGTAGGAAGGGATTCGAAATTGAAGTGTTAAAGTAAATCGATTTGTTTTTATAAGTGAGTACATATTAACACCATGCTTCGTGTACTTTACGATCCAGATGGCTTTTTTAGCGAGTATAGAGATGGATTTAAAGTTCCAATTGCTATAGTTACCTTAAGTGGCGTTATAGGAGCAATTATAAGTTACTTAAACATTCCAAAGATGGTAAATATGCTGCAACAGCTTCCAATCGAGCGCAGTCAAATGGAGATTGTAATAGAGATAATAAAGATTCAGGCAATAGTTTCCCCAATAATAGGGGCCTTTGTCAGTTGGATTCTTATAACACTCATAGTGCATGCCCTCTCAGCCCTATTTGAAGGAGAAGGAAACTTATCAAATACACTCAAGTATACTTCCTTCTCATTTTTTCCACAGATCGTACTTTCTCCCCTGAGTTACTACTATTACAATCCTACTCCCACTGCCCCACTAATGGTATTGGGATTGGCAAATACGATATGGCAAGCGTACATCCTAATCTTCGCTTTGAAACATGCAAGAAGAATTGAAATAAGCAAAGCTGTTATATGTGTGGCAATACCAATCACAATAGCCTATACACTAAGCTTCATAGGATTCTTACTCTTGAGGTGATGGAATGAGAAGTGATGTCGTGAAGAAGGGTGTTGAAAGGGCAGCACATAGAGCTTTGCTCAAGGCATTGGGGGTTACGGATGAAGATCTTGATAAACCCTTCATAGGTGTCGCAAATGCTTATAGTACTATAGTACCGGGACATGCAAACTTGGACAAAGTCACTCAAGCAGTGAAGGAGGGTATATATTCGGCCGGAGGAGTTCCTTTTGAGTTTGGTGTGATTGGCGTATGTGATGGAATTGCGATGGGACATGAAGGTATGTGCTATTCGTTGCCTACAAGAGAGCTTATAGCGGATAGCATAGAGGCTATGGTAAAAGCCCATGCATTCGATGGACTTGTGGTTATAGGAGCGTGTGACAAGATAATTCCAGGAATGTTGATGGCTGTTTTAAGACTTAACATTCCAGCAATAGTAGTTTGTGGTGGACCGATGCTTGCTGAGAAAGTTGAAGATAAGCCAGCGACGATAAAGACTGCTTTTGAATCTGCTGGTCTTTACAAGTCTGGGAAGATAGATGAAAGAACATATAAGCTCTATGAAGATTTCTCCGCATGCTACTTTGGGAGTTGTCAAGGACTTTACACTGCAAACACCATGCAAATTTTAACCGAAGTCTTAGGCTTATGCTTACCATACTGCTCAACTTCTCCTGCTGTCAGCTCAAGAAAGCTTAGGATTGCTAAGGAGAGTGGTAGAAGAGTTGTTGAGCTCGTTAAACAAGATGTAAAACCTTTAGATTTTGTCACAGAAGGATCATTCGAAAATGCAATAACAGTTGACATGCTGATAGGCGGATCAACAAACACAGTTCTCCATTTACCAGCAATTGCAAGAGAGGCCGGAATAAAGCTGAGCTTAGATGTCTTTGATGAAATCAGCAGAAGGACGCCACACATCGTTTCAATCGACCCCGCAAGTGAATACACAATCGCGGATTTAGATGAGAGTGGTGGAGTACCTATGCTACTTAAAAAGGCAAGGGATATTCTAAACGATGAGATGACTGTAAGTGGTCTTAGGATTTATGAAATTGCGGATAGAGCTTTTGTTAGGGGCAAGGATATTATTAGAGATTTGGACGATCCAATAAGGAGTGAGGGTGGTATTGCAATACTCAGAGGAAATCTTGCTGAGAGAGGAGCTGTTGTGAAAGCATCTGCTGTGCAGGAGGATATGCTGAAGTTTGAAGGATATGCGAAGGTTTACGATTCTGAAAAGGACGCTCTGAAGGCTATCCTAAACAACGAGATAGAGGAGGGAGACGTGGTTGTGATAAGATATATGGGCCCAAAAGCTTGTGGAATGCCCGAAATGTTGCTACCAACTGCAACGATTGCTGGAATGGGTTTAAAGAGGGTTGCACTGATAACTGATGGTAGATTTAGTGGCGCTACGAGGGGGCCTTGTGTTGGACATGTGGCTCCAGAGGCATTTGTTGGAGGAACCATTGCATTGGTTGAAAACGATGATGTAATAAGCATAGACATTCCAAACAGAAAGCTTGAGCTCATGGTTGATTATGATGAAATAGAGGATAGGCGAGAAAAGTGGAAGCCGAAAGAGATAAAACATACCGGATTTTTGGCGAGGTACTCCAAGCTTGTAAGTCAGGCTGATGAAGGATGTACCCTGTTGAACTGATAACTCCAGAATGTGATGTCGTTAAGGGGATAATATATGAAGATGGAAGCTTTGAGGAAAAAGAGGTAAAAGCGGATTTCATAGCCGTACCAACGTTTTTTAATGCACACACGCATCTTGCAGATTCTATTGCAAAGGACATCCCCCGCATGGACATAGTTAAAGCTGTTAGAGATTACAAGTTCAAAGTTTTGAATTCAGCAAGTGAGGACGAGATAATTGATGGAATAAGGAATTCGATAAGTGTCGCTTTGAGAAGTGGAACTTGCAGGATACTCGAGTTTAGAGAGGGAGGAGTTAAAGGTTTTGAAATCCTCAAGAGAGCTGATGATAAAGGTGTTTGTTTAGCTTTAACTAGACCTTCAAGCTTGGAGGAGGCTGAATTCCTTATAGAGCGTTCATTTGGATTTGGAATGAGTTCAACGAGAGATCACGATTATACGTTTTTAGAGGAGCTTAGAGAACTTGCAAGAAAAAAGGGTAAGATATTTGCAATTCATGCAGGAGAAAAGGACGATGAGGATGTTGAGAAAGCATTGGCTTTGGAACCGGATTTACTTATTCACATGAACATGGCAAGTGTTAAGAATCTAAAAAGGGCTATGGATATGGATATACCTATAGTATCTTGCATTCGATCAAATGCATTTTTCGGCTTAATGAACACCAATAACTATAGAATTCTATCAGAGTACGATCTCTGGCTCTTAGGAACTGACAATGCGATGGTTTGCAGTCCATCCATGCTTGAAGAGATGCATTTTGCAAGCTACCTTTTGGGGAAGGATGAAGAGGTTTTCAAAGCCTGTGTGAGAGGTTTTGAGTTATTTAATCTAAAACCAAAAATTATAATCTTTAACAAGAAATTTAATCTTTATAAATGTAGAAATCCCCTATTTGGTGTGGTAAGAAGGGCGGAAGCTGTGGACATTGAAAGGATTATATCTTCACCTCCTTAAGGGGAATGTAATACTTTTTTGCAAAATCCCAGAGAAGTTGTAAAGATCCTGTAAAAAGTACAAGATGAGCTGTTAAAAGGAGAATGCTAGTGTACTCATAAAAGCCTTTAACTATTTCACATATGGCATAGATGCTGAATGATGAACAAACTGTCTTGAGTGGTGGCACCAAATTAACTGTTTCGGTAAGGTTAATCAAATCCTTGTAAACCTTCAGGAGGTATATTCCAAGACAAAGGAGGATTATTGTTATAGATGTAACCGTTGTGATGAGTATAAATCTACTCAAACCGAGATCTTCTACAAAAAATTGAGCTACCTTATCGGCTATCATCGTAAGTACACAAGCGTAAATTAGACAGTTAAAACCCTCTCTATCAACATGGAGATCTCCAAATGATTTTAATGTCCTTAAGATGCATACAGTAGCCATTATTTCCACTATCAAAATCAAGGAGAATCCGCAAACAATGTGATAAACTATGTCCAAACAGTTAAACAAAACAAGTAAACCTGTAATACCTTGAAGTGCAAAGACTATGACAAATAAAAGGGTATACATTGCAAACCTTTTCAAATTGAACATTCTTGATTCTGCGTTGTGCAAAGCCGAGAAGGTTATGAGAGAAAGTATCAGCAGTGTAAATCCAAGCAACTTTTCGATCATGGCGTTGACGATGAAAAATGTCATTTAAAGAATTTACGACTTTTTCCTAAAGAGACCCAAGACGCATGCCAAACCGATTAAATTCTCTTTAGATAGGGTTCCATCTGCAACCTCTTTTAAAACTTCCTTAGCATTAAAAGCAATACCCAACCCCGCATTTTCTATCATAATCCTGTCGTTTGCACCATCTCCTACAGCAACAATGTTTTCTTTACTGATCCCTTCCTTTTTGGCTATCTCCTCTATTATCCTTGCCTTCTCCTCTGCATCTATTATCCTACCCTTTATCCTTCCAGTTAACCGTCCATTCTCTATCTCAAGCTCGTTTCCAAATGCGTAGTCCAATCCTAGCTCCTCCTTAAGTCTTTCCGTGAAATATGTAAACCCACCACTTACAACTGCAACTTTGTATCCGGCTTTTTTCAAAGCCTGAATTAACTCCTTTGCCCCTTCAGTGAGTTTTATATTCTTGTAAATCTTCTCCAAAACTTCAACTGGCAAACCCCTCAGCAGTTTTACCCTCTCCACAAGAGCTGTCTTAAAATCGATTTCACCCTTCATAGCTCTTTCAGTTATCCTCTTCACTTCATCTTCAACACCAGCGTACTTAGCAATCTCATCTATTATCTCAGCATCTACAAGTGTTGAGTCCATATCGAACACTATGAGCCTCTTCTCCCTCTTAAACTCGTTGTAGGGCTGAATTACTACATCTAAGTTAACGGCCTCAACAGACTTCTTCAAGCTTCTCTTAAGCTGATCTGGATCTGCACTACCTATATCCACAACGAACTCTATCGAAATCAACTTGTCTCTAGCAATTAAACTTGTACTCTCTATGTTCACGTTGTGCTCAAGCAGAATTTTTGATATATCTCTTACAATTCCAACTCTATCCTTACCCAAAATGGTTATGACATAGAGGTTTTTCTCACAACTCTCAACCCTTTCAAACTTTAAAACGTGAACATCAACTCCTACCTTTCTTCCTTCATCAACAAGCCTACCCTTAAGCTCTTCAAAGCTCAGCTTAGATTGAGAGCAATCTGCAACTACATACATCAGAAAGATACCGTGCAAAACTTTCTGCTCTATATCCACGATGTTCACGTTAGCATCAGCTAAGACTTTTGAAATGGTATAAACTATTCCCCTTCTATTCTTACCGTAAACGGTTATGGCAATCAGCACAAATCTAATAATTTAAAAACAGTTTAAAAAGGTTAAATCTTACCCTTAAGAAGTTCAGCACCCTTTTCAACTATTATTCTCGTTGGTGTAGGTAATTTCTGATTTGCCCTTTTCAAAGCTTCCTTTGCAAATTCGAAGTGTTCTGGCTTAACCCAAACGCTCATTATCTTATCACCTGGATGAACCTGTGCAGCTAATCCCACAGGTTTACCAAAGGCCTTTCTCATACCCTGCGATATTCTGTCCGCTCCAGCTCCAACTGCCATCTTGTGCTCCCTCAAAACGTGATGTGGGTACTGCCTTATCTTAAGCTTGAAGTTCGTAGCTCCTATCGTTTTTGTTAGATACTTTCCTGCCGCAAGTCTAGCTGCTTCTAAGGCGTTGTCTCTTATTTGAACGCCTTCTTCAGCAACAAGTGTAAGCATGACTGGAAAATCTGCCGACTTGTTACCCATCTCAAACATCCTAATCCTTGTACCAGGTGCACCGTCTATGTACTCCTTCCTTGTGTACGGTCTTTCAAGTCTTCTCCACATCCTTGCCGGCTTTCTCGCCATAACAGAAAAGCCAAGCTAATGGTATTTAAAAATTTTTTGATGATGCAAAATCAACAGACGGTTAAAGAACTTTCAACTTATCTTCATCAAATCCTCTCTTATCTCAAAGTTGTAACCCATACCTCTGAACACTTCCATCTAAGAACGTTCTGACGAACTTCTTTGTAACTTCGTTGTTTAAGACAAGTGTAAATTCACCATTTTCTCACTTATTCTGAAAGAAGTTGCATGCTTCCAATCTCTTAAGTACGTATCTAACATCTTTACATCTAAACTCCTCCACATGAGCCTTAGCAACTTCTCTGTATATTTCCCAGAATTTTTCACTTTCAGGATGACTTTCTATGAATTTAAGAAACTTCACCCAGTGGTCTATGTCAAGTATCACGTGTTCACCCTCAGCAAGCATTTCAACGTACGTTATTATCTTATTCTTCTCGTACGTTTCTAACTCCTTAAATTCGTAATAGAACTTCAAAGCTCTCCTTATAGTCTCGCTTTAGGAGCCAAAGTTATCCTTGAGTTTGTTGAATATTTCATAGCTTTCGTCATCCAATGCTACCGTTACCCTAATGGGATTTCTCACGCTCAGGAATTCGATAATCAATTTAAAAATTTTACGAGTATATTACAATTTTTGTGAAAATTCTCAGAAGCTAAGTAAAAATATTAAAAAATTTTAAAAATGGAAAGTCTTTAGAAGTTAGGTGGTGCAATAAGATGGTTGATAGTCGTTGCACTGGTGTTGTCGATGACGATTGCACCAGCGATGGCTGAGATCCAAGTAGTGCTGAGACACTAAAGGAGAATCCAGAGGTACCAGTAGACTTTATCTAGGTATTGATCTGTGGATTCTTAATGATGTTCATGCAAGCAGGATTCGCATTCCTTGAGGCTGGATTTTCAAGGGCGAAAAAATGTAGCCAATGTAATGATGAAGAATTTCACGGACTTCTTAGTGGGTAGCTTAGCCTTCTTCGCTGTCGGTTTTGCTCTAATGATGGGAACTGACTACTTGGGAATAATTGGAACTGATGGATGGTTTCTAGCGGGTGATGCCTACGATGTCAACACGATAATGACGTGGTTCTTCATGCTAGTGTTCTGTGCAACGGCAGCTACGATCGTCAGTGGTGCAATAGCTGAGAGACCTAAGTTCTCAGTGTATATAGTCTACAGCGTTGTGGTTTCGGCGATAATCTATCCAATATACGGTCACTGGCTTTGGGGCGGTGGTTAGCTGAGTAGTGCAGACTTCATGGTTAACCTTGGAGGCGGCTACGATGCATTGGACTTCGCTGAAAGTGGAGTCGTCCACGCCTTAGGAGGTTACATAGCTCTAGCTGCATGCATGTTGCTAGGCCCAAGAATCGGTAAGTACGACGAAAAGGGCAATCCAAGGTCCATCCCTGGTCATAGCTTAGCCTTTGCAGTAATAGGTACTTTCATACTGTGGTTCGGTTGGTTCGGATTCAATTCAGGTTCGACGCTTTCAGCACACGAGCTTAGAGTTTCAGTAATTGCAGCAAACACGAACTTAGCTGCAGCTGCTGGAGCTGTAACTGCAATGCTGATAACTTGGGCAAGAAATGGAAAGCCAGACGTCGGTATGTCATGTAACGGCTGTCGCTGGGCTTGTTGCCATTACAGCTCCATGTGCATGGGTGCAGCCATGGGCTGCTGTGGTAATTGGAATCGTTGCAGGATTCATCGCATGCTACGAATACCGGTGGCTTGAGAGGAGAGGTTTAGACGACGTAGTCGGTGCATTACCAGTCCACGGATTTGCTGGAACTTAGGAGACCGATTGCCTTAGGACTGTTTGCCGACGAAACTTACGGTGTCTATACAACTGAGCCACCACTGGTAGCGGGATTGCTCTACGGTAACCCAGGATTCTTTGCCTGTCAGGTGATATCTGCAATAGTCAACTTCGTATGGGCATTCGGTACTGGATTTATACTGTTCTGGATACTCAAGAAGACGATCGGAATCAGAGTAAGTCCGGAGGAGGAGATGCTTGGATTGGACATCACAGAGCATACAGTAGTTGCATATTCGAACTTCGTCTGCACCGAGTCAGGCTTGCCTCTTACAATGAAGAGAGGTGAGGGTAGATGAAGAAGATTGAAGCCATAATAAGAGCCGAGAAGTTTCAGGATGTCAAGAGTGCACTTAAGATGAAGGGGTTCTACGGAATGACAGTGACAGACTTTAGGGGAAGAGGAAGGCAGAAGGAAATACAGATACAGTTCAGAGGTTGAACCATGGAAGTCGATCTACTGCCGAAGATCAAGATAGAGCTCGTAGTGAAGGACGAAGAGGTTGAAGAGGTAGTGAAACTGATAATGAACTTCGCAAGAACAGGAAAATACAAGAGATGGAAAAATCTTCATCATTCCAGCGGAAGAAGTTATAAGAATTGGAACTGGTGAAAGAGGAGATAAGGCATTATAATTATTTTTTATTATTCTTTATATGAGGTGGTATTGTGTACCGTAGAATTTATGAAGAACTTCATCAGATTAAGCCTGGTAGGTTATCAAGTCATAGTTATCTCATTACAGCCGATTTGAACGTCTTAATAGATTCTGGTACGGCAAGAGAATTTTTCCCGTGCTTGAAGAAGAGCTGAAAGCTATCGGTTTGAAACCTAAGAATATAGATATTGTTATTGTAATCAACACACATGAACATTTCGATCATATAGGGGTGTAACTTATAATTTCAGGATTATGCAATTGTAATGGCTCATTGGATTTCTGCAGTTAAGATAGTTTATGGAGATGAAGAAGTTATGATGTGCAGAGCCAACAGACAGAAGCCTATTGGCTATAAGATTCACGTCTGGCTGAACAACATAGATGTGATAGACTTAGAAAGTTAGTTTTTGAAGGTTTTATACACTCATGGACACACATCTGGATGTATTTGTCTGTACGAGCCAAGGAGGAAGATACTGTTTTCAGGAGATACCCTATTTGCAAGTGTAAAGCTTTCAACAATTCTTAAGTCAGGTAGCCTGGCAGAATACTTAACTCCTTAATAAGACTTAAGACAACGAAGATAGATTTGCTTTTACCAGGGCATGGTAGAATTTCAAGAAGCATTGAAGAGGATATAGAAAAGACTATACAAAACGCCATTGAAAGATTCTCAGAAGCGAAGCGTTTGGTTGAGATGTTTGAGTTGTGCTAATTGATTTCTTTCTGACTTTTCATAAGCTTAATGTATTTAAGTCATTGACATTAAGTTCCTACGATGATGAGTTTCGGTCGCACTGATTGGTGATGAAATTTCCTGCGACTGATTTTACACAATTATATATTAAAAAATTATAAATAAAACTAAAATAAATTCTTACAAGATGCTTTTACGGTAAGATACCTACATTCCAGAAGTAAACGAACAAATCCAATTTAATTTTGAGGGTATTAAGGGATTTAATAATTTTAAGGGATTTTCTTGCCAATTGTGTGAACCAGCATCTAAGCGAAGAAGCGTTCAATGTGATTAACTTCACCTAAACCTTTTCTAAGCTCTTTTTCTTTCTCTTTTTTAGTTCTTTTTTGTTAACAATTATACAATTTCAGTAATCTGGTAGGAGATTGAGGTAATTGACGTAAGCGTCGGAAACGAAGGTTATTCTATCACTATAACGTATTTATCTGGGAATTCCCTATAGAAACGCTATTACGTCCCTATAATCTCTATCATCAATGTGATAGTTCAAAATTAACTTAGTTTTACTTCCAATTGCAAAATAGATAATTTCCTTTTATGCCAGATTTCATCCACCTCTACGTATGTCTCTTCCTTTAATACTTTCTCCTTAACTTCCTTTTTTAATTTTATTTAATTCATCTTTAATTTCCTCATGAAGTTCTCTCATCCATTCGTAAATTGTGGAAGGAGAATGACCAAATATCCTCCTTGCTTCACTTATCCCAACCCTTATCGCAGTTCTCACAACTTTTATCTTATATTCTTTCGGATAACATCTTCTTTTCACAGAATTCTCGCTGAAAAACTTCTTGCAATTCTTACAATAAAACCTCTGTTTCCCATGTGGCTTTCCCTTCCTTATTATCTCCCCACTCCCACAATACGGACATACCATATCTTATCTTAAAAATATTATTATATACCCTTCGGGCATCATACCATATAACTACCTCTTACAATTGGCTCAGTGGCGGAACACCTTCATCATCTATCAGAGCGTAGCCCCTTCTTCATCGCCCAAAAATTTGAAGTGTCCTTCTGCTGATAAATCCTTAGCAACGATGATAAGGGCAAGCCATAATGAGTGATGAATTTCTGAGTAGACATTAGATTTTAATGACTATTGTATTAATTTAGTTAAATTAAAATTTGAAAAATTTTAAAATTTATTAAAAAATTAATAATCTGCTAAATTTATAATCTTAAGAATGCTTCAACAAGCTTTTTACAGTATTTGTTTTGATTGCAATATACTTCTCGCTTTCGATCAAAATTTTGCGTTTTTCTTCTTTGCTAATATTTTTTTTCTCGTTTTCAACCCATGTCTTAACCAATTCAGGTGTCATTTCTAAGTGAAATTGTAGTCCAATTGCCTTTTCAAACCTAAAAGCCTAATTTCTAACTTCATCACCAATGTAAAGCAGTTTAGCTCCATCTGGAGGATCAAACGTATCGTTGTGCCACTGGAAAACGATCAACCTATCTGGCAAATCCCTAACAACTTCTTCATTGTCTTGATAATTCCTAACTTCAAACCAGCCGAGTTCTCGCTTATAGGGATAAACGTCCTTTCCAAGGGCACTCGTTATTAATTGAGCACCTAAACAGATGCCGAGAATTGGAACACCACTCTCGATAACCTGTCTAATCAATTCCTTTTCTTGGGCTAAAAACGGATACTCCTTCTCTTCGTAAACTCCCATAGGGTCACCCATTATAACTATGTGCGTTGCATCTCCTACATTGAATTCATTGGTCTTGTAAACCTTTACATATTCATATTAGAATATCCTCAATATAACCCATCGGCTCTATGGGAACATGCTGAATTGCCAC
>CAZFVO010000002.1:0-6022 GCA_964522325.1 uncultured archaeon | reverse complement strand
TTAGAATATCCTCAATATAACCCATCGGCTCTATGGGAACATGCTGAATTGCCACAACTTTCATGAACTTACCACTGGCTAGGTATTAATAACTCTTTTTAGGACGTTTTCGTAATCTTGTTTTAATCGGGTATGTTTCTTGAATACGTTTGTTTTGCCCTCTCAGTTTCATCTATATCTATATCCACAGTAACAAACGGTCTGCTATGGTAAGTTGAAGCCAGCACTTTTCCATCTGGAGAGATAATCCATCCTTTACCACTAAAACCCAAATAACCACCAACGCGATTTGACGAGATTACGAAAGCACCTGAAACAATAGCTGTCATTTTTAATCCAATAAGCCATTGACTTGTCACAGTAGTTGCACATAGAACGGCTATGATATGTGCTCCAAGTCTTCCGTAATATCGTGCACATTCGTTGAAGAAAATCTCACTGCATCAGTATTCCTCCAATCCTTATATCATTCTATTCAAAAATTCTAAAATCCTTCTCCCCCTGTTGAACCACACTGCTTCGTAAAATCCTCTCTCTCATTTGGAAGGTAGTATTTTGATCGATCTAATTGGATGATACTTTCAGTCCCACAAAAAAGTCTGATTAAACCTTTGGTTATCAATTTGAACGGGACGAGTTGAGATTATCACTGAATTTAGATTGGATAGGCAGTTTATAAGCATGTCATGAACATTTAACGCATTCATCCATATTTTTTCGTTGAATCTCGGATACTTGGCAAACCAAGGGTATGCTGGTAGTTCTGGTAAGAGAACTATGTCGCTTTCATTTTTATCAACGTATTTGGCGAGGTTTGTCCAAGCATTCGAGAAATCACTATCTGGCAGTTCACAGATTGTTAATTTACCATAGACAAAATATGGTCACTTCTCATCAATATTCAAAATGTTTTATTAAAAAACATTTTAATTTTATAATTTGTTTTAATCTTCTTCAAAAATGGGAATTACATTCATTATACAGATAGATGTTTACATTCGTATCCCTTCTAAGACTTATCCGTGAATACGTGGTCACTTGCATATTCAATGAGGCTTAGTGCATCTCTAAATGCACTTTTAAAATCCCTCTTGAGCTTATACTTTAAGTGCAAATCGCTTAGCAATGAGGCAATTACTATTCCATCGACATCACAACCCAAAGCCTTGTCAATATCTTCCTTCTCAGCCCTACAAAACGCAAAAATCATTGCATCGAGCTTTTAACTTAAGATGAGCTTTACGGCCTTAGCTTCATTTTCCGAAATTATCGGGAATCCTGCTTCAATTTCACTAACTCCTATTTCATCGAGCATGATAGCGATTTCAAGCTTCTGCTCGGGAGTAAAGCAGACATTCGGTGTTTGTTCACCATCTCTTAGTGTTGTATCGTAGAATACGTTGAACTTCATGATTTCACGTGTAAAAATACAACATAAAAGGTTATTTGCGAAAATAAATGCATTCCTGCTTAAATTTTTAAAAAGGCTTACTGACATGAAATGTTAAGAATTAAGGCAATAATAAAAGACTGCTTTGTCGAACAAAACCCAGTCAGCATAATACGCAATAGAAATTAAGTTTCAATAAAACCTCTAATCAACGTATGCCAAAAATAAACTGGACAATGAAAAGCTCGTAAAGAGGGGAGAAATTTTATTCAGCATAGAGTTTATAGAAAACTAGAAGAAAGAACTCGATTCAATGAACAAAAAGAAGAGAGGTCATCCATACAAGTATCCCAATTCATACATGCAACTTTTAGCTTCAATTCGATACTACTGTCTCCTTAACTGAACACTCGAAGGATTCTACAGAAGCCTATTAAGAATCCTTGAAGTTCCGGTTCCCGACCATTCGACTATCCAAAAAAGGTTCCTAAAAATGGATTTCACTCCTCCAGCCTTAAATTCAGAAGAGATAGTTATAGCAGTCGACTCTTCAGGAATAAAGGTACACAACAGGGGTGAATGGATGGGGGAGAAATACAAGAGGAGGAGAAGATGGATAAAGATTCATCGCATTGACATTGAGACGAAGCAGACAACAACCTACAAAGTCACAGATGAACAGATCCATGATAATGGAGTATTCAAAGACTTGGTTGAGAAGTTGTGCGAAAAAGCCAAGGTAAAGAGAGTTTTAGCTGATAAGGCATACGACAGCTATGAGATCTTCGAGTTTCTTCAGTCTAGGGGGATTGATCCTGCCATTCCAGTAAGGAAAGGAGCCATAGACATTCCAAAGCATCCAAAGAGTGAAGAGGCAAGAAAGCAGAAAGATTTTGATAGGTGGAAGGAGAAGAAATGATACAGATTAGGATGGGTAGTTGAAACAGCTTATTCTGCTTTCAAAAGGTATTTTGGTGAATTCGTTCCAGCAAAGAAGTGGAATTACATGGTTAAGGAGATTGCGGCAAAGGTATGGATATACAATTCGCTGAGGATTGTTCTTTGCTGAAAGGTGTTGAGTTGAAGAGAGAAAGGTAGTTAATTAAGAATTAGTCGACAAAGCATTATTTTTACTTAAGCCTAACTCCTAATGTTTCTTACAAATTATGAACTTTTATATAAGAATTTTATGTATTTATTTCGGTTTCACTTCTGGTGATTGAATGCTGAGAGTTGTGTTTGAAGGAATGAGCAACGCGTCATCGGTAACTCTGATAGACATCAAGACACAACATCCTCGTCGATACATCTTCACCTGAGGTGAACGAGCTGAGATTTGACGTTAAAGATATCGATGTAGTCATAAACACACATCTACACTTCAATCATACGGCAAACAACATCCTCTTCAAGCATGCAAAGATTTATGCATCGCCAAACGAATGCCTTGAGAAGTGTAAGGACTACTTGCTCTTTTACGACAGATATGCGAAGTTTACGTTTAATCCAATTAAGGAGTTTGAAGACGATGAAATAGACATATTGAACACTCCTGGCCATACATGGGGTAGTATATCCGTAATTTACCGTGACTATATAGTTGTAGGGGATACAATTCCGTTTAAGGACGATGCGATTAGAGGTGAAATAGAGAAGTGTGTCGATAGGAGATATGCAAAGAGTAGTATAAAAAGGATTAAAGCTTTAAAGAAGAATATCGTAACTGGGCATGATGGAATAATTTACGCTGATGAGCTGAGCTGACCTCCTCCCCTCCTAGAGGACGAGCCTCCGACACGGAAGCGTTACACCCGGGTAATGGAGGTTGCGATAGACCGCATATGGCTCGGTCAGGGAGCCATCATCGGTCAGCATGTATCTGACCGAATCATCAATATTATTAAAATCAATAGATTAATAAATCTTTTGATTTAAGTGAGTGAAATGAAACTTACTCAAAAGTTCAAATTATTCGAGCTCAGAAAGAGAAAGAAAGAGTAATATAACGATAGACCTATTCAAGACCTATTCAAGGAATGTGTTAACGAGTGGTTAAAAGCAATTGACCAATTAGGGGAACTATCCAAACAGAAAGAATGTTCATAAGTTTACATATAAAAATGTAAGAAAGAAGTAAAGATTTGCATTCAAATGTTGTTCAAGAAGCTATGAACAGAGCAATTGAAATTTACAGAGCATGATTAAGAAACCCTAACAAAGGAAATAAACCATGTTTTAAAGCAGACATAGTCTCCTTCAAAGCTGTAGATGTTAAAATTGTAAAGACACTTTATAAGTGTTCCCTTAGTTAACAATAAGAGAGTTTGGTTGCCGATGCATGTTCCTTCAAAGTTTACAAAAGATTGGAAGAGTTCAAATATCTCGTGTAAGGAACGGATTATGCTTTCATTAGCATCGAAGTTCCAGAACCGGAACATTACGAACCGCGAGGTTGGTTAGGTATAGACATTGGAATTAGACATATCGTAGTCGTTTCAGATGCTGAAGGCAAGATCAACAAGTTCTACGACAATGCCATCAACTGGAAGAAAGTACTTGAATATAAGCAAGCAGACATGCAAAGAGCTAAAGATAAACGATACAGGAAAGGGGCTTGGAAAGTTCTTAAATTATTGAGCGGTAGGATAAAGAGCTTACAATCCTATATTAATCATTGCTTAGCAAAGGAGATTGTCTTAATGGCTAGGGAGAGAAGATACGGTATCGCTATCGAAAACTTAATAGGACTTAGAAAAGATAAAAAAAGACATAAAAAGAGATTACATAAATGGGCTTATTGAGACTTAATTGATAAAATCGTTTATAAGGTTAAACTACACGAGGTTCCTGTAGTATTCGTAAATCCTAAAGGAACGTCAAGGACTTGCTCAAGATGTGGTGCTAAGGGAAAAATTAATGGTGATGTATTTGTTTGTAAAGAATGCTGTTTAAAATTGGATAGAGATCTAAATGCAAGTAGAAATATTGCTAAGCGAGCTTTCCACCCCTTAAAGACTTCCAGCCCGTAAGGGAGGGTGTGACAGCTATGTGGGATAAAGTCGTTAGCAGAATAGTTGATTTTATCCGTAAGACTGTAGAGAACGCCAATGCAAAGGGAGTCGTAATTGGCATAAGCGGTGGAGTTGACAGTGCAACCACCGCCTTCTTATGTGTTAAGGCTTTAGGTAAAGAGAAAGTCTTTGGATTGATAATGCCAGAGAAAGGAGTTACAAGAGAAGAAGATGTTGAAGATGCTTTAGAAGTGTGTAACATTCTGGGAATCAAACACAAGCTCGTCTATATCAATCCCATGGTTGAAGCGTTTTTGAATAACTTAGACAAAGGCAGTGATATAGCAATTGCAAACTTAAAGCCCCGTATAAGGATGATCATAAGCTACTACTATGCAAATACATTGAATTACCTTGTTGCTGGCACGGGAAATAAAAGCGAGCTTATGGCGGGATATTACACTAAGTATGGAGATGGAGGCGTTGATTTCCTGCCAATAGGCGATTTGTATAAGACTGAGGTTTGGGAACTTGCAAAGTACTTAGGAGTGCCAGAGAAAATCATCAAGAAAAAGCCTTCAGCTGGTTTGTGGGTTGGACAAACAGATGAAGATGAGTTGGGTATCACTTATGTCAAACTCGATACGATTCTAAAGGCCTTGGAGAAGGGTTACAAGCCTGAAGAAATATCCGAGATATTTGACGTTAATGTTGAAGAGGTTAAAAAAGTTGTAGAATTGATTGAAAAGAGTAAACACAAGAGAGAAATGCCTCCAATCGCGAAGTTAAGAGATTTACTTAACTAAAGTGTTTTCTTAATGCTCAAAAGCTTTACAAATTAATTATAAAATTATAAAAATATTAATTATTTTCCCAAACTTTATATCTTTCTATAACACTCTTTTCCATGTAACCAACTTCTGGGAAATACTTATACATCTCCTCAAGCCTTATATTCTTTTTGAGCAGTCTCTTAAGCTCTTTAAGCCTTTCATTGAATTCGTTAAACGCGTCTAGGAACAGCTTCTTCCTTGCACTTATGGCTTTTTCAAAGGCTATCTTGAATCTTCGAATCGATTTCCATATACATTTCCATTTCCATAAAGCTTGAAACAATTAGAAATAAATAGTTTACAGTTTTATAAAAATAAAATAGATGATATAAACTATAACAATTAAAAATTTCAAAGAATTGTTAAAAGTTAAAAATTTAAATCTAATCAACCCCTTTCTCTTTGCAGATTCTTCTGATCTCTTCGACTATGCTGTCTGGAACATTAAACCTACTCTTAAGTTCGTCAAGACTCTTTATATCAACAGGTATTCTAAAAGCACTTAAGATTTCACTCTTCATGAACTTCGCGACAAGTATTGGTATTCTCTTGAGATTTGTCACCTGCACAAGCAAATCTCCTTCCTGTGGCTTTATATCCTTTCCAATGTGAAACGTTACATATGCAAAGTTCCCATTTTTAGCAATCCTACCAAGCTTGTCGTAAAACCTGATTCTGGCAATTCTGAGCTCTTCCATACAAACACCTCACAGAACGTCGCTAAGGAAACTTCGCCCTTCACAGTAGTTCCGAAAGTTGGCAACTAACAGGGTTAAGAATTTATAAAT
>CAZFVO010000001.1:0-69687 GCA_964522325.1 uncultured archaeon | reverse complement strand
TAAAATAAATAAAGATAGAATTATTTTAAATTTTTTACATATATAGTTAATAAAATATTTAATACCTAAACAGTAGGAGTGGGAGGTTATATACAGTCCCAAATCCCATATGAAGTCTTATTGTATCGTAAAATAAAAGAAAACATATCGTAAAACTATTAAACGTAGAGTGACTCTTCCAAGAATTATGGGTGCTCGAGAAAGAGTTACAATTGTTCTAATCTTAATAGCTTTAGGTCTGTTTCAACTTTTGAGTGGTTTAATCCTTTACTTCACTCCAAGTGGTCGCGGTTACAGAGGATCTATAATTTACGGCTTAGAAAAACATGTATGGAAAGATCTCCACCTCTACATAAGTTTAATAATAACAGTGGTAGTTTTGATTCATCTCGCACTCAACTGGAGGATGTTCAAATATGAACTGAAAAACCTGTTCAGATAGAACCAATTTTACTTGCCAACCTCGCCAAAACCTCCTTCCTCTTAGCGGGAATGAACTTTATGGAACCGACAACCAAATGCCCCCCACCTTCCACACCAGCATTAACCTCTTGCTGTAACTCTCTCACAAACCTTGGAATGTCTAACTCAACTCCTTCACTCCTTATAACCGCAAAATCTGGCCCATATCCTATGGTAACTAGTCTCTTATACTTCTGCTTTAGCCTGTCATGAACTTCTCCAGTCAACTTACCAGGTGGAGGAAACGTAAACTTCCTAGCATAATTTTCAACATCTAAAGCGGCCAAAACAACTCCATTTGGCAACTCTTGAATTTTTACACCTTCCATCGCAGTCTTAACTTGCGCCTCTATAGCTTCTTTCGCATACCTTGAAAGCATTTCAACCAAATTCTTTTGTCTATCCTTCCTTCCAAACCCCAATATTTCGTGTATTATGTATGAAGCTGGTCTAAATCTCAAGTAGAACCCTTCAAATTCTATTGCCAAAGCGATATCCTGAAGCTCCTCCCTACTTAATCCCGTGAGCTCGATGTATTTTTCCACTTCACCTTCAGCCCTATCTCCAACGACGGAAACGCCAGCCAAGAGTTTTAAGTCTACATCTGGATTTATCATCCTCGCAATCTCAACGCTTAAAATTCCAGCTGTGTAATTGCTGTCACCTCCAACCTTGTAGGGATTAACGTGATAGAGTAAGTATTTGTCAACTTCCTCATCTGGATAGTGGTGATCTATCGTGATCACGTCAGCACCAAAAGCCAGGAACTGTCTTATAGCCGGAATGTCCTCAACTCCAGAACCGTTGTCAACCAAGACTACTATGGGTATCTTATCCCCATGCCTATCTACATCTTCCAAAGCCTCATCCAAGTCTTTTACAACATCTTCAAGCTCGTAAAATGGTGCCCTTGAAACCCTACGCCTAACCAAGTAATATTTAGCTTCTGGGTCTGGATGAAACTTCTCAACCAGATCAACCAGAGCCTTCTCCAAAGCCACTCCACCACAGACTCCGTCAGCATCCCAGTGATGCCTTATTATTATCGGACGGGATTCGAAAACGGCTTTCCTTAGTTCCTTAGCAACTGCCATCATTTCGGGCTTCAACTTCTCTAATACATCACTCTCAATTAAAAATCCTGTAAATACGGGTTCACTCCTTCTGTCAAGCTCTTCCTGAATCAGCTTGTGAATCTCGTAAGCTTCACTTCCAAGGAGTTTCTCCATCTCAAGAACTTCAATCTGAATTTTCTCCCTCTTCTTAACTATTCCAACAATGGAAACTATGTCATCTACATCTATCTCAGGATAGGCCCTCTCACCACCCTCGAATGCTACAGCGTTTACACAACCAGTCTCATCGATGATCGTAAAGACTGTGGGACCACCAGTCAGTTTGATGTGTGTGACTTTCCCTCTGATTTCAACAATCTTACCCAAGTAGTTTCCCAACTCAGATATTTTAACGATGGGAACCTCCTTACTCACCTCAACGATTGCATAGTTGTCCATCTTTTCAAGGACGAGATCTATCTCACCAGATGGTCTTATATTTGTAACTCTCACGAGAACTGTATCATCTTCACTAAGATTTTCGTTGTTCAAGTTCCTCTTGTGAATGAGACCTCTCAACCTCTTGTTGAGCTGGACAAAGACACCTATGTCTGTCACAGCAGAAACTTTACCTATGTAAACCCTGTTAAGTCTCAAATCTTCAATGCCACAGCTGTTCTTCAGTAAGTATGCGTGAGGTTTTTTCCTACAATTTGGGCAGAGGTCATGACCACCTATTACCTTGGCTCCACATATCTTACATCTCCCGGCCTTTCCAGTACCCTTACATTCGTTACAGACAATCAACCTCCTGACCTTTCCAGTACCCTTGCAAACACCGCATATCCCCTTTAGAAACATTTCAAGTTGTTCCTTTGAAAGCTCAGCAGTTATCTTTGGATCAAAACTCTTAGACTTCCCAGTTCCACCGCAAACCTTACAATCCTCCTCAATTTCGATGTATCCCTTTCCACCACACTTCTCACATATCATAGGTGTAGCTCCTTTTCTTCTGCTCCATTAACAGCCAAAAATATGTTCGCCCTAAGCGTTTGCCTGAAGTAATTCTCATCGGGCTCAAGAACAGCAAACCTCTTTGGTACAGGTATCACAAGTCTTTCGCCGTTCTCATATCTATAATTCCCGTTTCTATCAATTTTTATTTCCACACTAAGCGGATCGCTTCTCGATACAATTATGTAAACGTTTGCACTTGGATTCTCTCTGACCATTTTCATCAGATCTTTCACTCTGCACTTCGACAGCAGTCTTCCGTATATCACATTTGCTAACCTTAAACTTTCGGATTCAAGTTTACAACGCATCTTAATGCTTGAAGGTATCGAGGGTTAAATAAAGCTTTCCGTTTCGCTAAGCTTTTCAATCGAGTTGTGTCGCAACGCATGTGATCGCGATAGTGAATTACGGCGTTGGCAACCTAAAAAGCATAAGTAAAGCCATAAATCATGTAGGAGGAGATGCAAAGGTTACGAGCAACCCAAAAGAGATTGAAAATGCTAACGGAATTGTTTTACCGGGTGTTGGAGCTTTTAAATCTGCTATGGAAAATCTTAAACCTTACTCACACTTGATTACAAATGCTGATGTACCAGTTTTAGGTATATGCTTGGGAATGCAGTTGTTCGCTACAGAGAGTGAGGAAGGTGGTTTACATAAGGGTTTGAATGTAATACCTGGTAGAGTTGTGAGGTTTCCAGATTGGGTTGGTAAAATTCCGCACATGGGATGGAATCAAATCAAGATCATGAGGGATCACGAAATATTGGATGGTATTGAGGATGGTAGCTTCGTCTACTTCGTTCACTCGTATCACTTCGTTACCGATGAAAAGTTTGTACTAACTAAAACTGAATACGGGATAGAGTTCACTTCTGCGATATCTAAAGATAACTTTATTGGATTTCAGTTCCATCCAGAGAAAAGTGGAAAGGTAGGCTTGAGAATTGTTGAGAATTTTGTGAAGTTGTGCAAGCGTTAGTTTTTTAATCTTTCTCATTTCTTTTCCTTTTAGCGAATTCTTCTATCTCTTTCAGTCTTGGTATTCCGATAATGTAGGTTAGAATACCATGGCAAAAACTTTCCACGTTATTTCTGAAAGCTTTGTAAAGCTCAATTAAAACTCTAATTTCCTTACGTCATATCTTTATATCTCAACGATATCTTTAACATCTAGCTCAGATATCCCGCCAAACCTCTCAACTTTGCTCTCGTCTCCTTTGATTCCTTCAAAATTTCGTTAAAATTAACTTTATCGAGTCTACAGACTTTTCCACCTCTCACAACCTCGCAAACGTCAATCCAATTTAACCCATCCTTTAAACATCTATTCACAACATCAATCTCCCCTAATGCTGACTTACTCACTATAGCTAAGTTCGAATTCATCAAAGCGTATTCGTTTCCGTTGAAAGATATTGCAATACCATTCTCCTTAGCATAGGCTAGCATATCCTTGTCAGATATGCTATCACCGATAACAATAGGTTTCTCAGGATTGTAGCTTAAGACAACATCCAGCTTCCTTCTACCTCCAACAGCTTTGACCTCCTCAAGGATTTTGCCAGCCTCAGTCTTTACAAGTCTATTCCAGAAGAAATTGTTCAACCATCTAATAGACCTCATGGAATTCTCGTCAGGCGGAATTCTTATTTCTGGAAGATTCGCAATTATCTCAACAGATTCAAGTATCTCCTTCTTAAGGCTAACATTCAACCTGTACCTTTCGGGATCAAACTTTGTGCAATGATATCTCAAATCAAAGGGTTTTGCTGAAACCTCTAAAAACTGTTCGTAACTCGTCGAAATTACAACAGGTTTTTCTTTAAGCTCATTTATAGCTTCATCCACATCCGGTACATACTTTAACACCTTCTCCGCAAGATCTTTCAGTTCATCGTTGGTAACATCGTTGGCTATAAGAAAGACAGCTAAAAGCCTTAGAGTATCACCAGCATCGTAATCTACTCTTTTCTCAACCAAAACTAAATAGTCATCGTACTGGCTTAGCCTTTCAAAGAATTCGTAACTGTTAAAGAATGCCATTGCGCATTCGTAAGCAAAATCTGTTAAAACCCAAGGACCCTCCCAATCGGTGAATATCATACACCAAACACCTCTCTCAAAAATGACTCTATCTCTCTCTTAGTTTTTGCCCCTTTCAACCTACCAACCTCAACACCATCCTTAAGAGCTACTATGACAGGCAAAGCTATAACTCCAAAAGATCTAGCAACTTCACGATTTTCAAGGACATTGACCTTTATGAACTTAATATCCTTGAACTCTTTAAGAATTTCCTCCAAGAACTTGCTAATAATCTCACACGACTTGCATCGATGTGAATAAAACTCGATAACTACATTTCCATTTGGAATTTCCATAGAATTTATGTCATTGAGACTGTTCATAAGGATAACCGAAAACGATATATTCATGATTTTCCTTAATTTTTTTAAGCGGTCGTAGTCTAGCCTGGCAGGACACGGGCCTCCCGAGCCCGTTGCCCGGGTTCAAATCCCGGCGGCCGCATATCACTTTTCAAGATCTTAATTCTTAGTTTGCAAAACATAGTAATTTTCTCAAATTCAAATATTACTTAAATTAAATTTTAATTTAAAAATAAATGCCCCCGCCGGGATTCGAACCCGGGTCTGGGAGTCCGCAGCCCCCAAGGATATCCAGGCTACCCCACGGGGGCATCAAAAAATTTTAGACTTAATAATTTTCTCTCTTTCTCCTTTTCTTTCTCGGTTTGTCATCCAACAGTTCCTCAAACTCCTCATCCGTTACGGGTTTCAGATATTCCAACTCCTCCTTTATCTTCTTATCCCACTTCATCTTTCATCAGAAGACTTTCGTAAGGAGTATATAATGTTTAATGCATGAATTGTGGAATTGATCCCATGAATTGAGAATGATCCCATAATATGGAAATAAATCGAAAGGTTTAAATAGATTGAAGTTGCCCTTAATTCGATGCTGATGCAGATCATGTACATATATCCTTGGAGATTTCTCTTCTTTAGATTTAGCTTCTAATGTAGGTAATATCTCCTCTCTCCTTTCAAAATCTTGTGGGGGTGCTGCCATGTCCAAAAAAAGGCGCTTGAAAAGGGTTTTGAAAGATGGAAGGACTGTGATAGTACCAATGGATCACGGAATTTCCAAACCGATTTCGGGACTTGAAGAGCTTGAAAGAGTGCTTAGAGATGTTGACGGAATAGTAGATGCTATAGTTCTACATAAGGGAATTGCAAAGAATGTTAAGTACGTGGAAGAGATGGAAAGCGCATTGATAATTCATTTAAGCGCGTCAACATGCCTAACTGAGCCAAATGAAAAAGTTCTGGTAACTTCTGTCGAAAAAGCCATAAAGCTTGGAGCAGATGCAGTTAGCATTCACGTAAATATAGGAAGTAAGACAGAGAAAGAGCAGTTGAGAGATTTCGGTATGGTTTCTGAAATCTGTGACGATTGGAACATGCCACTCCTTGCAATGGTGTATGCAAGGGGTGAAGGTCTAAACGAGAGAGATCCAGAGCTAGTAAAACATTGTGTGAGAGTTGCGTACGAGCTTGGAGCTGATATTGTTAAGACTGCTTACACTGGAAGTGTCGAAAGTTTTGCGGAGGTCGTAGAATTTGCTGAGATACCGATAGTCATAGCAGGTGGGAGCAAAAAGAGTGAATTTGAAATCTTGAAGGAGGTTGCAGATGCTATAAGTGCTGGAGCAAGCGGTGTAGCAATAGGGAGAAACGTTTTTCAGCATAAAGATCCCAAAGCCATGGTAAAAGCTTTAAGAAGGATAGTTCATGAGAATGCAAGCTTAGAAGAGATAGGGGTGATAGTTTGAAGGAGATCTGGCTTTTAGCTTTAGGAGATAACTGGGAGAAAGAGAAGGAGAAAATAAAGGATGCAATTGAGATCGGCTTTACAGGTGTGGTTGTCAGAAAGGGGTTTGAAGATTTGGCTAAAAAGCTTGGAAGGATAAGGATATTTGGTGTCGAAGATGGAGTCGGTAAGGAGTTTGCATTTGTTGAAATAAAGTCTGCTGAAGATCAGAACAAGGCAATAGAGTTATCAGAAAAATTTGATTACCTCTTTCTGAGATTTTCAGATTGGAAGATAATACCACTCGAAAACCTCATAGCAATGAAAAAGAAAGCAAAGCTTATTGCCATAGTAAACAATTTAGATGAGGCAAAGGTTGTTTTAACAACACTTGAAAAAGGTGCCGATGGGATAGCAATTGAGGAGGATAAAAGAAGTTTGATGAGGAAATTTTATGAGCTTGCAAGTGGAGAGAAAGGTTTTGTTGAACTTAAGAGGGCAAGGATTGTCGAGATAAAACCTTTAGGAGTTGGAGATAGAGTTTGCATAGACACCGTAACTTTAATGAATGTCGGGGAGGGTATGTTAGTTGGTAACAAGGCGGGATTCATGTTTTTAATTGCTAGTGAGAGTGAGGAGAGTGAGTATGTCTCAGCAAGACCTTTTAGAGTTAACGCTGGGAGCGTAAATGCCTATATAAAGATAGGTAACAGAACGAAGTACTTATCAGAGCTTAAAGCGGGAGATGAAGTCGAGATTGTAAATTACAACGGTGAAACTAGGAGAAGTTACATTGGTAGAGTTAAGATTGAGAAAAGGCCTTTAATACTAATAAGGGCTGTTGCTAACGGTGAAGAGGGAACAGTTATACTTCAGAATGCAGAAACTATAAAGCTTATAGATCCAGAAGGCAAACACGTTTCAGTTGCAAATCTAAAGGAGGGAGATGAGATTTTGGTATGGATTGGTGAAAAAGCCAGACACTTTGGTGTAGGTGTTGATGAGTTTATAATCGAGCGTTGATTTATTTAGCAAGATTTATTAAGTCATCATTACAATTCTTTAATCAATGACGATTATGAAATTATAGAAGCTTCAAACTGTGCTGAGGCTGTAGAGGCTTACAAAAAACATAGACCAGATGTTGTAATCATGGATATTGTTATGCCCATAATGGATGGAATTACAGCTACAAAGAAGATAAAGGAGATAGATCCAGATACAAAGGTTATCGCTTTAGCTGCTTTTGCTGTCTCCAAAGGTAAATATGTTAAATGCTGGTGCAGTCGAACTACTTGAAAAACCATTTACAAGAGCAAAGATAAGGGAGATTGTTAAGAAACACACTAAAAGGTGATTAAATGAAATTATCTTTCAGTAGTGCGAGAGATGAGAGTACAGCAGCTAGAGAAGCTGTCAGTGATGTAATTGCTCAATCAAACGGATCTGATCTCCTCATATTGTTCTCTAGTGATTTCTACGATCAGAGTAAACTTCTCAGTCATACGTTGGAGTTAGCTGATGTTGTAGTTGGATGTTCTACCGCTGGGGTGATGAGTGAGAGAGGTTTGATAAATGATATAGGAGTAATTTCGCTCAAGGGCTTTAAAGCTAAGACTAAGCTTGTTGTTAGAACGGGTTTAAAGATTGGGCAAGAGGTAGGGAAAACGTTTACTGATTTAAGGAATGGTACGGTGTTTGTGTTTCCAGACGGCTTAAGAGTGTCAAGTTTAAGTCTAAGGGTGCTGGTTTAGGCCTGTATTTCGTGAAATCGCTCATGGAAAGGTTTGGAGGATATGTCAAAGTTGAGGATAACAAACCAGAGGGTGCTGTATTTGTACTTGGCTTCAGATCCGCTGAATCAGTTAAGACGAAAAACGATACGGAGAGATTGAAACTTATTCGCAAGGCAACGTAAAAGATTTATATCAATCCCTTAACGATTTAATCGTGGGCTCGTAGCTCAGCCAGGTAGAGCAACGGGCTTTTAACCCGTTGGTCGCGGGTTCAAATCCCGTCGAGCCCGCTCTCATCAATTTGGTGATAAGCTATGAAGATAAGACTTCAAGATCATATCCTCGTTCCAAAGCATGAACTCTTAAGTGAGAAGGAAAAGGAGGAGCTCTTAAAGATACTTGGTATTAAACCAGAGCAGTTGCCGAAGATAAGAGTAGATGACCCGATAGCCAAAGAGATTGGAGCAAAGGTCGGAGACATCGTCAGAATCATAAGAGAGAGTCCTACAGCTGGAGTTAGTATAGCCTACAGGTATGTTGTACCACCTACAGTTGTTAAGGTTGAAGAGGAGAGGGAGGAAGAAGTTGGGGAGGAAGTTGAGGAAGAGTAACGTTTTTGGTGATGGTTATGTTGGATAGACGTGTCTTGGCAAGAGCATATTTTACACATGATCGTCTCGTAAAGCACCAGATCGACTCTTACAACAGGTTTCTCGATGAAGGTTTGCAGAGGGTTATAGACGAGCAGAAGATAATAGAGCTTGACATACCAAACACCTACGTAAGGTTTGGAAGAGCTTGGGTTGGTAAGCCGATAGTTAAAGAGGCTGATGGAACGAAGAGATTGTTATTGCCTGCTGAAGCTAGACTTAGGAATTTAACGTATGCAGCACCGATATACGTTGAGGCTCAAGTTGTTGATGAGGGTAAGGAGTTAGAGTGGGAAGTTGTTGAGATAGGTATGCTTCCAGTGATGGTGAAATCAAAGATTTGCAACCTACATCCAGATAACATCGACGAAGCTTTGAGATCTTTCAGGAAGATTGATAACTTGCCAGATAACTACGAGAAGAAATTGTGTTTGGCTGGTGAAGACCCTCTTGATCCTGGTGGATACTTCATAATTAACGGGACTGAAAGGGCTTTGGTGACACTTGAAGACCTTGCACCAAACAAGATCTTACTTGAGAAGGAAGAGAAGTATGGTGAAGAATTTGAAGTAGCTAAATGTTTCAGTCAAAAGGCTGGTTATAGGGCTTTGGTCGTTGTTGAGAGGACAAGAGGAAATATTTTGGAAGTTACATTTCCACAGTTGCCAAAGCCTATTCAGTTCGTGGTTCTGATGAGGGCTTTGGGTGTTGAGAGTGACAAAGAGATAGTTGAGATGGTTAGCACTAATCCAGAGATAATGAAGTTTATGCTTGAAAACTTGGAAGTTGCTGAAGTTGAAACTCAAGAGGAGGCTATAGATTACATAGGTAGAAGAGTTGCTCCTGGTCAGAGTAGAGATTATAGGATTCAGAGAGCAAATCAAGTTCTGGATCAGCACTTCCTACCTCACTTAGGAACAGAGCCAGAAGCGAGAAGGGCTAAAGCCTTCTTCCTAGCGAGAATGGCTGAGATGGTATTCGAGTTGCATCTGGGTTTAAGGAGGGAAGATGACAAAGATCACTACGCAAACAAGAGGCTTAAGCTGGCTGGAGACTTAATTGAGGAGATATTCAGAGTTGCTCTGCTTAGGCTGATCAAAGACGTAAAGTATCAGCTTGAGAGAGCTAAAGCCAGGGGACGACCCATGAAAATGACTACAGCTGTCAGAGCAGATGTCTTAACTGATAGGATCATGCATCCAATGGCTACTGGAAACTGGGTTGGTGGAAGGACTGGTGTTTCACAGCTTATAGATAGGCATAATTACATGTCAATCCTATCTCATTTGAGAAGGGTTGTGTCTCCTCTCTCAAGATCACAGCCTCATTTCGAAGCTCGTGATTTGCATCCTACACAGTGGGGTAGGTTGTGTCCGAATGAAACGCCGGAAGGACCAAACTGTGGATTGGTTAAGAATTTTGCCCAATATGCTGAAGTTAGTGTTGGCTGTAATGAGGAGGAGGTTAAGAGGATTTTGTTCGATTTAGGTGTTGAGCCTATAAGGGGTGGTTGAATGAGGAAGTGTAGGGTTTACGTTAACGGAGCTCTCATAGGATTTCATGAGGATGGTCAAAAGTTGGCCGAAATGATTAGGGAGCTTAGGCGTAAGGGAAAGATTTCGAATCAAGTTAACGTAGCATATTATCCAGATTCAAACGAAGTTAGAATAAATACTGATCCTGGTAGGGCAAGAAGACCACTCATAGTCGTTAAGGACGGAAAACCTCTTGTAACTGAGAGAGATATTGAGAAGTTGAAGAAAGGAGAAATTACGTTCATGGATCTTGTAAGACAGGGTAAGATAGAGTTCTTAGATGCAGAGGAGGAAGAGAATGCATACATAGCCGTTAATGAGGAAGATCTGACACCTGAACACACACACTTGGAATTAGATCCTTCGTTGATTGCTGGAATATGCCTAGGATCGATTCCGTATCCAGAATACAACGCATCTCCACGTAACACAATGGGTGCTGCAATGATCAAACAGAGCTTAGGATTACCATATTCAAGTCTACACTGGAGAACCGACACAAGAGGTCATCTCATGCACTATCCACAAATACCTATAGTTATAACTGACACGCAGAGGGAGATTAGGTTTGATGAGAGACCAGCTGGCCAGAACTTCATCGTTGCTGTTTTAAGCTATGAAGGTTACAACATAGAAGATGCCATAATTTTGAATAAGGCCAGTGTAGATAGGGGTTTAGCAAGAACGCACTTCTTCAGAACTTACGAGGCTGAAGAGTTGAGATATCCTGGCGGACAAGAGGACAAGTTTGAGATACCTCCATCGGACGTTGCCGATTACAGAGGTGCGGAAGCTTACAAGAATTTGGATGAAGATGGATTGATATTTCCAGAAACTGAAGTTGGACCAGATGACGTGCTAATTGGAAGAACTTCACCACCGAGATTCTTGGAGGAACCGACTTTGGGAATATCTCCGCAGAAGAGAAGAGAAAGCTCTATAACGATGCGTTCCAATGAAAAGGGAATTGTTGATGCTGTATTTCTCATGCAATCCGAAAGCGGTTCTAAACTTGCGAAGGTTAGGGTTAGAGATTTGAGAATACCAGAAATCGGTGATAAATTTGCTTCAAGACATGGTCAGAAGGGAGTTGTCGGTTTGATCGTGCCTGAGGAGGACATGCCTTGGACCGAATCTGGTATAGTTCCTGATATGATCATCAATCCTCACGCAATCCCATCGAGAATGACAGTTGGACATATACTTGAAATGATAGGTGGTAAGGTTGGGTGCTTAGAAGGTAGACGCATCGATGGAACTATATTCCACGGTGAAAAGGAGAAAGATTTGAGAGAGGTTTTAAAAAGGTACGGATTCGTTCATACTGGTAAGGAAGTTATGTACGATGGAATAACAGGAAAGCGTTACGAGGTTGACATATTCGTTGGTGTGATATACTATCAGAAGTTGTACCACATGGTTGCGAACAAGATACATGCAAGGAGTAGAGGGCCAGTTCAAATCCTCACAAGACAACCTACAGAAGGTAGGGCAAGAAAGGGAGGTTTGAGATTGGGAGAGATGGAAAGAGATGTTCTGATTGGGCATGGTGCCGCGCTACTCCTTAAGGATAGATTGCTTGAAGAATCTGATAAGGTTGAGGTTTGGGTCTGTGCAAAGTGTGGACACGTCGCCACTTACGATTACAGGAGAAATACTGCTTATTGCCACATATGTGATGACGATAGCCACGTTTACAAGGTTGAGATGAGTTACGCCTTCAAATTGCTGTTAGATGAGCTTAAATCTATGCTGATCGCTCCTCGTTTGATTTTGGGAGATAAGGCATGAGGTGATGATCATGGTTCCAAAGAGGATTGCCGGAATTAAATTCGAAATTTTGAGTCCACAAGAAATAAGGAGAATGAGCGTTGCCAAGATAGTTTCGGCCGAAACTTACGATGACGATGGATTTCCGATTGAAGGTGGATTGATGGATCCTCGCTTAGGTGTCATAGACCCAGGGTTGAGGTGCAGAACTTGTGGTGGAAAGGCTGGTGAATGTCCAGGGCACTTTGGTCACATAGAGTTGGCTGCACCAGTTATACATGTAGGCTACGCTAAGTTAATAGCTAAACTACTGAATGTAACGTGTAGGGAATGTGGTAGGTTAAGGTTACCAGATAAGGTTAGAGACAAGTTTTTGGAGGAGATAGAGAAGAGGAAAGAGCTCGGACAGAGTTATGATGAAATCATAAAGGACGTTTACAGAAGGGCTAAGGCTGTTAAGAAGTGTCCTCACTGCGGAACTGAGGCTGTTGAGGTTAAATTCGAAAAGCCAACATTCTACTACATTGATGACCACAGACTTACGCCGTTAGATGTGAGAGAATGGCTTGAGAAGATTCCAGATGAAGATTTACCTGTTTTGGGAATCGATCCAAAAGCTTGCAGACCTGAATGGTTCGTAATAACAGTTCTGCCAGTGCCACCAGTTACGGTAAGACCTTCCATAATACTTGAAACGGGTCAGAGAAGTGAAGATGATCTCACTCACAAGCTTGTTGACATAATTAGGATAAATCAGAGATTTTTGGAGAACAAGGAGGCTGGAGCTCCTCATCTAATTTTAGAAGATCTCTGGGAGCTTTTGCAATATCATGTAACTACTTACATAAACAACGAAGTCAGTGGAATTCCTCCAGCAAGACACAGAAGTGGTAGACCACTCAAAACCCTTGCACAGCGTTTAAAGGGAAAGGAAGGTAGATTTAGAGGTAGCTTAAGTGGTAAAAGAGTTAACTTCTCAGCGAGAACCGTCATAAGTCCCGATCCATGCATAAGCATAAACGAGGTTGGTGTTCCAAAAGAGATTGCTGAAGAGTTAACCGTTCCAATACACGTTACCGAGAGGAACATCGAAGAGGCAAGAGAATACATCCTAAGGACAGAACATCCGAAAGCAAACTACGTAATAAGACCAGATGGTAGGAGAATTAGGGTGATGGATACAAACAGACACGAACTTGCCGAGAAGATTGAGCCAGGTTGGATAGTGGAAAGGCAGTTGAAGGATGGAGACATCGTTCTCTTCAACAGACAACCATCTCTACACAGAATGAGTATAATGGCTCATTACGTTAGAGTTTTACCTGGGAAGACTTTCAGACTGAATCCAGCAGTTTGCCCACCTTATAACGCAGACTTTGACGGAGATGAGATGAACCTGCATGTACCCCAAAGCTTAGAGGCACAGGCTGAAGCGAAAATTCTGATGGCAGTACAACAGCACATATTGTCACCAAGATTTGGAGGTCCTATCATAGGAGGTATTCACGATCACATTTCTGGACTTTACCTACTTACAAGGGGTGAAAAACTGTTCAGTAAGGAGGAGGTAATGTACCTCATAAGACCACTCGACATTAAGGAGTTGCCAGAACCTAAGGTCGTTAAGGATGGAAAGCCGTACTGGACTGGAAAACAGATATTTAGTATGATTCTACCAAACATAACACTTGAGTTTAAGGCTGAGATCTGTAGAGGTTGCGAGGAGTGTAAGAAGGAGAATTGCGAGCACGATGCTTACGTGATAATTAAGAACGGAGAGTTGATAAAAGGAACGATAGATGAAAAGGCTGTCGGAGCTTTTAAAGGTATAATAATCGATGAGATAGTGAGAAAGTACGGTAATGATATGGCTAGGAAGTTTATTGACGACATGACCCATTTGGCTATAAGGTCTATAATGCTTACGGGATTCACAATTGGAATAGATGATGAAGATTTGCCAGACGAAGCTTTAGCTCAGATAAAAGAGATAGTGGCTGAAGCTGAAAAGAAAGTCTTAGATTTGATAAAAGCATATAGGGAAGGAAACCTTGAGCCAATGCCGGGTAGAAGCTTAGAGGAAACGTTGGAAATGATGATCATGCGTGAACTGGGTAAAGCCAGAGATAGGGCTGGAAGGATTGCGGAGAAGTTCTTAGGTTACAACAATCCAGCCGTAATTATGGCTGTGAGTGGTGCGAGGGGTTCCATGCTCAACCTTACTCAGATGTCAGCCTGTATTGGACAGCAATCTGTTAGAGGTGAGAGAATCAACAGAGGTTACGCTTATTCAAACAGAACGTTGCCACACTTCAAGCCTGGTGATATAAGTGCCAAAGCTAGAGGATTCGTTGAGAGTAGTTATAAGAGAGGTCTGAATCCTATAGAGTTCTTCTTCCACGCCATGGGTGGAAGAGAGGGATTGGTAGATACAGCTTGTAGGACATCGATAAGCGGTTACCTGCAGAGAAGGATGATCAACGCACTGCAGGACATAAAGGTTGAGTATGATGGAACGGTTAGGGAACAAACCTCTGGAACGATTGTCCAATTTAGATACGGTGAAGATGGTGTCGATCCGATGAAGAGCTACAGAGGTAAGACCATAGACATAGATAGAATAGTTAAGGAGGTTATTGGTGGTTGATATGTACGAGGATCTTTTGAAAGATGTTCCACTTCCAAAGTCCGTCAAGGAGGAGATAGAGAGGAAGCTTGGGGAGATAAAGGCTGATAAAGATACAGCCAAGAAGATCATAGATAGGTGTGTTGAAGAATATTTTAAGAATCTGATGGAACCTGGAGAAGCGGCTGGAATCGTTGCAGCCCAATCCATCGGAGAGCCAGCAACGCAAATGACGATGCGTACGTTCCACTACGCTGGTGTAGCTGAAATTGACGTTACTTTGGGATTGCCAAGGTTGATTGAGATACTGGATGTCAGAAAGACTCCGTCGACTCCAATGATGACAATAAGGCTACTGCCAGAGTACGCTAAGGATAAGGAAAAAGCTAAAGAGATAGCAAGGAAGATAGAAGCTACGCACGTTACAGACGTTGCTGACATATCTGTAGATATATACGGTCTTAAGATAATAATAAAGCCAGATGAAAAAGCCTTAAAGGAAAAAGGTTTGACTGTCGAGAATCTTAAGAAGACTCTTGAAAGAAAGCTTAAGATGGAAATTAGTGAAGAGGATGGAAATCTTATCATTCAGATCTCTCCAGATGTTGACAAGCCCTACAAAACGTTGATGGATATATTTGATAAGCTAAAGAAGGAGGTAATTGCAGGAATCAAGGAGATTAAGAGGGTTATAATTAGAAAGGAAGGCGACGAGTACGTACTTTACACGGAAGGCTCAAACCTCAAGAAGGTTATGAAGGTTAAGGGAGTTGATTTTACAAGGACAATCACAAATGACATCTATGAAATCTACGAAGTATTGGGAATTGAGGCAGCTAGGGCAGCTATAATAAAGGAGGCTAAGGAGACTTTGGAGGAGCAGGGTTTAGATGTTGATATAAGACATATAATGCTCGTTGCAGATGTCATGACATCCGATGGTTATTTAAAGCAGATAGGTAGGCATGGTGTCGCAGGTTCAAAACAGAGCATATTGGCAAGAGCTGCTTTCGAGGTAACTGTAAACGTCTTGCTCGATGCAGCTGTAAGGGGAGAGGTTGATGAGTTGAAGGGGATAACCGAAAATATAATTGTAGGTCAGCCGATAAAGTTGGGAACAGGTGATGTCGAACTGGTTTACAGACCCAAGAGGTGAAGGGTATGGATGTGGAAAAGATACTGAAGAAGGCTCTGAAGGGAAAGGTTTATTTGGGTAGCAAGAGGACGATAAAGGCTTTGAAGAGAAAGGAAGCTAAGCTCGTCATAATATCTTCGAATTGTCCAAAGAAGATCAAGGAAAAGATTGAGAAGTACAAGGGAGATGTTCCAGTGTTAGTTTACCCTGGAACGAACATGGAGCTTGGGGCAGCGTGCGGTAAACCTTTCAGCGTTGCATCCCTCGTTGTAATAGATGCCGAAGATCTCATCTAAATTTTTTAGAGGGGTTAGGTTATGGGAATAAAGCTATCTGAGGAGAGTATTAGGTATTTGACCCTTTTTGAAGGTTTAACTGGTGCAAGTATTAAGGACTGCATAGTTCAGGATGATAAGGTCATCTTCGTTGTGAAGAAAGGTGACATGGGCTTAGCGATTGGGAAGGGTGGTATAAACGTTGAGAGAGCTAGAGAAATTATCGGTAAAAAAATTGAGATTATCGAGCATTCTGAAAGGCCAGAGGAATTCATAGCCAACATATTCAAGCCAATCAAAGTGAATGTAAAGATAATTGAGAGAGGAAACAAGAAGATAGCCATCGTAAGTGTTAACCCGCAGTACAAAGGTTTGGTAATTGGAAAGGGTGGTAAGAACATAAACAAGGCTAAGGAGCTTGCAAAGAGACATCACGACATAGACGACGTTATAGTTAAATAACGGGACAAAATTTAAAAAGTCGCTATTGGGAGGTGATGTTCATGGGATACGGGTTATTCGCTGCAAGGAAGTTAATCGAGAATAGGAAGAAGTTCAGGTGGAGCGATAAGAGGTACGTTAGAAGGATATTGGGTTTGAAAGAGAAGGCTGATCCATTGGAAGGTGCACCGCAGGCCAGAGGAATAGTGTTGGAAAAGGTTGGAATTGAGGCAAGACAGCCGAACTCAGCGATAAGAAAATGTGTAAGAGTACAGTTGATAAAGAACGGTAGGCAAGTTACGGCGTTCTGTCCAGGAGATGGAGCCATAAACTTCATAGACGAGCACGATGAAGTGATAATTGAGGGTATTGGAGGTAGGATGGGAAGATCGATGGGTGACATTCCAGGTGTGAGATACAAGGTCGTAAAGGTAAACGGCGTATCACTTGAGGAGCTAGTCATGGGTAGGAAAGAGAAACCAATCAGGTGATAGCATGAAGTACGGATTCACAAAGGAGGAGTTGAAGGTCTTCGGTAAGTGGGATGTTGAGGAAGTTGTTGTAAATGATCCAGCACTAAAGAACTACATCTGTCTGAAGCCAAGGTTTGTTCCACATACACATGGAAGACATGCAAACACACCTTTCGCAAAGCAGAACGTCTTCATCGTTGAAAGGCTGATAAACAAGGTGATGAGGAAAGGTAGGAATACTGGAAAAAAGATGCTAGCTTACGACATCGTTAGAAAGGCATTTGACATAATATATGAAAGAACTAAGAAGAATCCGATTCAAGTGCTCGTAGATGCCATAATAAACGCTGGACCGAGAGAGGAGGTTGTAAGGCTAAAGTATGGAGGTATAGCTGTACCAAAATCCGTAGATACTTCTTCTCTAAGAAGGGTTGATGTTGCTTTGAGGAACATCTGTGAAGGTGCAAGGCAGAGAGCTTTTAAGAATCCTAAAAGCATAGCTGAATGCTTGGCTGAAGAGATAATCCTAGCTGCAAAGAACGATCCGAAGAGCTATGCTGTAGCTAAGAAGGAGGAAGTTGAGAGGATAGCTAAGTCTGCAAGATAACCTTTTTTTAACCTCAGCTTGAGGGTGATTGGTTATGACGAGAGCAAAGAAGATGATTGATAAAATCAAGGAACTGATGTGGATGCCAGAAAGAATAAGAAACATGGGCATAGTAGCCCATATAGACCATGGTAAAACCACATTGTCGGATAATCTACTTGCTGGAGCTGGAATGATCAGTGAAGAGTTGGCTGGGCAACAACTCTACTTAGACTTCGATGAGCAGGAAAGAGAGAGGGGTATAACAATTCAAGCTGCTAACGTCTCGATGGTTCACGAGTACAAAGGTAAGGAGTACCTCATCAACCTGATCGACACCCCTGGACATGTAGACTTCGGTGGAGATGTAACGAGAGCGATGAGGGCTGTTGATGGAGTTATAGTGGTCGTTGATGCTGTGGAAGGTGTGATGCCTCAGACCGAAACTGTTCTAAGACAAGCCTTGAGGGAAAACGTGAAACCAGTTCTCTTCATCAACAAGGTTGATAGACTGATTAGAGAACTTGAGCTTACACCAGATCAAATGCAAGAAAGGCTTATCAGAGTCATAACGGATGTAAACAAGCTTATAAAGGCTATGAAGCCAGAGAAGTACAAGGAATGGATGATTAAAGTTGAAGACGGTAGTGTAGCATTCGGTTCAGCTCTGTACAAGTGGGCAGTGAGTGTTCCTTCAATGAAGGAAACTGGTGTCGGTTTTAAGGAAGTTTACAAGTATCTAAAGGAAGATAATTGGAAGGAACTTTCAAAGAGGTCACCACTTCACAGAGTTGTTTTGGATATGGTTATAAGACATCTACCTTCTCCTATTGAGGCTCAAAAAGAGAGAATCAAAGTAATCTGGAAGGGAGATGTTGACAGTCCAGAAGGGCAAGCTATGGTTAAATGTGATCCTAAAGGACCAGTTGCTTTGATGATAACCAAGATAGTCATAGATCCCCACGCTGGCGAAGTGGCAGTTGGAAGGCTTTACAGCGGAACGCTTAAACCAGGTATGGAACTGTACTTAGTTGACAGGAAGACGAAGAACAGAGTTCAGACAGTTGGAGTATTTATGGGTCCAAAGAGGGTTGAACTGCCAGAAGTGCCAGCTGGAAACATAGTTGCCGTTGTCGGTTTGAGAGATGCCGTTGCCGGTTCAACATGTTCAACAATTGAGAACTTCACACCGTTTGAATCGATCAAACACATAAGTGAGCCGGTCGTTACTATGGCCATAGAGGCTAAGAATCCGAGAGATTTACCCAAGTTGATAGAAGTTTTGAGGCAATTAGCTAAGGAGGATCCAACGCTCCATGTTACACTCAACGAGGAGACCGGTGAACACCTCATAAGTGGAATGGGTGAACTCCACCTAGAGGTTAAGGTTGAAAAGATAAGGAGGGAGAAGGGAATAGAGGTAATTACATCACCGCCCATAGTCGTATTCAGAGAAACCGTTACAAAGACATCACCAGTTGTTGAAGGTAAATCGCCAAACAGACACAACAAGTTCTACATCGTCGTTGAACCACTCCCACAGGAAGTAATCCAGTTGTTCAAAGATGAGAACATAGATATAAGGAAAGCTGACAAGAAGGAGTTGAGAAAGAAGTTGATAGAGGCTGGCTTAACAAAGGAGGAGGCGGATGGTATACAGGATTACTATGAGGGCAATGTATTCTGCGATGTAACGAAGGGTATTCAGTACCTACATGAGACCATGGATCTGATAGTTCAGGGATTCAGAGAGGCTATGAGTGCTGGGCCTTTGGCTAAAGAGCCTTGTATGGGTTTAAAGGTGAAGTTGGTCGACTGTAAGCTCCACGAGGATGCAGTACATAGAGGTCCAGCACAGGTTATTCCGGCTGTAAAGGGAGCAATATACGCTGCCATGTTGCAGGCAAATCCAACTTTGCTTGAGCCTTACCAGAAGGTGTTCATAACAGTACCACAAGAAATGTTGGGCAATGTAACGAGAGAGATTCAGGGAAGGAGAGGACAGATACTTGAGATGAGAACTGAGGGTGACTTAGTTACAGTCGTTGCAAAAGCTCCAGTTAAGGAGATGTTCGGATTCGCAAATTCGATAAGGTCTGCAACTGCCGGTAAAGCCATGTGGAGCGTTGAACATGCAGGGTTCGAGCCAGTTCCACAAGCTCTGCTTGAACAGTTCATCATGGAGGTTAGACAGAGGAAGGGAATGAAACTCGAACTACCAAAGCCAGAAGATTTTCTACCCTAAAATTTTTATCTTTGCAATGCCACTACTTTTATGCCCACATATTTATTTGGGGAAAATTCCTTTTTAGACTTCATAAAGAAGAACGTTGAAGGTAAGATTGCGGTTGTATCGAGCGATATTTTAGATGTCGATATTGAAGAAATGGAAACTCATCTGGGTGTCAAAAAGCACTTCGTTGTAAAGTTTGCAATCTCCGCAGATGTCTTTAAAGATGTAGATTTGGACGAGTTCGACGAACTTTTAAAGTACGCAGTCGTTTTTGTTGATAAAGAAAAGTTGAGTGAAGAAGGAAAGAAGGCTATGAGATAAAGTAAGCAAGTAAATAATTTTTAATTATATTTAATTATATGTTACAAATATTAATTATTACAGAATATTAATTTTTATTTAGTTTTTATATTCATTTTATAATTTCTTTATGATTTAGTACAAGTTCATATAATCCTTCGATATACCAGTCACCAAAAATATCTCTCTCAGCTTTTAAAATTGGAATTCCATCTAATTCTCCTCCCTTGCTTATTCCAATTTTTACTATCGCTTTTGCTCCTACTTCGTAAGGTTTTATTCTTTTAATTGCTTCTTCTATCGAATGCTTATCTTCAACTTCTATTAGCATTGTTCTTTTTGCTATTTCTTCCGATGGTAATCTCCCAATTAGCCAAACATCTTCAATCAATACTGCAAGTATATCTATACGAGTCTGAAATCTTGGATTGTGTAAATGTCTGTATGGGCTTATCTTAAAGAAATTCATGTGCACATATGGCTTAATCCACTTTACACTAGTATTAGATGTCGATAACCATGCTTCCGTCTTAACTACTACCCATTTCTTGCCAATTCGTTTACAACCTTTCTCTTTACTTCTTCGTGGAATAGTCCCATAGCTACTCCCCATTCAATTATCTTCTACACGTTTTTAAGAGTATTGACGTTAGATAGGTTTATAATTTTATGAAAAAAGTAAAGTTATGGAGATAATCTTAGAACACTAAGTGGGCCCGCGGGGATTTGAACCCCGGACCTTGCGCTTATCAGGCGCACGCTCTAACCAGGCTGAGCCACGGGCCCTTGAGGAGAGTAGAAACTTACAACTTAAATAGTTTACCGTTATTTCAAACACATGGAAGTTTACGTTTTAAGGTTAGGACACAGACCTGAGAGAGATAAGAGGATTTCAACACACGTAGCTTTAACCGCAAGAGCTTTTGGAGCTAAGGGGATATATTTTGACACTTACGATGAAAAAGTTTTCGAGAGTGTTAGAGATGTTGTAAGAAGATGGGGTGGTGATTTTTTCATAGAACATGTAAACTGGAAGAGACTTTTAAGGAATTTTGAGGGATTAAAGGTCCATTTAACCATGTACGGTGTTCCCTTAACAGAAAGGATTGAAGATATAAAGAAGCATGAGAAAATTCTTGTCATAGTTGGAGCAGAGAAGGTTCCAAGAGAGGTTTATGATCTCTCTGATATGAATATATCGATAGGCACTCAGCCTCATAGCGAAGTAGCAGCTTTGGCTGTTTTCTTGGACAGAGTTTTGGATGGAGCAGTATTCAGATTGGAGTTTGAAGATGCCAAGATAAGGGTCATACCATGTGAGAGAGGTAAGAAAGTTATAACCAAAAATTAAAAATACCCTTATGTGTTATTTATAATTGAGCCCGGGTAGCTCAGCCTGGGAGAGCGCGCGGCTGAAGACCGCGTGGTCCCCGGTTCAAATCCGGGTCCGGGCATCTCATTTTACAACAAATCCCAAAAATGTGAAGATTATTAAAGGCATGACGATGATATAAGATACCACCACTATTACTCCACTTCTATATCCCTTCCTAATGGCATTTAAAGTCATAGACGCATAAATTGAATATATCAAAGTTGAGGCAAAGAGTAAGGCTAAATTGAAATTCAAAATTAAAGGAATTAGGCCTAAGACGTAAAAAATGTTACAACAGCTAAAGGAACTTTCAAGTTGGCGTTTAAATCCTCCTTAATAGGTTTTATCCTTACATTAACCCCTTCACCTCTAAAAACCTTTATAGGACACCAATTGATTTCGTTACAATGAGGACACTTCAAAAGCTTGTAATATGTTTGGTTTGGGGATAAAACGAAGTCGATAAAATTGGGTTTGAATAGATTTTTACAGCTGGGACATTGAAAAAGTGTATCTTCGTACATCATCTTAGTTAAAAGCACAATTATCAGTCCTAAATACGGCAAAACAGCTAACTTTAACACTTCTGGTAACAGTATCATAGCTAAGATTGTTGGTATAATTGCGATCAAAACGACCTTACTAACAAAACGGGAGATAGGGTCACTCATAACGAATTTTCCTTTTCTTTCTCTTACCTCCCTCCCTAACTGCTTTAACAAAAGACTTTACTCTATCAACCGCACTGTCCATCTCAAAGGCTGTTCCAATCTGAACTGCATCGGCACCACATTCTATTATTTTCTTAGCCTCTTCTGGCTTTCTAACTCCTCCAGCCACTATGTAAGGTATATCGATTGAATTTGCGACCTCTCTAACCATCTCAAGAGGTATGTGTCCTTCCTTCGGATTACTACCTGCATCCGTAACTATAAACCTAAACCCCATAAACTGACCAGCCAAAGCGTAAGCTGAAGCAAGCTTAGGTCTATCCCTCGGTATTAAATCAGCTTCACCCACATACCCTACCGTTCCTCCAGGCTCAACCACTATGTAACCAACTGGTAAAGGCTCTAACCCCAAGCTTCTTATCAGAAAAGCAGATTGCATTTGAGCTCTGGTTATCCAGTAGGGATTCCTTGAATTTAGGAGTGACATGAAGTAAAGCGCATCGGCATACCTCGTTATCGTCCCTATGTTACCAGGAAAGAGTACAACGGGTATGTCAACAACTCTCTTAATTTCTTTAACTACATAATCCAAGGGTTCACCCTGAACACCTATACTTCCACCAACCAAAATTACATCTGCTCCGCCCTCATAAACCCTCCTAGCCGTTTCAACAGCATCATCTAAACTTCGATAGTCTAAAGGATCTATGACACCGAAGAGCAGACCACCCTTATCTATTATGTTTTCAAGGATGTAGCTTTCAACCTTACCTCTCATTTCTACTCCTCCAGTAATTGACAATCTCTCTAATTCCATCCCAAATTTCTCTTGGCTTAAAACCTAGCTCTCTCATAGCCTTACTTATGTCAAACACCCTGTCACTTGTCAAAACCTTCACATGCTCCTCTAACCCCAAAGGTTTTGCAAGACATCTTGCCAAGTTCTTTGGTATTCGAAGTATAAAAAACCTTTTTCTCAACAATCTCGCTGTAAAAACCATTATATCCCTCAATCTCTCAGACTTCCCACACACAACATAAACACCTTCAACATCCCTCCTTAAAGACTCAACAAAGCAATTTGCAACGTCATCAACATGGACGAATGGAATCCTATTCTTTCCACTTCCAATAATGGGAATTACTCCCTTACTAATTAGAGAGATCATTTTTAAATACTCTTCGTACTGAACTCCATAAATTGGTCCAATTCTCAATATTACGTGTCTCCTATGAGATTTGACGATCTCCTCAGCTTTAGCCTTAGTTTTAGCATACTCGTTATCGGGATTTATTTCAGTCTCTTCATTGGCCATGTAAGGGGGATTTGAACCGTAAACCGCTATCGTACTTGCAAATATTATTTTAGTATTGCTTGGTAGTGCGTTGACAACATTCTCCGTAATCTTAACGTTTCCTTCCCAAAGAGATTTTCTATCGTTAAACTTCATGCTTCCCGCTATGTGTAAAACGGCTTTGGCATCTCTGAATATTTTCCCCAACTCCTCGACATCGTAATTGGTTACAACTTCATTTTTCAGACCTACACTCCTCCTAACTAGAGGAATACCGTCAATCTTTTTCAAAACGACTCTTCCAAGTCTTCCACTGGCTCCGGTTACATATATCATGCAAAGTACTTGAGTATGAAGTCTGGATTAAGCTTTCCAAAGACCTTCGATCTACCTTCAGCGTTAACGACTATTTGGGCTGGAGCGAAGACGGAGGGATCTACACTGTAAAAGTCTCCAAACTCTTCGAAGCTCTTTCCATAGTATGCGGTCTTATCAAACGTTGCACTTTCGAACAGATCGCTGTAAGTATCTGCCACGATGTGAACACATCCATAGTACGCTATGAAGTCGTTTGCAATTAGGCTTGTTTTTTCACATATTGGTGGAATCGGGCATTTACCCATAGCATTTCTTATCATCTTAACATCATAACCAAGATTGTTCAGCTTGAAGAGAGCAACTTCGATAACCCTACCAACTATCTGAACTGCCCCAACAAGCGAATCAGGTTTTGTGACAAGCATATAAACTTCAGAAGTGTCAACATCACACTCATAAGCTACATGTTCGGCAACATCTTCATTTGGAAGACGATCAGACTCCAAAGTCAAAACGGCATACTCCGCATCATCCTCATAGTCCAATATGTCAAATATTTCCTTAGGTTTCAACGCCAACGCCCTAGCAGGACCACTTGCAAAACCCTCAAAACCATTAACCTCTATCTTCCATCCAGCCATCTGACAACCTAAGCAAGCCAGAGCCGGATAATCCGTGTATACATACACAAAAGGTATCGCAACATCTTTTACATTCTCAAGCTGAATGTTTATCCCAGCCAAACCACCCATGGCAATTTGAACGAAGAACATTCCAGCATCATAGCTTCCTTTAGCTTCAACACCGCAATCGATTATAGTGGCTCCATTCTTAAGCTCGTGAACCTCAACACAATAGTCCTCTTCAAACTCCATCAAATCTTCGACTATGCTGTAAGCTCTCTCATTCACACTCAACATCTTACCACCCTCTTACAAAATTCTATCAAACCGCCACATTCCATTATCTCTCTTAGAAAGTCTGGTACTGGATTGATCCTATACTCCTCACCTTTGGTCAGATTTATTATCAGATTCTTATCAAGATTCAATTTTAATTCGTCTCCATCATCTATCCTATCAGTCTCCTTACATTCAAACGCTGGTAGACCTATATTTATCGCGTTTCTGAAGAATATTCTCGCATATGACTTTGCAACAACGTAAACCCCTAAGGCTTTGAGTGAAAGAGGTGCGTGCTCTCTACTGCTTCCACATCCAAAGTTTTCACCACTAACAACAAAATCACCCTCCTTAACGTTCTTGGCAAACTCAGGTCTTACGTTTTCAAAAACGTGTTTAGCCAGTTCTTTAGGATCGTTTATGACGAGGTATTTACCCGGAATTATTGCATCCGTATTAACGTCATCTCCAAACTTCCAAGCCCTGCCCATGCAGTTAATACTTCACTTCATATTTAGAGTTATCGCAGATTTCACCGGGAACGTAAACTGGGTATACTCCAGTTAGACAAGCTAAACAGAGATCGTTCCTTTCAACTGCCCTAATCAATCCCTTCAAACTCAGATAAGCTAAGCTATCGACTGATAATATCCTTCCAATCTCTTCAACACTTCTCCCATATGCTATCAACTCTTCTCTTGTAGACATGTCTATCCCGAAGTAGCATGGAGCTATTATTGGGGGACTTCCAACTCTGAAATGCACCTCCTTAGCGCCAGCTCTTTTAACCATTTTAACGATCCTTTTCGAAGTGGTACCTCTAACTATACTGTCATCAACGAGCGTTACCCTTTTACCTTCCACATTCTCCCTAACTACATTCACCTTTAGCCTAACAGAAAGTTCTCTAAGCTTCTGTTCGGGCATTATGAAAGTTCTACCGACATACCTATTCTTAATGAGAACCTCCATGTAACGTATATTCGACTCAGCTGAATACCCTATAGCACATGTAGTTCCACTATCTGGAATCGGAGAGACTATATCACAATCAACATAGCTCTCTCTGGCAAGATATTTTCCCATTTTATACCTCGCTCTATAAACTGAAACACCATCTATTATCGAATCAGGTCTAGCAAAGTATATGTATTCGAAGACGCACATCGCACATCTCTTAGCCCTTGCAATTCTAAAGAATTCGATATTACCATCTTCAATTATCACAGCCTCACCAGGCTTAACATCCCTAACCTTCTCAAGCTCAAGAGAATCCAAAGCACAGCTCTCACTCGCTATGACATATCCAAAATCGCCTTCACCTATGCAGAGTGGTCTAAAGCCGAGAGGGTCTCTGTAAGCAACTAATGTGTCGTTTATGAGGACAATGATAGTGTAACTACCAACGAGTTTTTGAGTTAAGATTTGAAGTGATTCATATATGTCGTGCTTCATTAGAAAGTTTGAAAGGAGTTGAGCTATTATCTCAGTATCGGATGTAGTTAAAAAGACTTTACCCTCATTCTCAAGTATCTCCCTAAGCTGTGAATAATTGACTAGATTTCCGTTGTGACCTATCGCTATCTCTCCAACCTTAGATCTAACTAAAATTGGTTGAGCATTTTCAATCCTAGACTCACCAGTCGTTGAGTACCTAACGTGACCTATTGCGACTTTACCTTTGAGCTTTGGAACAACATCCCTTAAAACCTCTGTGACCAAACCCATTCCCTTGTAAATCCTTATAGCATCAGAATAGATGGCTATTCCAGAAGATTCTTGGCCACGGTGTTGCAAGGAGTACAGTGAATAATATGTCAGGATAGAGGTAAGATCC
Source organism: uncultured archaeon (assembly GCA_964522325.1). Taxonomy (GTDB): domain Archaea; phylum Halobacteriota; class Archaeoglobi; order Archaeoglobales; family Archaeoglobaceae; genus Archaeoglobus_B. The sequence goes on along the minus strand of CAZFVO010000001.1, from coordinate 43,161 downwards.
TCATTCTCGCAGTAAACACCGACTACACCACACATTTACGTTCTATTCTTTTTCTTTTTAAGCCAGTTGTAACTCCTCAATTTTTTACTCCTTCCAAACCCACAATGCGCACAATAGCCCTTCCTCTTGTGGAACGAAACTTTACCACATCTCCTACACTTAACGTGAACGATTTTCCTTCCCCTCTTTCCCATTGCAGCCGTTCCGTCCGACATACCACATCACTCCGATGGAGATACAAATACAACTGTATCTCCCCTAATCACAACACTACCTAACTTCCTAACAACCTCTCCATTCTGAATCTCTTCAGCGTTTTCAAGTACCAAGTTCATGTGTATATCATATCCATTTAGGATTCCCCTGAACTCCCTACCTCCCTTTAACCTTACAAGCACTGGTGTCTGTAAGGCTTTGTTCAAGACGTCGAGTGGTCTTTTAGCCATCGCTCAACGTTTGCTAATCACTATTTAAAAATATCGTTCAGATGAATAGGAGCACCAGTATTATAACTAAGTCTAAGAAGAAAGTTATAATGGAATTCACAATTACAATCTTCAAACCGAACTTACCAAAGAGAGAAACGTGAAGGGGTAGGGAATGCTTTGCCGATCTCACTGAGAAGCTTATGACGTTACCAAGAATTAAACCTACAAGAGCCCACTTGTAGCTTAAACCCTTTTCAACAAGTCCAGCAGTAAAGACAATTGCAGATCGAAGGTTAAAGATTGCTAGAACTGCTATAGTCAAAGATGATGGATGAAGAGGTAAAAATTTGAGGGGGTCAATCAAGATTTTGAATATGCCAAGACTGTACGCTATCTCAACTGATAGATATGTGACGAACATTATTACCAAAACCTTAACGACGTTTTCAGACACAGATAAACCATCATACTTAACCTCAAACTTACCACTCCCCTTCTTGACTAAGATGTAACCTATAAGTGTCTTTACAAGAGCGACAAGTAGCCTTAATGCAGTGTACACCAAACCGAGTAGGCCTAAGACAGGTATAACAAAGGGTATGAAAAAGGTATAAAGATGGCTAAAGACACTCGGAAATGAACTTAGTAAGGATGTTGCAATGACGTCCCTTTTATCAATTTTTTTCTCCCTCCAAGCCTGTGAAAGGATTGAGTAAGCTACTACCGTATTGAAAAAGCTTAGAGTAAATACTGTAAAGGAAACAGGATTAATGTTTAACCTCTCTAGTTTTAAGATTGAGACTATCCTTACAAGATAACTCTTCTTACTAAGGTAGGAGATAACGTAAATCGATATGACGACAATAGGAGCAGTTCTTATGAAGAAGAACACTGTGGACTTTAATGCTTGCCAAAGCACAAAGTCATTCTCTGAGATGCTTATTTATTATTTCGATAAGTTTAGTCCTTGTAAAAGGTTTGTCAAGTATATCAATGGCGCCAGCTTCAAGCATGTCTTTACCTCTATGCTTCGCGTAGGCGCTTATCGCTATTATCTTAGCTTTAGGATCTATCTTGAGTATTTCCTTAGCTGCCTGAATTCCATCCATTTCTGGCATAACTACATCCATCAAAACAATATCTGGCCTAAACTTTCTGTACTTATCAATAGCTTCCTTTCCATTCGTTGCAGTTATAACCTCGTAATCATCCTTTAGCATTAAACTTAAAACTTCTAACACAGTCAAATCGTCATCAACAATGAGTATCTTCTTATTTTTCATAGTTATCCCTCCATGATCGTACCGATGATGTATTAACCATATATAACAGTTTCCAAATTAAGTTAACACCAACTTATACAATTCAAGGACAGTTAAAAGTGCAAGAGAGCCGCCGCCGGGATTTGAACCCGGGACCTGGTGATTACAAGTCACCCGCTCTACCAGGCTAAGCCACGGCGGCTATTAGCTATGAAATGTTGTTGAATTTAAGACTTTTGCGTATCAAAAGCTTAAATACTAAGAGGTTTGCTACATTCTGTAATGTCAGATCTTACAGCAAGAGAGATTGCCGAAGTTTTGTTGGGCTTGAGGAGAAAGCTTGTTAGAATAGTGGCGATAATTGCAGGTGTATGGGCTGTTTCATTTACATTCATAACTGATGAATTAATTGAGAAAATAAAAGTTGATTTGCTCCCTGAAGGAGCACATATAGTTTACCAGTATCCTTTGGAGCCCTTAATTCTTAAACTCAGAATATCTCTTTACTTAGGTATAGCAGTAGCCTTACCTTACATAGTAAAGGTAATATACGAGACGCTGAAAAATCGAACAGATCTTTTGAACAACCTCAACTTCTCAAAGTCAAAAGCTATTTACTATGCCATCATAGCACTTCTACTCTTCTGTTTTGGAGTTGCTTACGGTTATAAATTAATGCTACCTTTCTTTTTAAAATTTTTGTACTCCTTAGCTGTGCAACAGGGTGCTTTAGCGTATTACTCAATCGCTGAGTTCATATCATTCGTCGTTTTGATGCTCGTAGTATTCGGATTTGTGTTTGAACTCCCTCTCATGATGTACATACTTGTCAGCAATGGAGTGGTAAAGTACTCGACATTGACATACTATAGGAGGTACTTTTATGTTGCCTTCTTCCTGATAGGGGCAATAATAACACCACCAGATGTTTTCACACAGCTTATGGTGGCTGTTCCAATGATAATATTCTTCGAAGTAAGTTTAATAATCATAAAAATGATTTTAAGGGGTAAGCATGAAGATATGCATTCAGCCAGTGGGTGAGGTTGATAAAAACGTTCTTAAGTTTCTTAGAGAGCGTTTGAGTGAGATATTTGGCAATTGCACGATATTAAGACCAATGGATATTCCAAAAGATGCGTACAATCCCGTTAGAGGACAGTTTAACTCGTCAATGATTTTGCGTATTTTACCAGAAGTCTGTGATGTCGTGTTGGGAGTTACGGAAGTTGATTTGTATGCAGAAAACTTGAACTTCGTTTTTGGTGAGGCAGAGCTTTTTGGTAAAAGGGCAATAATATCTCTTAAGAGACTTAGGCAGGAATTCTATGGGTTACCAGAAGATGATGAACTTTTACGTATCAGAGCGTTGAAGGAGGCTATTCATGAAATTGGACACGTCTTAGGTTTAAAACACTGTAAGGGAAAGTGTGTCATGAGATTCTCGAATTCGATACTCGAAGTGGACATGAAGAATTGGTGGTTCTGTGAAGATTGCCTAAAGAGGTTGAATTTTGATTTAATATCCTTGCGAAAACCATGATAGTTTGCACACGCTCTCTCCATTAAGCACGTTATAAGAAAACAGCCCTTAAGAATATGCAAAAATGGCTAAAAATGACATTGACCACTCTACTTTCAAATTTCAGAGGTGAGAGAAATGTCCAAACGATCATGGGCGTGAACCACTCCGCACTGAAGTGCGGATCCCGTTTCACCTGCCTTCACGGCAGGACTTCATACGGGAGTTAAGGGCTTGCACACCGAAATCCAATCCCACCGGACTCGTTATCCAATGGGCTAAGCACAACTCGTCTCTTTCCCCTTGCCAAGTCATCGGAAAATTTCCATCTTCTTGTAGAAATTCTAATATTTAAAACTACCGCCAACATCCCTCTTCCGCCACCCCCTCGCGTATCCCCGCTTTGAGGTTTCGCAAGCAACATTTCTGTAAACCTACATCATCCACCACAGAGCATAAATATCACTCCATAAGGTTAGAAGATGCTGTAGATATAATTAATGAAAAATTTAAGAATTTTAAGATTTTTTATATATGTCAACCTATGTGGATGCTTTTTAGCTAACATGCACGAATGCAATTGTAAGACGATGTTCGTGGTCACAGTAGATGTAGCTTCCAATAAAGTGTCGATTAATGAGACACTAAGAGAAATGACCACTGAGCTATTCAAAGTGAAGTACTCCGATATGGGTGACCACCCACGACCACGCCAAATTTACACCTTACTCAAACTCTATGGTTGCTGGAGGTTTGGGTGTTAGATCGTACACAACTCTAGTAACTTCGGGAATTTCGCTTGTTATTCTCAAAGCTATTCTTCTAAGTTTTTCGTGGTCCACTGGTAAGACATCTGCAGTCATTCCATCTCTTGAAGTAACTGCCCTTATAGCTATTATGTATCCGTAGACTCTTATGTCTCCCTTTACACCCGTAGCTTTTCCTATTAGCGCTGCAAACGCTTGCCACTTCTCGTAATCCTCAAGCTCCTCTTCTACAATTTTGGTAGCCTTCCTAACTATTTCAACCTTCTCTGGAGTTACCTCTCCCACTATCCTAACGGCCAATCCTGGCCCAGGAAAAGGCATTCTCTCGCAGATTTCCTTTGGCAAACCCAAATACCTTGCAATCTCTCTAACCTCATCTTTATAAAGTTCCCTTAGAGGCTCTATGACACCCTTAAACTTATATCTCGTTGGAAATCCACCAACGTTATGATGGCTTTTTATTCCACCAACACTCTCTATTACATCTGGATAAATCGTTCCCTGAATGAGGTATTCGGCTTTATGCTCCTCAGCAACCCTCTCAAATATCCTTACAAATAGCTCACCTATAACCTTCCTCTTTTCTTCAGGATCTGTAACTCCCTTCAAAGCCTTAAAGAATTCATCTTTTGCATCTACAAAAACCAAACCCATATGTCCAAATGTCTTCTTTATTCTTTCTGGCTCTCCTTCCCTCATTAAACCAGTATCGACAAAGACTGGAATCAATCTATCTCCTATGGCTTTGTGAGCAAGAACAGCACAAACGGAACTATCTACACCACCAGATAAGGCTATTATCGCTTTACCATCTCCAACTTTTTCTCTGATTTCTTTAATAGCCTTCTCAACAAATTCTTCAACGTTAACCATAGGATGCCTTGATTATCACTTTATAAATCGTTTTTTTCAAATGTGCATGTGGACAAGGGTAGGTTGATAGAATACTATGAGAACATACTGAGCGTTGAGGAGATTAAAAAAAGCTAGAAGAGATGACCATTCGAGGAGAAAGCCAAGACTATGTGGCTTTACAATTCACGTTGCAAAAGGCTGTAAAGGAGGATGCCTCTACCGTTACGTAACTTCAAAACCTAAAAGGAACGAACTTTCACCAAAAGCCTTAGTTTACGCACTACTTCTAAATCCAAACTTTGAGGTTGAAAGAAGCTTCATAGCGATAGGGGCAATATGTGAGCCTCTAGATTATCCCAATTACACATCTGAACTCATAAGAGAACTTTTAAAGCTCGGTAATTCCATTCAAATTTCAACGAAAGAAGTCAACTACAATCTAATCCCACTACTGAAAAGGGTTGATTACCTCATATCGATGTGCATTCCATTCGATGAGATCTGTAGAAGGTTTGAACCGAAAAGACCATTACCCTCGAAGAGACTCGAGTTCTGTAGGGAAGTAGGGGGTGCAATCTTTCTCAGACCGATTTTGCCGATGATAGATATTGAAACTTATAAGAAAGGATTGGAGAGGATAACAGAATATACGGATAGAGTTATCTTAGGTAACCTTAGGCTGACAAACGTTGTGAAGAGGAAACTTGACATAAGTACTTTACCAAGGGATTACTATGAGAGAAAAGGAATACTTGAAAGGTATGCCAGGAAGGAACTTGGTCTAATTGTTTACAGATCCGCATGTTGCTCAAATGCGTACAAGTAAGGTTGTATGTTGGAACAGGTGCTAGGAGAAGTGTTTTTGCTCGAAGTGTCCTAACATGTGTTGGCTAAAAGCTGAATAGAAGTTTTAGAAAATTAAAGTGGGCTCGCCCGGATTCGAACCGGGGACCTTCGCCTCGTCAGGGCGACGTCATAACCCCTAGACCACGAGCCCTTGATAGGGATTTAAACATTAGACGTATAAACTTTACGCAAGATCATAGCCCAATCTCAACGCTCTTATATTCACATCATGCAACTTCTCTGGCAGAACCTCCTTAATCGCCCTCTCAAGATCCTCCAAGCTAAACATGTCCGTATGCTTGACTAAGGCACCAAGCATGACAACATTCATACTTCTAACATCTCCAGCCTCCTCCGCAACCTTTACAGCATCGAAATGGATTACTCTCTTACTCAAGCTTTTAATTACTTCAACAACATTTCCAACGTCGGGATAGCTTGCAATTCCGAGTGTTACACTTATTGGAATTATTGGCTTCGTGTTCATTAAAACCAAGGTGTCCTCATTTAAAAATTCCGCCTTTCTCAATGCCTCAACAGGTTCTAAAGCAATCATGACGTCCGCTGAGCCTATTGGAATTAGAGGTGAATAGATGTCACCTATTCTAACATGGACTTCAACACTACCCCCTCTTTGAGCCATCCCATGTACTTCACATGTTATCACATTCAATCCAGCATTCATACTTGCCTTAGCCAGTATATTTGAACACGTTAGAATGCCTTGTCCACCGACACCAACCACTATTATGTCCATCAAAGGTTGCAAGAGAAATCGATTTTTAACTGTTCTCAAAACTGATGGTGTGATAGTGTTCTGCCTTGTCAATACGTACGATAAGCTGAAACTTCATGAAATTCATCTCAGAAGTATCGCAAGAGCAATTCCACTCTGTTACGCATTTGATTTTCACTTGGCTCTATATGAGTTCAGATTTTGGAAGAGTGCTAAAGACCTTGTTAAAGATGTTGTTGAATACACGACCATTGGTGAACCAGAGTACGCTTACAGCATGCTTGAGAGAAACAGAATTCATTTGATCGACAGTTTCCCAGCACACTTTGGTGAGCTAATTGCAACTACACCGGAACCAGATGAGAAGAAGGCTTTAAGCTTTGAAGAAATGGCAAGAGTTATAAGAGAACGATCCACAACATTTTTAATAGGATTGGGTAGAAGAGGTTTGCCGAAAGATTTAATGGAGAAAGCCAAATATCATTTCGAAGCTACTGGGAAAGGTGTAAGCTTGGAAACTTGTACGGCTATGGGTGTGATAGCTACGATGATTCACTTTGCAAGGGTGATGAGATGGAAGAGATAAGGTTCTGTCCAGAGCATGGATTCTACAGGGGAGAGTTCTGCTCATGTGGCTATAAGGGTGAGATAATATTGGATAAAGAGAAAGTAGAAAAGCTTGGGAGATTTATCTCAGGAGTGCTGAGGCATTTTCCAGATAGGTTTGGCTTGGAGATGGATGAGAACGGATGGGTAGAATTTGAACAGCTTGTTAGGGTTGCAAAGAGGAAGTTTAAGTGGGCAAACAGGTGGTTGATAAAGGCTCTAGTTTATTCCGATAGTAAGGGGAGATATGAGATAAAGAATAGAAAGATTAGAGCAAGATATGGACATAGCGTAAAAGTTGAACTGAATGACTATCCCATAGCTGAGGAAGACGTTTTATACTATGGAACTAGTGAGGAAGAAGCTCAAAGATTGCTTGAAATTGGGATAAAACCTGTTAATCAAACTTTTGTACATCTCTCAACCACCCTCGAAAAGAGCTTAGAAGTTGCCATGTTGAGAACAGATGACCCTATAATACTTGAGATAGATGCCAAGAAGGCTAGAGAGGATGGAATAAGGATAATAAAGGCTAACGAATTTATAGCTTTAGCCAAGGAAATCCCACCTAAATACATAAGGAGGGTTGTTAAGTTATGAGGTGTGTGATAACGAATTGGGAGTATTTAGACAGCCTGTGCAGGAAAGTTGCTGAACAGATAATTGAGGATGGATTCGAGCCAGATACTATAGTTGCCTTGGCGAGGGGAGGATGGTTTGTAGGTACGCTCCTCTGTGATATAATGGGTCTAGAAGATCTCGTAACTCTTGGGATAAAGCATTACGTCGGCTACGACAGAAGGGAACTTAAGGTGCACGATGTTAGCTTGGAGTACAGGGAAAACGTGCTCATAGTAGACGACTTAATAAATACGGGAGCAAGCATGACGAAGGCAAAGGAGATAGTTGGAAAGAGTGCCAAAAATGTTAAAACTGCTTGTCTTTTGCTTGTATCAACCTCAAAGTTTGTACCAAACTACTTTGGAGAGTATTTGGAAGGTTTTTCGTGGGTTATATTTCCATGGAATATAGTTGAAGATCTTTCTAGTTTAATAAGAGCTGTGATGAGAGAGAAGGAGTTGTGGACATTGTGGGAAATCAAGTCCGCTATTTACAAGCACTTCAAGATAGATCCCATATACCTCGAGATAACAAATCCAAGAAAGTTCGAGAGTGTTTTGAAGGTTATGGAGATGAAGGGTGAAATTGAGACCGTTGAAGTTGATGGAGAGAAGTTCTACAAGCTGAAGTGAATCGAAAACGTTTTTACCATGATTTTCGCTGATGTAGTTATGAATGTGAAGATAGCAATCATTGGGGGCACTGGAATTTACAAAGGTTTAGGACTTGAGAATGTCAAAGAAGTGGATATTGATACCCCTTTTGGAAAACCATCAGACTCCATTTTTATCGGAGATCTTGAAGGTGTCAAGGTTGCATTCCTGCCAAGGCATGGAAGAGGACACATCTATTCTCCAACAAACGTTCCGTACAGAGCAAATATATACGCCTTGAAGAAGCTTGGGGTTGAGAGGATAATAAGTGTGTGTGCAGTAGGATCATTAAAGGAAGAGATAAAGCCATTGGATATTGTTATACCCGATCAACTCTATGACAAGACAAAGTTCAGGCCCAATACGTTTTTTGAGGACGTAGTTGTACATGTGGGATTTGCTGAACCGTTCTGTCCAGAATTGAGAAGTTTAGCTATAGATACTCTAAAGGATTTGGGTTATGAGTTTCATGAAAAAGGTACTTATGTCTGCATTGAAGGTCCACAGTTTTCAACAAAAGCGGAATCAGCAGTTCATAGGGCTTCGGGATTTGATATAATAGGTATGACAGCCCTACCAGAAGCCAAACTTGCAAGGGAAGCAGAGATCTGCTATCTAACGATTGCAACTGTCACAGACTACGATGTTTGGAAGGAGCAGGAGGTTGACGTAGCAACTGTCCTTGAAAACATGGCTAAGAATGAGGAAAGAGTGAGAAACATACTGAAAAAGTTAATTCCGAGAATACCAGAGGAGAGAAGTTGTCCATGCAAAGATGCCTTAAAATTCGCCATAACTACCCAAAAGGAGTACATAACACCACAGATTAGGAGAAAACTTGGTTTGCTCTTGGAGAAGTATCTATGAGGTTCTTCAGAAGTGTTTATGATGTGTTTGGATATTCTCCATTCGAAGATCTAAAGAAACATGAGAAACTGTGCATAGAAGCTGTGAAGCTTATGATGGAATTCTTCGAAAGTCGAGATCCAAAGATCATTGATAAGGTTAAAGAGATTGAGAGAGATGCTGACAAGCTTAAGGATATAATCATGAAGAACGTTTCAGACGTGATGATACCTGTAGACAAGTACAAGCTTTTGAATTTGATAACTCTGCAAGATAACATCATCAACACATGTGAGGATCTTGTTACCCTGCTTTACATCAAGAATGTTGAAATTACAATACTCAAACAAATCCTTCAAATTGTCCCTAAGATTGTGCAAAAATACGATGAACTCTTCAGCGTTTTGGAAAGTATCTTGGCCAAGGCTTTTGCAAAGTCGGAGATAGAGAATGTTCGCAATGTTGTAAAAAAGATAACTGAACTTAAGGAGGAGTTTGAACGTGAGCATGCGAATTTTGTCAAATCCTTAGTAGGTTGTAGTACTGAGCTTTTTATATTTTTAAAGGAAGTGGAATCTTACCTATACAGGATAGTTGAAAATATACACAATTCTGCTAAAATGTTTGAGTACATGCTGGGGTGATGCGTTTGAAGGTGAAAGATTTGATTTGGAGGGATGTAGTTACGATAAAGCCTGAAGAGAGTGTTAAAACAGCCATAGAAATCATACTTAAAAAGGGAATTAGATCCCTCATAGTTGAACCTAAAGATGAGGATGACTGCTACGGTGTAATAACTGTAAGGGACATAGTTTACAAGGTTATAGCTAAGGATTTGAAACCTAGCGAGGTTAAGGTAGGAGATATAGCCACAAAGCCTATTGTATGTGTAAATTCAAATGAAAGCGTTAAAACTGCAGCGAAACTTATGACTAACTTAAACTTAGCAAGATTGGCAGTTGTAGAATGTGGTGAAATTAAAGGGATTATCACTCTAATGGATGTCTTGAAAGCTTCGGAGATTGAATAAAATTATATTTTAATATTTTAAAATGTAATTTTATTCAATGCTTATAAACTATTCATAATATGTGTTACCAATACTTTACAAAATAATAATTTTAATTCTTCATTAAGAAAAAAGCTTAAATATTACATCATGGACATATTTAAAGGTGGTTCTATGAAGTTGAGTAGAAGGAATTTTCTAAAGCTCGTAGGTGCAATGGGTGCAAGCGCCTTTCTAACGACATACAAGTCAGATCTTGTCAAAGCTCTCGAAGAGGTTAAAGACTATTACCACATCTGCTGGCTCAATGGGGCATCATGTACGGGTTGTACAATATCCTTTGCACAGCTTGGTGATCCAGACTTAGTGAGCGTTTTGACGGACATCTTGGTTGGTAGCTCTGGGTTACCAATAGCTTTACCTGATTACATGGAAACTATTCATCCGGCAGCTGGAACGGTTGCAGAGGAGGGTATAGAGAGATGGAAGAATGCTAAGACAAAGAAGATACTGGTTGTTGAGGGTGCCGTCCAAGATCCTGGCTTTTGCACAGTTCATAGAGGTTACGTGAATGGAAACTTAATTGAGGTAGACTTCAGAGATCGCTTACTTGACTGTGCAAAGGTCGCGGATGTTATAATTGCAGTGGGGCAATGTGCAACGTTTGGAGGCATACCAGGTGCAAAGCCTTGGAATGGAGAACCCAATCCAACGAACGCAAAAGGTGTTCAGGAGTTCTTGTATGAGAATGGTATAAATAAGACAGTCATAAACATACCATGTTGCCCCGTAAACCCAGACCACTTAATTATAGCCTTATCTGCTGTTATATTGGGTGTCGATCTTGAGCTTGATGAGTATAACAGGCCTAAGGTGTTCTTTGGAAGGAACATGCACAACGAACTCTGTCCATACAGACCATACTATGACAGAGGTATATTCATAACCAAACCAGGAGAAGAGGGTTGCAGATTTAAGATGGGTTGTAAAGGGCCAATTTGCAACACAGATTGTGCATTGAGAAAGTGGAATGAAGGTACGAGCTATTGCGTTGAAACGAACATATGCATAGGTTGTGCGGAGCCAGGATGGCCTGACAAATTCTCACCGTTCTACGCTGAAGTTTCTGAGTTGCCAAAGGTCTTTGGAGTTGGTGCAGAGATGATCGGTGCCGGATTGCTTGGAGCTACGCTCATAGGAATTGGTATACATGCTGTTAGGCATGTAGGTGTGAGAGAGCATAAAAAGAAAGAGGAGGAGTGATGATTTATGACCGAGTTGGTTGTTGATCCAGTTACGAGGATTGAGGGGCACTTGGGGATTAAGCTTATAACGAAGGATGTTGAGACAAATGCTGGAGCATGGAAGGTTGTTGACAAAGCTTATAGCCTAACAAATCTGTTTAGAGGATTCGAGATAATTTTGAAGGGAAGAGATCCAAGGGATGCTTTCTATATAACCCAGAGGATCTGCGGAGTTTGTCCTGCTGCTCATGCTGAAGCGAGCATTCAAGCTCTGGATCAGGCTTTTGACGCACCTCCGACACCAACAGCAGTATTAATTAGAAACATAATTCAAGGTGCATACTACGTCTACGACCACCTGATACATACCTACCTCCTCGTAGGACCAGAGATAGGAATAGTCTGCAAGTATCCGCCGATGGTTCCACCAGTTTTGGGTAAGAGTGGGATAGAAAAGTTGGGATTGGGTTCAAGCTACGCTGGTTGTGTTCAGGCTCAGAGAATAGCGAACCAAATAGTTGCGCTTTGGGGAGGTAAGTTCCCACACCACATGAGCGAATATCCAGGTGGTGTAACTGTTAAACCAACCTTGGATAGAATTGCACAAACAATCGAGAAGGCTATGGCCGTATGGGACTTCTGTGCTCACGTAGCCATAAAAGACTTGCAGGCTATTAGAGAGAACAACGAAATATTTGGTGAGAAGGTTAGCGAGATAACAGGATTGAACTTCAGAGGTCTGCAGGACTTGGGCGCAAACTACGGAAACTTCCTAAGCTATGGTCTGTTCCCAGATCATGAAGACTACGACAACTGGATAAAGGTTCAGTATGGTGAACCAGGATTTAGAGAAAAGGCTGTAATTAAGGCTGGAGCTTGGATGAACGGAAAGCTTGTACCTTTGGAGAGAGAGAAGATAACTGAAGATGTGAAGTACTCAAGATACGATGATTCCATAAGTGGGAAGAGACCTTGGGAATACGAGATGACTGTTGACCTTGTAAAGAAAGATAAGCCGAACGCTTACGCATGGATGAAGGCACCAAGGTATGCTGGAGAAGTGATGGAAGTAGGACCGATGGCAAGGATGATGGTAACGTTCGGTGAAAGATGGAAATTGGATGTAACTAACCCAATAACTGGTGAAACCGTTAGTGTGGACTGGAAAGTCATGAATCCAAAAGGTTCTGTCATAGACAGGGTTGCTTCAAGAATAATTCAAGCTCTGTGGTTTACAGCTAAGGTCATAGAGTGGGCAATAGAACTAAAGGGTGTCGCAAGTGTGCATCCAATTGTAAATCCAAAGATACCAGACTACAAGTTCGTTCCTGAGACTGGAGAGGGATGGGGATTCTGGGAAGCTCCAAGAGGGGCGCTATTGCACTATGTCAAGATAAAGAACAAGGTCATTGAAAACTACCAGTGTGTAGTTCCATCGACTTGGAACCTTGGACCGAGAGACGATCAGGGTAGGCCAGGTGCTGTAGAGAAGTCGCTTGAAGGTTGTCCACTACCACCGCTTAGTGTTCCAGAGATATGCAATGCCGTATGGAGCGAGGAGGATATACCGCTAAATGGAACTAAGGTGAAGTGGGGTGATGCCCTAGCCAAAGCATTGACCCATTTAGGTCTTGCCGAAATTAACATGGAACCAGCGAAGGATGGAAACAAGTACAACGTATCTTTGGCTTTGGCCATAGTCAGAAGCTTTGATCCATGCATAGCCTGTGGTACTCATGCGATTCAGGTTAAATTAAGGTGATGGACATGAAGTACGTAGAGGTTCAACGCCATTCCCTTTTTATTAGATTGGTGCACTGGAGCATAGTGATCACTGGTATAATCTTGGCATTGAGTGGTATGGAGCTTGGTGGCCTATATGGAGTCAGAATTTTCGGTGAGAACGTCTTGGCAATCCACATAACGGTAGCATTCGTTTTTGGTTGCCTTTGGGGCTTGTTCGGCTATTACATGATCGCAAAGGAGTGGAAGTGGATCTCTTTGGGTAGAATACCATACAGCATAAAATTTCTGTATAAGGAGGCTTTAGCATGGTGTTTACTTGGACCCCACGTGGAAGATCCGAGAGGATACAGCTTGAAGAGGAGGGATTACGTTGAAAAGATTGTTCCCACTCAGGTTATAGTCTGGTGGATCTATGTACTTTTGGCTTTGCTCATGGGTATAACTGGGTTTGCCATGTACTATCCAGAACAGTTGAAGCCTATAGTTGATTTGGCTCAAGCGATAGGTAACTGGTTCAATCCAGCAGGACAGATGGACGGCTACACATTCCTCAGAGCCTTACACAGATTGGGCATGTATCTATTCGGCCTAGTGATGTTCATGCACATGTATGCAGTAGTTATCTTTGGTGTCTTGCTATCGATGTTTACTGGAAAGAGAAAGGAAAAGGTTGTTGAGGAGTAATCGATTTTTTAATTTTCGTTAAACTCTTAAAAACTTCTTGTAAGTTTAGTTTGTGAAGATTGTTGTCATAGGTGTGGGTAATGTTCTTATGGGAGATGACGGATTCGGTGTTAGAGTTGTTGAAGAACTTAGGAAGATAAATTTACCAGCTGAGATTTATGATTGTGCAACATTAGGATTGCAGATCTTAGATTACATCGAAGGTAAAGAGCTATGCATAATAGTCGATGTGGTTAAGATGGGTGGAAAACCTGGTGAACTGTACGTATTCGATTGGGATGATGTAGAGTTTGAAACATCGAATCCGATAAGCTTGCACGATATAGGATTGGTTGAAGCTTTAAAGTTCTGCAGTTTCGCTTACAGATTGCCAAAGATAAAGGTTGTAGGGGTTGAACCACAGAAAATTGAATTTGGTATTGGATTATCGAAACCAGTTGAATCTGCAATACCAAAAGCTATAAAGACTGTAAAAGAGATAGTAAAACAAGCGATGATGACTACTCCCGCCTCTGATGAGTGATGACTGTTACGCTATCTGAGCTAATGAGCTGGGTTCAATATTGTTACAATTATCAAAGTTATCACACCAGCCAAGACAAACTTCAATCCAGCTACCATTACATTTTCCTTTGAAAGTCTTCCAAACGTAAATCCCACTGCAAACAGAGAAAGGAATCCAAGTGTTAAAGCATCGTAGTATGCAACCTCTGCTGGGAGTATGAAGTAAGGTATGAGAGGTATCAAAGCTCCGATAAGAGGAGCAATTGCATGAATTAAAGATGAGATGTATACTGCTACTCTGTGAGCGGATTCTATTATCCCTTTAACTTCAGAAAGCATAGCCTTTTCAATCTCTTTTAACCTTATACTCTGCTCTATTATTTCAGCCTCGTAAGCTCCAAAACCACTCGATATACCCAAAGCCAATGCCGTTGCAAATCCAGCACTTATTACGATCGTATTTGAAGCTTCTCCGCTTAGATGAGCACCCATTATCAGACCCATTATTGTCAAAACTCCATCAAAATATCCAATGACAAAATACCTCCGTGAAATTGAAGATATATCTGTTACCTGAGAGTAAATTTTATATTTATTAAAAATATTTCTTAAAATTTTAAAAATTCTATGTAACATTTTTAATTATATCTGCTCTCTATAGGCTTTTAAAACTGCATCTACAATCTTTTCTCTTGCCTCCTTACTCATAGGATGGAATATGTCCTGATAGCTTCCATCCTTCGTCTTTCTGCTTGGCATCAAAACCCTTATTCCCTTCTCACTCTCAACAACTTTCAACCCCTTTACCACAAACTCGTTGTCCAAACTGACAGATGCATACGCCTTTACAGCTCCATTCCCTTTGGTTTTATATATTCTAACTTCCGTTATCTCCGCCAATTTCGATCCCCCAACTTCTTTCTTTCAACTTCAAGCCATATTATTTAAACCTTTTCCTCCCTCACACCTTCTGCATTCAGAGAAACGTTGAAACATTCGTAATCCCTTAGATTAACATTTCCTAACGCTATGACGCAACCTCCTCCGCCAGCACCAGTTATCTTCGCTGGAACACCCATTCTGTCAAGCCTTTCGACGATTTCATCTATTTCCTTACAGCTTACACCCAAGGCCTTCAGAAGTAGCTGATTTGTCCTAATTAGGAATGACAATTCATCAAAGTTGGAAGATTTTAAGGCAAGAGCTCCTCGAAGAGCTATTGAATCTATTGCATCAAATATCCTTTCAACAACATCTTTATACTTATCCCTCAGCTCCGCAACCATCTTAACCATATCAGACGTTATCGACTTCTTCTTGGTATTTATCACGGTCAAATTGATTTCACCAACATCAAGCCTCTCCCTTTTAGGTATAATCCAAGTACCTCCAAAGGTTGATATGAACGGATCTGTTCCACTTCCAATTCCCTGAACATCAAGCTCAACCCTTCTTGCAATCTCAAATATCTCCTCCCTGCCAAGACTAGTTTCAAACAGAAGATCCAAAGCCTTAATAACAGCTACAGTAACTGCCGATGAACTCCCTAAACCAGAAGCTATGGGTATATCACTCCAAATTTTGATGTAAACTCCTTTAATAGGTTTAATTTCAGAAAACCTCTTTAACGCATAGCTTACGTAGGGATGCACTTCAAAATCCAAACCAGTTTTTCCGAGAGGAGATTCAATGACGATCTCACTGTTCTTCTCCGCTTTAGCGTAGCATCTCAAATTTATCGCTGAAACTACAGCATGCCTACCGTAAACTACAGCATGTTCTCCAAAGAGTATGACCTTTCCTGGGGCTGAAGCGATCATACAACTTTTAAACAGTCTAAACTACTTAACCTAACCGATGATGACTCCCCGATAGTCTGAGTTGTGATGACTTCACGACGGTCTGAGGCTAAGGAATTAACCTATGTCTATCCCTCGGGAACAGAGTTGCTTCTCTTATGTTCTTCAAATTGAGCATGGACATAAGTAACCTCTCAGCACCAAGTCCCCAGCCAGCGTGAGGTGGCATACCGTATCTAAACGCTTCCAAGTAAAAGCCAAAGCTTTCAGGGTTAAGTCCCTTAGACTTTATGCTTTCAACGAGCATGTCGTAGCGATGAATTCTCTGAGTTCCGCTTGCAAGCTCTAAATGTCCTTTCATCAAATCAAAGCTCTTGCAAACTTCTGGCTTATCCTCATAGGGCATTGCATAGAATGGCTTGCACTCCGTTGGCCAATCAACTATGAAGTAGTGAACATCTCCAATTTCCTCAGCCAAAGCTTTCAGAGCTGGAGTTGTTAGATCTTCACCCCAAGGAATTTCTTCTCCCTTTCTCCTTGCTATCTCAAGAGCCTCATCGTAAGTTATCCTCTCAAATGGTAAACTCGGCACCTCAAGCTCCAAGTCGAGCCATCTCAAGAATTTTTCACAGTTCTCGATAACGTCCTCGTAAACCCTTACTATCAATCTTTCAAGTATGTTCATAACACCATGGTGATCAGTGAAGCTCATCTCTATGTCTATAGAGATTGCCTCGTTTAGATGTCTCGTAGTATTGTGTTCTTCAGCTCTAAAGATTGGCCCTATCTCAAAAACCCTCTCAAATCCAGCCGACATTAAGACTTGTTTGTACAACTGTGGACTCTGATTTAGGAATGCTTCTTTTTCGAAGTAGCTTATTGGGAAAAGTTCCGTACCTCCTTCCGTTGCAGTTGAAACGATCTTTGGCGTGTTTACCTCGATAAAGCCGTGTTCACACAGAAAAGATCTTACACTTTGAAGCATCTGATGTCTTATTCGGAATATGGCTTGAATTCTCGGTTTTCTTAGATCCATGAACCTGTGATCCAAACGTGTATCTAGTTCAGCTGGAACCTTTTCCGTAACTTCCAAGGGTAAAGGAGCTTCAGCTTCGTTTAGAACTTCTATAACTTTAGGTATAACTTCATAACCTTGTGGAGCTTTTGGCTCCTTCTTTACGGTTCCAATAACCTTTAAAACACTCTCTCTCCTAACCTTCTTCGCAACTTCAAAAGTCTCTGCTGGAACCTTCTTCTTTGGCAAAGTAATTTGAATAAACCCCTCCCTATCTCGCAGTATTATGAAAACGAGGCCACCCAAATCCCTAACTTCGTGAACCCAACCGTAAAGAAGAACGTCCTTGCCTACATCCTCCTCTCCAATCTCACTCGTCCACTTCCTCTGCATAGGAATCGGGTGATTTCAATCGATATATTTACTCTTCCCTAAGCCTTAACTCGACAGATTTTGCATGGAAAGGTAGACCCTCAGCCTTGGCCAACCTTACAACTGCTTCAGCTATCCTATTCAGTGCTGATTTTGTGAGAATTTGATATGTCACGTGTTTCATGAACGTTTCAACGCTCAATCCAGAGTAAACCCTTGCATGTCCCGATGTTGGAAGTATGTGGTTAGTTCCACTAGCATAGTCACCGCATGCTACTGGACTATACTCCCCAACAAAGACACTTCCTGCATGCTCAATCTTGTCAAGATACCTTTCAGCATTTCTGCAAACTATGGATAAGTGCTCAGGTGCAATTCTATTCGAAATTTCAATTGCCTCATCAATCGATTTGACTACACAAATCTTGAGGTTTTCCAAGTTCAAATTCACTCCTTCAGCTTGAGCGATTCTATCAACTTTCTCAGCTAAATCCTTAGATGGAGTTAAAACTATAGCCAAAGCCATTGGATCATGTTCAAGTTGAGCCAAACAATCAAATGCAATAAACTCTGGATTTGCATTTTCATCTGCTATTACAAGTATTTCAGACGGGCCAGCTGGCATATCTATTGCAACATCCTTCTGAACCAAAAGTTTGGCAGCTGTTACGTAGACATTTCCGGGTCCAACTATCTTCTCAACAGGCTTTATAGTTTCAGTTCCGTAAGCCATTCCCGCTATTGCCTGAGCACCACCCACAGCGTATATCTCATCAAATCCAGCCAAATCACATGCTACTAGTGTGAGTGGTTTGATCTTACCTTTTTCATCTGGCGGTGTGCAAGCAATAAGCCGTCTAACTCCAGCGATCTTAGCTGGAATACCAGCCATCAAAGCTGTTGAAGGATAGCTCGCTCTACCACCAGGTATGTAAACACCCACATTCTCTATTGGTGTGTATTTCTTTCCTAATATACAATCTCCAAAGTCTATCTTAATGTCCCTATCGACTGCAGTTATCGAATGAAATCTCTCTATGTTCTCTTTAGCAGTCTCAAGAGCATCTATAGTTTCATCATCAACCAAATCGTAGGCTCTATCAATTTCATCCTTTGGCACTCTCAGATACTTCTGTTTTACCCCATCGAACTGCATTGTAAAATCAATCAGCGCATTATCACCTTCTTGTCTAACCCTATCAACTATCGGTCTAACCTTCTCTATGTAATAATCCCAATCTATCTTTCTCCTTACGTTTAAGATATCATTCTTTGAAACGATCATGTCTTACAGTATTCCAAAGATTATTTGTTTTTCCTCATCATGAAAATTGTGTAATCTTAAATTGTATTCTTTACACTACACTATTATATATTTATAATTTTTAGCTAAACTAAGTTTGTTAAATATCTCTGAGCTATCTCCAAAGACTTCTCCATCTCGTCCCTAATAAGTCTCCTTGCAATCTCAGGATAGTTCCAAGCTTTGAACGTTGGATAATACTGAAACATCAGATTAAATCTAACATCTTGTCCTAAATTCTCCGCACACCACTTCACAACCTTTTCGGTACAGCACTCTATATGATTTGGCATGACTAAGTGTCTTATAAGTAGCTCTCCATTATCTTTTGCTCTCAAGAAGTTTCTCGTAACGACTTCCCAATACCTCTTAACTTTTGAATACTTTTCGGCACATCTATTGTTTCCATACTTAAAGTCACCCAACCAAACATCCACAATATCTTCAATGATCTCAGCAAGTTCAGATGAGTGGTACATGTTTGAATTCCAAACTACTGGTATGTTCACACTAACGTGTTTTAAGATTTCAAGAATTGTATGGGAATGTTGATCTGGATTTCCTCCAACAAAGTTTACATTTCTACTACCTTGAAGGTACCTCATCTCGATGATCTTAGCAAGTTCTTCTGGAATTACTTCATAATCGTCGTTGTATACTATCGTGTAGTTTTGGCAGAAGACACATCTAAACGTACAACGGTTGAAAAATATCGTGTGAGATGGGATTAACTCTGGCTCTTCACCCATATGGAGAAACTCACTCGAGTAGTAACTTCTAACACCGCATTTGCAAAATCCAAGCTTCTTGTACCTGTTAACACCACAACGTCTTTCACAGAAGTTACAGTTCTTCAACCACTCCCTTAAAATGTATATCTTAAGATCCAGAAATGAGTATTTAGGAGGTTCAAGTTCGAGTAAGTCTAAATTTTTCCCTTCATCCCTCAGAACTCTTTTGAACTCCTCTTTCAATGATGAATGTAGTTCAAGTGCTGATTTAATGTCGCTTGGTTTTTCAGCTTCAATTCTTTTAACTATCTGAAACTTTGCTACAGCTTCGTTGTTGTTAATCTTTGTATATCTCTCCAATCCCCTTACCACAAAGAAAATACTAGTCAACAATTAATAAGCTTTACAATGAAAAACATTTTTAAGCATTGAGTGAATTTAAAAGGTAAGCCGCCGTGGCTTAGCCTGGTAGAGCGGGTGATTCGTAATCACCAGGTCCCGGGTTCAAATCCCGGCGGCGGCTTAAGCTCTTCCGAAGTCATCTGCAAACCTTACGATGTCATCTTCCCCTAAATATTCGCCGATTTGAACCTCTATCACCTCAAGAGTAACCTTTCCAGGATTTTCAAGTCTATGTTTGGCACCCATTGGTATGAACGTACTCTCTCCTTTCCTAAGTAAAAACTCTCTATCTTCAACGATAACCTTTGCGGTTCCCTTAACAACAACCCAGAACTCACTCCTATGATAATGCATCTGAAGACTTAGTCTTTTTCCAGGTAAAACCGTTAATCTTTTTATCTTATATCCGTTTCCTTCCTCAAGAACGGTATAAGATCCCCAAGGTCTGTAAACTGTTACATGGTGCTCAGCCCTTTCATCTTTCCTACTTCTGAGAGTTTTAACGATATCTCTAACCTTTTGTGACGATTCCCTTGGACATACGAGGGTGACATCCTTCGTACTTACTATAACTAGATCATTTACATCCACAGCTGTAACCAAATTTTCACCTATGATCAAGTTGTTCTTCGAATTTACACCTAAGAATTCACCTCTTATAGCATTACCATTTTCATCCTTCTCGATTATCTCATAAATCGCATCGAAACTACCAACATCACTCCAAAACGTATCCAAAGGTACAACCGCAACTCTATTTGACTTCTCCAATATACCTTTATCAACTGATACAGCATCTATTTCCTCATACTTTCCTTCATCAACCTTATCCATAACATCCTTTGCATACTTCCTGCACTCCTCAAAGAAGATTTCACTATCAAAAACGAACATTCCACTGTTCCACAGGTATCCACTCTCAACATAGACCTTAGCCGTCTTATAATCAGGCTTTTCGACAAACTTTTCAACAATAAAACCACCGTCAACCGACTCTTTAGGTTTTATGTAACCGTAACCAGTGTGTGGTTTTGTTGGTTTTATTCCAAACGTGACAAGGTAATCATCCGCAAGCTTTTCAGCTTTTTCAAAGGCAGATGTAAATCTTTCATCAGCTTCGATCAAATGATCGGATGGAAGAATCGCAACTTTCGATCTACCAAAATCTTCAACTATTTTCTTCATCCCCAGATAGATAGCTGGTAGGGTGTTCTTTGGCATAGGTTCAGATATTATTTCGGCATCGACATCTATCTCTTTTAACTCTCTCTCCACCATAAAGCTGTGTTCGACATTTGTGACAACATATATGTCCTTTGAGATCATTAAAGCACGCTCAACTGTCATCTGAAAGAGACTTTTACCGTTGAACCTTAAGAACTG
Source organism: uncultured archaeon (assembly GCA_964522325.1). Lineage (GTDB taxonomy): Archaea > Halobacteriota > Archaeoglobi > Archaeoglobales > Archaeoglobaceae > Archaeoglobus_B. The sequence continues at coordinate 21,827 of CAZFVO010000001.1, read as the reverse complement.
TTTTGGGTACTTCATCCTGCTCAACGGAAATAACCTTTCACCTATCCCACCAGCCAAAATTAGCACTCTCATCAAAATATTTTTAGATTCAAGCACTTTTAAAGTTTTTCCGAATATTCAAATCGATATAATTATATTCGTTGCTAAAGTCATAATGACATGTTCAGATTCTTAGAAAACGCTCATGAAGCTTCAAAAGGAAGAGAGAATTACACAGTCGATATAGCTAAGAGATTGACGGTCATAACAGCTGACAGGATACATTTGAAAAGGTTTCCAGTTTCAAACCCAGTAACTGCGTTCAATCCAGCCATGGTTTTAGATGGAGATGACGTTTTCATATACGCGAGGATCGTCGTAGGTTATTACGTATATGCAAGTGCCATTGCGGAAATAAGGTTATCCTTAGCAGATCTCTATCTGAATTCTACATCATCTCACCACTCGGCCGAACTTGTTGTTTATCCAAGTTGGAAGTACGATATATGGGGTGTTGAGGATCCAAGGGTAGTTGTAATAGATGGAAAGCTCTTTATGACATATTGTGGTAGAACTGTAGCTTACTTCGATCCACATATAAGAGTGGAGAGAACACTACCAGTTACAGCCGTTAAAGAAAAAGGTGGATGGAGAAAGATCTGTGTTCACAGATTCCCTGAGCATATCAGGAGAAACATAGTCAGCGATAAGGATGCCTTCCTCGTGAACACAAAGGATGGTTTGAAGCTCTTTCATAGACCTCACACCAACGAAGAGAAGTTTTACCTTACGATAAGTGATGTAGATGCGATATATGAAGGTTGCGAGGAATCTACTCTTTTGAACACCGTCATAGTAATGACTGAAGCTGATTTTGAGGAGAAGATAGGTTGGAGTACACCACCAGTTGAGGTTGATGGGGAATATCTCTTCTTACTCCATGGGCTTGAAAGGGGATCTAAGGCCTACAAGGTTTTTGCAATGACGATGAGTAAAGATTTGGAGATAACTGCAGTAACACCTCATTACATAATGGAGCCTAAGGAAGTTTACGAAATATACGGTGACAGACCGTTCGTCGTTTTTCCTTGTGGAGCATGTATTATTGATGACAGTTTGCTAGTCTCTTATGGATGTGCAGATTTTGCTATAGGCATATGCGAGTTTGATCTGAGCGAGTTGATGTCCATACTCGATAGGAACAGACTTGAGTAAGAAATATTTACAGTTTGATAAACATCTTGAGAGATGATGAGTGTGGCCGTAACTGAGTTGTGATGAATAGTCCCATCTCTGATCAACTTCCCGTTCTGATTTTCCGCTAGTCTTGTAGTAGAGAACGTTCCATCCTTCTATTTTCATTAGAGGGTTTTCGGAAAACCCCCATATTCATCTATCTACTCAGCTCTGCCCTTTCGGGCTTATTAACCCCCATCCACCCCACATCTTGAGCGGAGCTGATTAACTTAACAATTATTCGTTTCCACCTCCGACCAACGCTCTTATCAGTATGGATGGTGAACCGTCTGAGACTGGAACAAGCTGATCCTCTTTACCGCAGAAACCTGGATCAAATCTGAGATCCTTTCCTATCCTAATATCTTTTAGTATTTCAAGTGTGTAGCCGCTGAGAGAAACATCCCTAATCATCTCATAAATTTCTCCATTTTTAATTATATAACCGTATTGAGCGTTAAACTGGAAGTAGCCAGTCGCTGGATTTGTTTCACCACCTCTCGATCCAATTAGGTACACACCATCTTTAGCAATCTCCAAAAGTTCCTCAAACTCGTAATCACCCTTATCCAAATACGTGTTGCTCATTCTAACTATGGGAAACTTCAACCCTTCAGCTCTAGCATTTCCAGCTCTTGAGTTAAGTTTGAGTGCAGTTTCCCTTGAATGCAAAAAGTTCCTCAAAATGCCGTTCTCAACAATCACTTTTTTCTCAGCCTTAACCCCCTCATCATCAAAAGGGTAGAATCCAAACTCCTCGATCGTTGGATCGTCGTAAATGTTAACACTTTCATCGGCTACTTTCTTACCAAGCTTATCCGCCAAAACACTTGCACCTTGCAATATGTGATCAGCTTCAACCGCATGACCAAACGCCTCATGTACAAACACACCAGCTAAGCTTGAATCTGCTATCACATTCATCATGCCAGATGGTGGAGTTTTTGCATTCACAAGCTTTGAAAGAACTTCCACAACCTCTTCAGCCAAGTCATAAGCATTATCTAAGACTTCAAATCCCGCTGGCTTCATTATTCTCTTGGAGTAAAATTGAAGAGTTTTATCCTTAGCTACGGCAGATATAACCATCCCTATTCTTGGAACTTCATAAAAGACTTCGTTGCCATAAGAATCGTGATATTTAACCCTTCTAATGTTCTCAAAATACGACACACTCGTGCTAACAATTTTATCACCCTTCAAATGTTTTTCGACATCTTTAAGGAAATCTACCTTTTCCTCAATCGACAGATCTCTAAAATCTTCTTTAAGCTTTAAGATAAATTCTCCACTTGAATCTACTCTTAAAACATCTGAATTACCCTTTCCAACGACGTTCTTCTCAGCTAAGGCTATTCCTTCCCTTTCGTCAACATCACCAACGAAGTAACCCCAAAAACCGTTCTTTAATACTCTAAACGCCTTCCCCTTTGACCTATCCATTTTCAGTTTTTCTACCCTCCCATTCTCTATCGAGATCTTTAGGGTATACATTTCAACCTCCCTAACATCATAGAACATGTTTGAAAGTTCACTCGAAAATTTAAACGGTTGTGGTGACAAGTTTTAAATACAGTTGAGAGGTTTGCAATAAAGATGTTCAAGCACATAGTCAGAATTGCGGATACTGATCTGGATGGAACTAAGCCCGTAATGATAGCTCTTACTGGAATAAAGGGAATAGGCTTAAGAATGGCTAGAGCTATAACGAACGCCTTAGGATTAAATCCAAGAGCCAAACTTGGAGAACTAGACGATGAAACCATCGAAAAACTTAGGAAGTTTGTCGAGGAAGAGCTTGAACAGCACATTCCAGCTTGGATGTTCAACAGGAGGAAGGATCCTTATTCTGGTAAAAACTTACACTTACTTGCGAAGGATGTTGACTTTGCCAAGATGCTCGATATCGAAAGGATGATCAAGATCAAATGCTACAGAGGAGTTAGACATGCTAAGGGTTACAAAGTTAGAGGTCAGAGGACTAGATCGACTGGTAGAAAGGGAATGACAGTTGGAGTTGTCAGGAAGAAGAAGTGAGGTGATCTTATGGGTGATCCTAAGAGACACAGGAAGAAGTATGTAACTCCAAGGAAGCCTTGGGATAAGGTTAGACTTGAAAGGGAAGCTCAACTTATAATCAAGTACGGTTTGAGAAATAAGAGGGAACTCTGGAGATTTGAGAATATTCTTAGAAAGTATAGAAGAGTTGCAAGAGATCTGTTGAGTAAAGTTAACCTACCTGGTAAGGAAGGAGAAATTGCAAGGGCTAAAGCCAATGCGGTAATAAAGAAGCTTGCAAGATGGGGTATACTTGAAGAGAACGCTACACTTGATGATATCCTTAACTTGACTGTTGAAGATTTCTTAGAGAGAAGACTTCAGACGATAGTTTACAGACAGGGATTGGCAAGGACTATAAAGCAGGCGAGACAGCTAATAGTTCACGGTCATATAGCTGTTGATGGTAGAAGGGTTACTTCCCCAAGCTACATAGTTGAAAAAGATGAGGAAAGTAAGATAGGTTTCTATCCAAATTCTCCCTTTGCTAAGGGGTGATGTAAATGGCTAAGAAGGGAAGGTGGGGTATAGCTCATATATTCAGCAGTTACAACAACACGATAATCACGATAACGGACATAACTGGAAGTGAAACGATTGCAAGAATAAGTGGTGGTATGATAGTTAAAGCGGATAGAGATGAGGGTAATCCTTACACAGCGATGCAAGCTGCGTTAAGAGCGGCTGAGATCGCTAAGGAGAGGGGAATTGAAGGAGTACACATAAAGGTTAGGGCACCAGGTGGAAACAAGCACGTAACACCTGGTCCTGGCGCACAGGCTGCAATAAGAGCTTTGGCAAGAGCAGGACTTAAGATCGGAAGGATAGAGGATGTAACACCGATCCCACACGATGGAACAAGGCCACCAGGTGGAAAGAGAGGAAGGAGAGTTTAATTACTATTTTTGATCCACCATGAAGATCGAAGTACTTGAGGAAAAAGATCTTAAGATTAAATTTATTCTTAAAGATGCTCCAATAGCTCTGGCAAATTCATTCAGGAGAGCTATGAAAAGCTTAGTGCCTACCATGGCTGTGGATTACGTAGTTTTCTATATGAACACTTCCTTCCTTTACGATGAAATAATAGCTCATAGGATTGGCTTAATCCCCATAAAGACCGATCTTAAAAGATTTAACTTACCGGAAAGGTGTGTTTGTGGCGGGGAAGGGTGTCCAAACTGTCAGGTTTCCTTCAGGTTGAATGTTGAAGGGCCCAAAGTTGTCTATTCTGGAGATTTAATATCTGAGGATCCAGAGATAAAACCTGTTTATGACAACATTCCAATAGTTGAGTTATTTGAGGGACAGCAGTTGATGATAGAGGCTGTTGCACGATTAGGAACTGGAAAGGAGCACGCAAAGTATCAGCCAGTTTCTGCATGTTATTACAAGATAATTCCAGAGATAACAATTGGAGACTGCAACGGATGTGGCGAATGTGTAAATGCGTGTCCAAGGGGTGTTCTAAAGCTTAACGGTAAGGTAAAGGTTGTTGATACTTTGAAATGTTCCATGTGTATGGAGTGTGTTAAAGTTTGTGAGGAGAATGCCATAAATGTATCTGAAACTGAGAATTATCTCTTTGTAGTAGAAGGAACAGGTGCTCTTCCAGTTCGGGAGGTTATGATAAAAGCTCTTGAAATCCTTAAGGAGAAAGCTGAAGAGATGAATAAAATAATATCGGAAATTATTGTATCATAATTTTTATACCTAGTAACTTCGAAGGTTTTCGAATGAATTTTAAACTAATCTTGAGCAGTTTTACTCAATGAAGATAGGGCTTATCTCGGACGTTCACGGTAATCTGATAGCTCTTGAAGAGGTTCTCAAACATTTAAACCACTGCGACGTAATATACTGTGCTGGAGATGTCGTAGGTTACTATCCATTCCCTAATGAAGTCATTGAGACCTTCAAGGATCAGGACATAAAGAGTGTTATGGGGAACCACGATTACGCTGTCATAACTGGTGACTTCTTTGGATTCAACCCTTATGCAAAAATGGCTGGAGAGTGGACTAGAGAACATCTAAAGGAAGATAATTTGGATTGGCTTATGAACCTGCCTCTAAGCATAGAAACCAACTGGTTTAATATCTACCACGGAATGCCAGCCGATGATTTACGTGCTTTAGAGGAATACATCTTTCCTAATGACCCACGTATTGAGTATAGCTTGGAGGAGCTTGAGAAAAATGTGGTTGTAGGTCATACACACATCCAATTTGTTAAGTGGCATAAAGGGCTATTTTTCCTAAATCCTGGCAGTGTTGGGCAGCCGAGGGATGGTGATCCTAAATCAGCCTTTGCCATTTATGACACGGAAAAGAGTAAGATAAAACTCAAGAGGGTGAGTTATAACATTCAGGAGGTTTACGATGCTGTAATTAATACTGGACTTCCAGAGTTCTTGGGTGAAAGGTTGTTTATGGGATATTAACGTTTTTATGTTTTGAGTTAATTATCCAACGATGGATGCAATGTCAAAACTTCTCAGCATAGTTGAGGATATATATGAGCAGATAAAAAGGGGTGAAATACCAGAGATAAGGCTTACAACAAGAACAAAGCAAAACATAGAGTTCGATGAAGTTTCTGAAGTTTGGGTTTACGGTGATAAAAAGTCTGTAAGATCGGCAAAGTCAGTTAGAGGTGCCTATCAACTCTTGCGTATGGTTTACGTCATCGGATTTTTGAAGGAGCAGTTAAGTCAAAACAAATCTTCTACCTTAAGGGAGTTGTACTACATCTCCGAAAATTGGGGTATTGCAAAGTTCAACGAACAGCTTGAAAGCGATAGGTTGATTGAAGATCTTGAAATTTTAACAGGTTTACAGAGAGAAGCATTTAACGTTAGACCTGAAGAGGATGGAGCTACTGTCTTTGGAGACATCAAAATAAGGGAAAAGACGAGGAGGGGAGAAAGGATAATACACTGCCAAGACGATGTAGGTGAAGCTGGCTACCAGATTCCAACAAACGTGGACAACTTGGAATTTTTAGAGTGTAATGCGGATTTTGTGATAGCTATTGAGACGGGGGGTATGAGAGATAGATTAGTGGAGAACGGTTTTGATGAGGATTACAATGCGATAATAGTTCACTTAAAAGGTCAGCCAGCAAGAAGCACTCGAAGGTTATTGAGAAGATTGAACACTGAGTTAGGATTGCCAGTTGTGGTTTTCACGGATGGGGATCCTTGGAGTTATAGGATATATGCAAGTGTTGCATACGGCTCCATAAAGTCTGCACACCTCTCAGAATATTTGGCGACACCTTCAGCCCTCTTTGTCGGAATAAGACCTTCAGACATCCTAAAGTACAAGCTTCCATCAGATAAGTTAAGCGATGAAGATATTAAGGCTTTAAATGCAATATTAGCAGATCCACGTTTTGACAGTGAATTTTGGAAGAGAGAAATTAGATTGCAGCTTGAAATGGGTAGGAAGTCTGAACAGCAAGCTTTAGCAAAATACGGTCTAAACTTCGTAACCGATGTGTATTTACCTGAAAGACTTACAGAGTTGGGTATATTAAAAAGATAAAGGGGTGAAATAATGAATCTTTACGATATCGTTAACTTTTTGGATGACCTTTTGAAGGTTGATGAGTGGGAGGATAAGTCAAACAATGGTCTGCAGGTTGAGGGAAAGGAGGAAGTTGAGAAGGTTGCCTTTGCTGTGGATGCTTGCATGGAGGTCTTTGAAAAAGCTAAGAAGATTGGAGCAGACATGATAGTTGTTCATCACGGATTGATTTGGGGAGGAATAGACTATGTCAAGGGAATAGTCAAAAAAAGACTTGAATTCCTTATAAAAAATGATATTTCGCTCTACGCAGCACATCTTCCATTGGATGCCCATCCCTCATTGGGAAACAATGTACAAATCCTCAAGTTATTCGATCTTGAGCCAACAGAAAGCTTTGGAATATATCAAGGTAAGGAAATAGGATACATTGGAACCTTTAAGGGAAGTAGGAGAATTGAGGAAGTCTTGAGTGTTGTTAAGGAAAAGATAAATCCAAATTCTATTGTTCTAAGATTCGGAAGTGATGAGATTAGAAGGATTGGTGTAGTATCGGGAAGAGGTAGCTTTGCACTGAATGAGGCTATTGAAAAAGAAGTAGATATCTTTATAACTGGTGAGATTGATCATAGCGTCTATCATTTGGCGAAGGAAGGAAAGATAAATGTTGTCTTTGCCGGACATTACGCTACAGAGGTTTTCGGTGTTAAGGCTTTGATGAGGGTTTTGGCTGGTGAGTTTGAGGTAGATGTTGAGTTCATAGATGTACCCACAGGTCTTTGATTTTTTAACTATTAGTTTTAAAAAAGAAAGAATAAAAAATAAAGATAAATTTCCATTATCATTAATTATTTTTATTTTATTTTCAATATTAAAACTTAATTACATTTCTTTCAGCTAGGAAGTTAATAAGATTCATTTTTGTGCGTTAACATAGAATCCTCTACAGAATACACTTCGCAATACCAACACTGAATAGGCATCTACTACATGTTGGTATGTTTCCATAACAGTCGTATCCATTTTCTACAAACCAACAACCCTCCAAAAACTGACAGTCACCACACCATGGATACGGTAGAGACTTGTCAACATAATTACCTTCAACTGTCAAAGTTTCATAACCCAGATATAATGGATGTGTGTAAGCCAACTCCATGCATGGAAAGATCTTACCATCAGCTCTAACAAATACACAATCCTCATATGGACATTTCCTATCACAAGCGAACACGTTTGGAACATCTACATCGTAATTTTCTTTCAGTTCAAGTAAAAACCTTTCAAAAGTTTCGGCAGTCCTCATCCTCTCCGCCTTCTCAACGATGTATCTAAGATTAACTTCACCAACATCAGACAATACCTCTTTATACTTCTGAATTGCATGATCCTTGAAATAAACTAAATCTCTCAAAAATTTCACATCTCCAACAATATCTTTACAAACATCGTAAGATTTCTTGCTGATTTCAACAAAAACCGATTTTTCGTACATATCTTTCGAGTAGGGTATTAGATTAGTCAGATATAGTTTTTCAGATTTCTCAGCAACCTTCTTAACTTCATCGATGTTATCCTTCGTTAAAATCATCGAAACTACCTTTCTCCTGAGCTTTGAAAGATCTGAGTACCTTTCAATGGAGTAAGTCAAATTTACATCATCTCTGTAAAATCTGTAGTTTCTCGTAACTATAACTACTTCAGCTCTCCTCTTTGCAAGTTCGATCACATCGTTGAGTTGGTTATAAAGAGTTGGCTCACCATAGCCATAGAGAATTACCCTATCGGGATCATACATATCCAGAATCTCCACAACTAAGTTAAACGGTAAATCGTGTAGGTCTGCATACCAGAAGTTCCTTATGCAGAAGTTGCAGTTTAAGTTACATCTATTCGTTAACTCGATCTGAACGTTCATGATATCAATGGTTAACGATTTAAATATGTTGATCTATGTCAATCGATGGCACTTGAATCTCTCAAAGAGATTGTTAGGAAGATCACAAGATCTACTACAGTAGATAAATCGCTCGTTGAGGAGATTGTTAGAGATATTCAAAGGGCTCTGATAAAAGCGGATGTAAATATCAGACATGTTAAGGAAATAAGCGACGCTATAAAGAAGAGGGCTTTGAGTGAGAAAGTTTTGGAAGGTTTAAGTCCGAAAGAACACATCATCAAGATAGTTTATGAGGAATTGCTTAAGGGAATAGGTGAAGGATTGGAGATCCCACTTAAAAAGTCTAAGATTATGCTTGTAGGTTTACAGGGGAGTGGTAAGACAACTACAGCTGCAAAGATTGCAAAATACTATAAGGATAGAGGTTTAAGGGCAGCTGTAGTTTGTGCAGACACATGGCGTCCAGCTGCTTATGATCAGCTAAAACAGTTGGCTGAAAGCTATGGTATAACTTTCTATGGTGAGAAAGAAAGTAAGGATGCTGTTAAGATCGTTGAGAACGCTTTGAAAAAGCTCAAAGACTATGACATGATAGTAATTGATACCGCCGGAAGACACGCTTTGGAAAAGGAACTTATAGATGAAATGATTGAGATTGCCAAAGTTGCAAATCCAGACTACAAGTTACTTGTTTTGGATGCAGCGATAGGTCAGTTGGCAAGCAGACAGGCTAAAGCTTTTCATGAGGCTATAGGTATAGACGGTATAATCATAACCAAGTTCGATGGTACAGCTAAAGGAGGTGGAGCATTATCTGCTGCAAGAGAAATTGGAATTCCCATAGCTTTTATTGGGACTGGTGAGAAGGTTGAAGACTTTGAAAGGTTCGATCCCGCTGGATTTGTATCAAGGCTTTTGGGAATGGGTGATATAAGGGCTTTGATAGAGAAGGTTGAGAGGATTGCGAAAGAGGAGGAGTTGGATCCCGAGAAGTTCCTAAAGGGGACATTTACTTTGAAAGACATCTATAAGCAGATCGAGGCTATGCAGAAGATGGGGCCAATAAAGAAGATTTTTGAGCTATTACCATTTGGCTTTGGCTTAAAGATTGATGAAAGTGTTATGGAGATGACTGAGGAGAAAATGAAGAAGTTTAAGGTCATAATGGATTCGATGACAGAGGAGGAATTACTCAATCCAAAGATAATCGACTCCTCACGCATAAGAAGGATTGCAATTGGGAGTGGAACTACGCCTCAAGATGTGAAAGAGTTGCTGAAGTACTACAAAACTATGAAGGACGTTATGAAAAAGATGAAAAAGCTTGAGAAAGGCAAGCTACCGTTTAGATTTAAGAAGTTTGGGATTTAAGTTTCAATAGATAGTCTACTATATCCCTAACCAACTCAGTACCCTCCAACTCTTCACCTTTCAAGCATCTCATGAATATATCATCGCTAAATGGAATTTCAGCGATAGCATCGACATTTTTCCTCATGATCTCCCTCGTATTCTCATCAACCTTATTAAGTGCAAAGTATACGGGCTTGTTTAAATTCATGTCTTTAATCCTTTCCGCAAGAACGATCGACTCATAAGTAGGATCAAGAACAACCAAGACTACATCACATCCCAATTCAACCGCTCTACCGAAGTGCTCAACCCCAGCTTCAGTATCAACGACAACGAATTCTCTATCTGTAGTCTGTAAGTTCCTCAGGAATTCTCTCAGTAAGGCACCCATAGGACAAGCACAGCCTTCACCGAATCTATGGATCTTTCCAATACACAACAACCTTATTCCATCTTTTCCACTAACGAAATCCTTTGGAATATCATCGATACTTTTAATGTTGAGCTCCTTAACCTTTTCAAAAATCTCCTTTCTACTGCTGAACAACTCCTTTAACTCCCTTGGCTTCTCAACACCTAAAAACTTATGTAAACTCAGATTTGACTCATCTCCATCAATCACCAAGACCTTAAAACTCCTTCTTGCCAATTCCTTTGCAATCAAAGCAACTACGGTACTCTTACCACAACCACCCTTACCACACACGAGCACCTTCACAGATCCTTAACGATTGCAGGAGTCAAAATACTATCGGAACAGATATATACAACATCAGCACTTTGAAACTATGCCACACTCTGACAAATACTGGCAGAAAGAGGAGACTCTTCCGAGAAAGGAACTTGAAGAGATTCAACTTAAAAGGTTAAAGTGGGTTATCAGACACGCTTACGATAACGTTCCCTTTTACAGAAGGGCCTTTAAAGAGAAAGGTGTACATCCAGACGATATAAGAACGCTCGAAGATGTTGCCAAGTTACCGTTCACAACCAAAGAGCATCTAAGAGAGAACTACCCGTTTGGATTGTTTGCTGTACCAAAGAAAAATATAGTTAGAATTCACACATCAAGCGGAACAACTGGCAAGCCAAAGGTTGTTGGATACACGGCAAGGGATTTGGAGAACTGGATAAATCTCTGTGCAAGATGTTTGTACATGGCTGGGGTCAGAAAAAATGATGTTTTTCAGAATATGGTAAGTTACACTCTTTTCACTGGCGGTTTGGGATTTCACTATGCAGCTGAGAGAATTGGAGCCATGGTTATTCCATCTGGAACGGGGAACACAAAAAGGCAAATTCGGTTCATGCTTGATTTTGGAACTACAGCCATTCACTGCACACCAAGCTATGCTTTACACATAAAGGAAGTAGCTGAAAGTATGGGAATAGATCCAAGCGATATAGGATTAAAGATAGGATGCTTTGGAGCAGAACCTTGGAGTGAATCCCTCAGGAAAAAGTTAGAAGATTCGTTCGGCTTGAAAGCTTTTGACAGCTATGGCTTGAGTGAGATGAATGGACCGGGTGTGGCATTTGAGTGTGAAGAGCAGAATGGCTTGCACATATGGATTGATCATTACATTGTCGAAATTGTCGATCCTGAAACAGGTGAACCTTTAAGTGAGGGAGAGAAGGGTGAATTAGTACTTACCCCACTCACAAAGGAAGCGTTACCTCTCATAAGGTACAGAACGGGAGATATAACGTTTATAATGGATGACGAGTGCAGTTGTGGAAGAACGCATCCCAAGATTCATAGGATATTGGGAAGGACCGACGATATGATCATAGTTAGAGGTGTGAACATCTTTCCAAGCCAAGTTGAGCATGTGCTGATGAAACTCCCAGAGGTTGGGGAAAGCTACCAGATAGTTCTGACCAAAAGGGGCGCCCTAGACGAGATGACAGTGAGAGTTGAGGTTAAAGACGAGTTTTTCACTGGTGAACTGGCTGATTTGGAGAGGTTAAAGAAAAAAATAGAGAATGTTTTGAGGGAAGAGCTTGGAATAAGGGTAAATGTCGAGCTCGTTGAAAAGGGAACTCTTGAAAGGTTTGAAGGTAAGGCAAAGAGAATATTGGATTTGAGATAAAAATTATCTTTATTTATCCTTAGATTTGATCTTGACTGCGGTAGGAACAATCTTCTTCTCCTTTTTTAATGAGTTCCTTCAAAATTTCGACGAGCTTGTACTTCTGAACCTTACCCCTCCCACTGACTGGCAGAGAGTCAGTGATGTAAACGTATCTCGGAACTTTTGCACTTGCAATCTTGCCATAGCAGAAATCCACTATTTCCTGAGGATCGAGCTTAACTCCATCTTTTGGAATTACAGCACATGCCACTACTTCACCCAAGTCCTCATCGGGCACTCTCACCACTGCAACTTCATGAACTTTCTCGAACTGTCGCTCTCTATTTCAATCGGATAGACATTGTATCCTCCAACGATGACTAGCTCCTTCTTCCTCCCTTTGAAAGTTATGTATCCCCTCTCATCCATAACCCCCAAATCGCCAGTGTATAACCACCCATTCCTTATCGTTTTGGCCGTAAGCTCCGGAGCCTTGTAATATCCCTTCATGACGTTGTAACCCCTGCAGATTATCTCACCAACCTTGCCTGGTGGTAGTTCTCTTCCATTATCGTCGACAATCTTTACCTCTATATCTGGCAAAGGTTTTCCTACAGTCTTAACTCTATCCTCTATGCTGTCGTCCAAGCTAGTCATGGTTATCCCAGGAGAAGCTTCAGTCAATCCGTATGTTATGCAGAGGTTTGCACCCATCTCCTCCATTACAGCTCTCATTAAATTTTCTGGACATGGAGCTCCAGCCATGATTCCAGTTCTGAGCGTTGACGTGTCGAAATTCTCTTCTCTGAACAGCTTTATTTCCCTGTTAAACATCGTTGGTGTTCCGTGTATCATCGTGCAACCGTACCTCTCTATAGTTTCTAGTGCATCTCTCTCGTTGAAGACCAAGAGTGGAGCAATAGCACCCCCAAAGCAAGCCATTAGTGTTATGGACATGACACAGCCAAAACAGTGGCTGAATGGAACTGGGACTACTAATTTGTCTTCTGATGTGACTTTTAAATTCTCCCCCTGATCGTAGGCGTTCTTAATTATCTGATACTGCGAAAGCATAACGCCCTTGGGAGTTCCAGTAGTTCCAGACGTGTAAAGTATTAAACAAACGTCATCTGGAGAAACATTCCTGACAACTTTCAAGAATTCCTCATCCTTCCTCCAGCCCTTCCCCATCTTCAAAAGCTCTTCAAACTCAATTCCATCAATTTTATTTGCATCTCCAACAGAAACTATATTTTCAAGCTTAGTTTTATCCCTTATTTTCTTGAGAATCGATATAAAGTCCCACTTTCCAAATGAGCGGTATGTTATCACCATCTTCGAATCTGAATGACATATGATGTGTTTGGCCTCTATCTCTTTATACCAGTGATCCACTGGCACGACAACAGCTCCTATCATCGGAACTGCCCACCAAGTTATTACCCACTCCGGCGTGTTCTGCATCCAGAGGCTGATCTTGTCTTCTTTCCCTATTCCAAGCTTATACAACGCATATGCAAGTCTATTTGCCTTCTCAAAAAGCTCACTGTAGCTTATGACCACCCCATCAAAAAGTATGGCTGGATTGTTCGGATACTTGTTGGCTATTCTCTCTAAAACGTCCCTAAACGTTTCAAAACTCCTGTAAGGCATAAAATCACCCCTTCAGCTCAGGAAAGTCCTTGTAGAAGTATTCATGCTCTCCCCTTTCACCCTTCTTCTTCCTCTCTTCCTCCATCATTCTAAGCTCCTTCCTCTTTATCTTACCACTAATAGTTTTGGGTAGTGAATCAACGAACTCTATTATTCTCGGTATTTTGAACTTAGCCAATATTTCTTTGCAGTGCTTGAAAAGTTCCAAGGCTAGTTCTCTTGATGGCTTGTAACCTGGTTTTAATACGATAAAAGCCTTAACTACCTGCCACCTTATCGGATCTGGACTACCAACCACCGCAACCTCAGCTACAGCTGGATGCTCAAGCAGAATACTCTCAACTTCAAAGGGACCAACCCTGTAATCTGAAGTCTTTATGACATCGTCAGCCCTTGCAACGAACCACCAATAGCCTTTTTCATCGAAGTAAGCCTTGTCTCCCGTTAGGTAATAATCACCGACGAATGCATCTTCCCTAACGTTGCCAATGTAGCCCTTAAGAAGTCCTATTGGCCTCCATCTGCTTAGTCTTACAGCTATATGTCCAACAACCCTAGGTTGAGTTATCATGTTCATATTGTCATCGAGCAGAACAATGTCGTACATGTACGTTGGAACTCCAAATGAGCCAGGCACAATTTTACCTTTAAACCACGGTGGATTTCCTATCATTGCTGTGCTTTCAGTCTGTCCATAGAAATCTCTGATCTCGGTTCCAGTCCACTCCTTCCACCTATGATATATCTCTGGATTGAGTGGTTCACCAGCGCTGACAACCTCTCTAAGATTCTCAAACTTTAAGCCTCTCTGCTTAACATCTACGAGCATGAACATCCTCCAAGCGGTTGGAGGTGCACAGAATGTACTCACGCCGTAGCTGTCAACAGCCTCAAGGTACTTCTCAGGTTTGAACTTGATGAAGTGTAGACCTAAAACCGTGGCTCCAACTATGAATGGTGCAAAGAATGAACTCCAAGCGAACTTAGCCCATCCAGCAGCACTCAGGTTATTATGAATGTCATCTGGCTTTACGTTTATTGTACAAGCTGTTGAGAGATGCCCCACTGGATAAGACACAGCTGTATGGATTACTCCTTTAGGTAATCCAGTTGTTCCAGATGTGAAGAAGCAGAATATTGGATCATCAGCTTTAGTCCTTGCTCCTTCACAGTCTTTTGGTTCTATTGAATCAAATGGCTCCCATCCTTTCCTGTCTCCAATGACCACCTTTACCTTTGGCTCAACGTTGGCCATCTCAAGAGCTCTGTCTATTACCCTAGCCGAAACTTCATCTGCTATTATTGCTGATGGTTTTGCAATCTTGAATCTGTACTCTAAGTCCCTCTCCTTTAGTATATTTGCATTTGGAACTCCTATGAAGCCTCCTTTAACCGTTGCGTAATGACTAAACCATACCTCAGGAATTAAAGGGAGCATGAAGTGGAAAAAATCACCTTTCTCAACACCGCATTCCCTTAAGAAGTTGACAATTCCACTGGATATCTTAGCAAATTCCCTATAACTGAACTTTCTCTCCTCTCCACTCTCTAAATCGACCCAGTATAAAGCTATCTTACTACCATCATTTCTAGTATGAATGCCTTCAAACACCTCATCAGCCCAGTTAAACTCTTTTATTTCCATTGAATTCAGTTTTCTAAAGAACTCTTTCATTGCCTCACTTTTTGTAACATCCTCAAGCTTTATCAGCTCTATAAACTCCTCAAAAACCTCTCTCATTTCATCACCTCTGACAGCTTCGATCGTTATAAATCGTTATAAATGCGTTACTCTCTGAAAACCCTAAAACTTATATCCCTTTTCAAAATTCTCAAAGCTATGAAGAACATTCATGTTCAGAAACTCATTCAAACGCCAGTAGAGAAGCAAAAGATCGAGATTGTTGAGAGGAAGGGAGTAGGACATCCAGATACCCTTGCAGATGGAATAGCGGAATCTATGAGCAGAGCTTTGAGTAGGGAATATATAAAGAGGTTTGGTATCGTTCTCCACCACAACACAGATGAAACACAGATAGTTGCTGGAAAGTCAAAGCCTGCCTTTGGGGGTGGAGAGATAGTACAACCCATCTTTATCCTACTCGTTGGGAGAGCTACGAAGGAGTTTGAGGGCACTTGGATTCCAACAGATAAGATTGCCCTTAAGGCTGCTAAGGAGTACATAAGAAAAACTTTGGCAAATCTAAATCCAGATGAAGACATTATATTCGATGTAAGGATTGGAGAAGGAAGTACAGACTTACAGGATGTTTTTATGAGGAGATCTGGTAAAGCTCCACTCGCAAACGACACATCGTTTGGAATTGGCTTCGCTCCACTTACAGAGACTGAAAAGCTCGTTTACAATGTCGAAAGGAGGATATACAATGAATTTAGAAGAGAGGAGAAGGCTATTGGAGAGGATGTAAAGGTCATGGGTCTAAGGGAAGGAGACAGGATAACGCTCACAATAGCCTGCGCTATGGTAGATAAATATCTCAACAGTGTGAAGGAGTACATAGCTGTTAAAGATGCTTTGACCGAATGGGTGAAAGATATAGTTAGAGAGTACACTGAGAGAGATGTAGATGTTCATATAAACACTGCCGATGATTACGAAAGGGGTTGCGTTTATTTGACGGTCACGGGAACTTCAGCTGAGTGCGGTGATGACGGAAGTGTTGGAAGAGGAAACAGATGCAACGGACTAATTACTCCATACAGACCTATGAGCATGGAAGCTTCAGCAGGTAAAAACCCCATAAACCACGTAGGAAAGATTTACAATGTACTCGCAAACTTCATTGCAAAGGATTGCTATGAGAACATAGAAGGAATTGAAGAGGTTTATGTGAAGATACTAAGCCAGATAGGAAAACCTATAAATGAGCCCAAGGCTGTTGATATTCAAATAATTCCGAAGAAGGGTTACGACGTTGAGAGGATGGAAAAGATGGCTGTAGAGATTGCTGAAGGTTGGCTCGAAAACGTTACAAAAATAACAGATATGATCATAAACGATGAGATCGACGTTTTCTGACAGTTTTTATAAACCCTCAATCAACTTGAGAAGGATGATAATCGCAGTTCCGAACAAGGGTAGGTTGAGCGAACCTGCTTTAGAATTACTCAGGGAAGCTGGTATAAGAGCAGAGGGAACTGAAAGAAGGTTGATAGTCCCAACAAACAATCCAAATATCAACGTTTTATTTGCAAGAGCAAGGGATATACCTCATTATGTCGCAAACGGATCGGCAGATGTTGGGATAACTGGATACGATATGGTTGTTGAATCTGGCGTTGAGGTTGAAGTCCTTCTAAAACTTGGTTTTGGAAAGGCCAAACTAGTCGTTGCAGTTCCTGTAGATTCAGATGTGAACTCAATTGAAGACCTAGATGGGAAGAGGGTTGCTACAGAGTTTAAAAACATAGCTGATAGATTTTTCAAGGAGAAGAGTTTAAGTGTGAAGATCGTTGAGGTCAGTGGAGCTTGTGAGAATGCACCATACATAGGAATAGCAGATGCAATATTAGATTTAACTTCAACCGGCATGACCTTGAGGGCGAACAATTTGAGAGTTGTTGAGACTGTCCTAGAAACTGAAGCTGTTTTGATTGCAAATAAGGATGTTGTAAACGAGTTTGAGGTTAGAGCGCTTGTAACATCGATTCAGGGTGTCTTGAACGCTAAAGGTATGATGTATCTCATGATGAATGTTCCCGCTGATGTTCTCGGTGAAGTTAAAAAGATCGTTCCCGGCTTGAAAGGTCCAACTGTAATGAAGGTTGAGAACGGAAACATGTTGGCTGTGCATGTAGTTGTTCAAGAGGATAGGCTTTTTGAGGTTTTGGAGAGACTGAAGAAGGTCGGTGCAAGAGACATTCTCATAATACCCATACAAAGGCTTATATACTGACTACAAACTTCTTCCATGATCATCGTGGCTTCAAATCTTCCGGAAACTTGTTGCTTTAAGAGCACTGCTTAAGAAGGTTGAGAGGTTGAAGGAAAAATTTGACATAAAGGGGATTTACATCCTTGGCATCTTTGGCTACATGCCCTATCCCAAAGAAACATACGAACTCATAGTTGAAAATGGAATTAAAGCTGTCAGAGGGAAGATAGATAATCTGATCGCTGAATGGCACGAACTTGAAGAAGAGGGTAAGGAAAGCCTCCCAAAGCTTGAAAGGAAGATTGTAGAGTGGAACTGGGATAAGCTCGGAAGAGAAGGTAGAAGTAGTTAAGAAATGAAGTTCCTAGCTTTTTAGCCGAAAAAATCGGTGATAACGAATCTTTATTCGTGTATGGAAGCCCATACGATCCAATAAATGGTCTTGTGAAACCTAACCAGCCTTCGAGCTACTACGAATCCATATTGGCTCCATTTAAGAAGTACGAGATGCTTGTCGTTGGAGGTTACAAAAGATTTATAGTTGAGACTATGTACGGTAAGGTGGCGTGTCCAGGAACTTGTGGTGTATATGCTAGTCAGCCGAGCTTTGCGATGATAGATACGAGAAGTTTGGATGTTTCGTTTGAGGAGTTCGATTTTGAAAGTGGTAAAGTTGGAAATGATATTAAGGATAGATTGACAGAACTTTCTGAGGATGAACTCGATACGATCTCGGGTATTTTACATCATGGTAGATTTATCTAGATTTTTTATTTTAGCAAACAGTTCAGACAACCTTTTGTAAATTCTAAATCTTTCCATATCACCCAACAACCTTGCAAATTCTCCTGCCTTCTCAAAATCTCCAAGTCTCTCGTAATACACCATTCCTTCCTTCAGTATTCCCCTTCTAACTATCTCATCTCCAATCATATCGCATATGTACAGAGCACTTCTAAATCTCTTCCTCCTAACGAGTAAATCTATAGCCCTCATAGCCCTGCTGTAACCTAGCTCGTAATCGAAGGCAAGAGCGTATTCGATCTCATCGAACAGATCTATCTCATAATCTTCGAGATTTTCAGGTTCAACCTTAGGCATGACTCCATCCTCATCTATCAATCCAACCCTCTTAAGGATCCACTTAGCTCTCCTTTTCCCCTCCTCAGTGAGTAAACTTGAAAGCATCAAGTTTATATCTATGCAAATTTAAATAACTTCATGAGGCATCCCGCGGTTGCTGGAATGTTCTATCCCTCAAATAGAGAGTCCCTCTTAGCCATGCTGAGAGAGTTTGTTGACTATCATCCAGACGATTCAGTAATTGCATGCGTCTCACCACATGCTGGCTATGTTTACTCTGGAAGAACTGCTGGAAGAGTTTATTCTCTCATTCCTCAAGTTGAGACTTATGTAATACTAGGTCCAAATCACACTGGCTACGGTTCCCCAGTTGCTGTATCAACCGACACGTGGTTAACTCCATTAGGTGAAGTTGAGATAGATTTGGATTTCATCGATGCCATGCCGAAGAAGATAATAGATTTAGATGAGACCGCACACAAGTTCGAGCACTCTCTAGAGGTGCAGGTTCCGTTCTTACAGTACATAAACACTGGAAAGAAGTTTAAGATAGTTCCGATATGCTTAGGATTGCAAGATGAAGAGACAGCTAAGGAGGTCGCAGAGGAGATAATAACTGCTAAAGAGGAGACTGGAAAGGAAATAGTTGTTATAGCCTCTTCAGACATGCATCACTACCTACCAGATGATGAGTGCAGGAGGAGGGATAGAGTTGTAATCGAATCCATACTTTCTATGGATGTTTCCAAATACTACAATACGATATACAAGATGCAGGCAAGCGTTTGTGGTTATGGAGCAATTGCTGTTGCTATGATCTACGCAAATCGTTACAAGGCCAAAGCTGAACTTGTAGATTATTCAACGAGTGGTGATGTTGAACCCATGGCTGAAGTTGTAGGTTACGCTGGAATAGTATTCAGAGCTTAACGAAAGGTTAAAGAACAACTATTAGAACCTTGCACGATGAGAGATTACGCAAGGCTCGCAAGGATTTTAAATGCAAGGGATATTGCCGATTACATAGAGGAGGCTGAGAAAAAGGTTAAGAATGCTGTAGAGAAGGGTGAAGACTTTGAAATCGATCCAGACTTTGAAAAAAAAGTTAGGGACAGACTTAAGGAAATACTCTCTGAGAAATTTGATGATAAGAGCTTAGAAGTTTTAAAGAGTTTGTCAATCATAGATCTTCCAGTTAACATTGAAGTTGCCAAAAAAATTTACGATTTAGATTCTCTTAAAGCCTTCTACGATTTAGGTTTAATTGAAAATAGAAACGGCTACCTGATAATTGACCCAACTCTTAAAGATCTTGTAAGAGAGAATAGGGAGGACTATCATAGGAAAGCCATTGAATATTACGAAAACTTTGATGAAACTATCGAAATTAAGACTGAGAAAGCCTATCATTACCTTATGATTAAGGATTATGCAAAGGCTTTTGAATATTTCATAAGCACGGCAAACGAAATTTATGGTAGACATAGATGTGTTGAAAAGCTGATATTCATTGGAGAGAAACTTGTTGGAAAAGTTGAGGAGATGGATAGACTTCTTGGCACTTTAGGTAACCTCTATATGGTGTTAAAGAAGTACAGAGAGGCTGAACATTACTACAAACGTGTTTTGGAAATGTACAAGAAGTCAGGAGATGAGAGGATATTAGGTGTCATGCTAAACCTCGCAAACCTCTATTACGTTAGAGGAGAATACAAGAAGGCTGAAGAATCTTTGAAAGAATGTTTAAGTCTCTCGTTAGATAAGAATGAGGAAATTACAGAGAATGCTCTGTTAATACTCTCCTCACTTTATCTTGATCTGAACGAATTTGAAAAGGCTGAGAGCTGTTTGATTGATGTCTTAAGGATTGAACATACTAAAGCTAAGAAGGAACCTGAAAGACTTAGAAGTGTGGCTTCAATAGTCAACAACTTGGGTTTTGTATATTCGAGGAGTAAGAACTTTGAGAAAGCTGAGAAGTTCTACAAGGAAGCTCTTAGAATTTACAACGAGCTTAACGATGTTAAAGGTGTTGTTACAGCCTTAAACAACCTCTGTTCAGTTTACATAACCACTGAAAACTTTGAGAAGGCTAAGGAAACATTGAAGATGATTGAAACAATTTCAGACATCCCTCCAGACCTTAAGGCTAAGTACCACTTTTTAAAAGCTAAGGTTCTTGAAAGAGAAAGATGTGAAGAAGCTCTTTTACATTATGCCAAAGCCGGAGCTTTAGGATTCTTGGTCTTTAGAAACTTTGGAATGAATGCCATAAATTACATGCATGCATTTGATAAAGCTGAAGAGGTTGCGAGAAAGCTTGGAAAGGATGAATTTGCTGGAGACATGTTTGTCATTAAGAGTGTAATTGGAAAAGTTTACTTTGGTGTGAGAAAGGAGATTGGGAAAGTTGAATGTGGAGATAGAGGATATGCTCTACTAAGAGCTTTGAAAGGGGAGAATGTCGATGTTAAAGTTAATGATGAAATAGATTCTGCTATATTCGTCATACTGAGAGATTTGAGGGAGAGGGAGAATTTAGGTTGAGTAAAATTTTAGAAAAACCTTATATGTTTTTCAGGTATTTGAAAACTATGGATTTTGTATATACGGGTGTACCAACTGGCGCTAAGGAGTTTAAGTATCTGACTAAGGAGGTTGAAGATCTTGTTCAATATCCTGAAATAAGTGAAGAAGAGTTTGAAGAACTTCTAAAGAAGGCTACCGTTGGTTATGGTAAGCCCCTACCACATAGAACGAAATCACTCTGTCCTGAAAGTAGAAAGGTAGTTCCAGCAGTAATCTGGGAGAAAGATGGTAAAGTTTGGATCACGAAAAAGTGTCCAGAAGGTCTGATTACAGAACTTTACTACGAAGATTATGAGACTTTTGAAAGGTTTAGAAAGTGGTTCTTTAAAGAGAAGGTTTTGGAAAACTATCATGTTGAGAGAAGTGGGGCCAATTGCCCATTCGATTGTGGACTGTGTAAGAGGCACTACTCTCACACATGTCTTCTTAATATCGTCGTTACAAATCGCTGTAACTTAAGCTGCTGGTATTGCTT